>DAOUFB010000024.1:0-37818 GCA_034430135.1 Flexilinea sp. | reverse complement strand
CCACGATACCTTTCAGTATACGCGCTTTCCAGGCGCGCGCGTTAGGCCAACTACGCTATCTCTCCATGCCCTGCGGGTCAGATTATATCACATTCGTCCAATCCAGCAAAATACCCGCTCATTTTACCCGATTATCTCACGTTTAGATCGTATTCCTCTCGAAAAATCGGTATAATATCAGGAACGCTGGTAGCCGGGTCATAAACGACATTCAAAGGCTCAAGCCTCGAATGAATTTCTCCGACAGCGCCAAGTTGAAAAATGGGCAAGAATGAGAAAAGAGTTTTCGGAACAATCGAATTAGATCTCCGTTTTTTGAGAGACGCCGCACGGATGCTCCTCGCAATCGCGGTCGTTTCGGCGGCTCTTTTTTCAGTATCGGTCCTAATCGGACGTCAGCTCGATCGCGTTTTAGGGACGCGCCCTATCCTGACCCTGATTTTAGGACTGGTCGGGCTCGTTTCTTCCGGATATATCAACCTCCGGATCGCCCTCCGTACGGTCGCCCGACTCAACGAAAATTCAGAACCGGTTCAGCCGACCGATGATCATGACACCGAAAGGATTTCTAACGATGACTGAAATCCCAGCCCTCGAAACTCCCAAAGAATCAACGCCGAACCAGGCGAAAAAAGGCGGAAGTCACGTCCCAACTTTAGTCGTTGTCGCGATCCTTATTCTTTTAAACATTTATGTCGCGCATGTTTATCCGCCTGTTCTGTCGCTGATGAAAGTCAAGCCGGAATCGCTCCTCGTCGACATCCATAACGGCGAAGCCATTCCGCGCCCGCTTCTGACGCTTCCGGGAATCGGCGATATTTTCCTGACGAATACCTTCGTCGCAACGTTCCTCGTCTTAATCCTGCTGACGATCATCGCGCTCATCGTCAATCGGGAGCTAAAGCGCAACCCAGGACTGAAACCAGTGGGGTTTCTCCTCTACGCCGAAGTCATTTTAGACATGATGGGCGGAATGGTTAAAAACGCGATTGACCCGAAATGGCGCGATCGAATCATGCCGTTTTATTACACCTTTTTCATCTATATTCTCTTTGCCAACGTTACGAAAATCCTCCCATTCTTCGAAACTTTCGGGCTCGTCGTACCGATTAGCCATGGCGCCATCGCGGAAAAATGGCTTCCGGGCTTTTACGCGCTGACGAATCGTGCGGCGGGAAGCGGGGAACAGGGCTACGAGCTGATTAGCTTTTTCCGCGGCGCGTCAACGTCGCTGAATTTTACGCTTTCGCTCGCGATTGGATCGGTCATCCTGATTCAGGTTTTCGGCGTCCGTGCGAACGGATGGCACTATTTTTCAAAATTCCTGCCGATTGACGCGATTGGACACCTTTTCCACTGGCTTCGTCGTGAACTCGGTCCGAAAATTCGCTATGCTGCGGGCGAAATCCGCCGTGGAAATTTCGCACAGCTCGGCAGCGCCATCGCAGAAGAGCTTCGGAACTTGCCTCAGTTCTTCATCACCACCTTCGTTGGACTTCTCGAACTCATCTCAGAAATCGCGAAAGTTCTGTCCTTCGCTTTCCGCCTGTTCGGAAACATGTTCGCCGGGTCGATCCTGTTGCTCTTTTTAGGTTACATGGTTCCGGTTTTCCTGACCACGTTCCTCCAGCTGTACGAGCTCGTCTTCGGATTAATTCAGGCGCTCGTTTTCAGCATGTTGACCGCGATTTTCATGAACATGGCAGTCCGCCATGAACATAAATAAATAAATAATGATCAGACTTTTTGTTTAGAAAGCAGGTAATTTACATGGACGCACAAGCAGCAAGATTTATTGGCACCAGTATCGTTATGATTTCACTCGCCGGTCCGGGCATCGCGATCGGTATGATTGGGCGCGCCGCGCTCGAAGGCATCGCGCGCAATCCGGAAGCACAGACGAATATCATGTCTACCATGATTCTCGCCATTGCGTTCGCTGAATCCATCGCGATTTATGCGCTTGTTATCGCGTTCCTGATTCTCTTCAACAACTAAGCGCGGGAGGTCAGGTTTATCATGGGAGCACTCGGAGCATTATCCGCGCTGGGGATTAACACTGGCAACCTCCTAATCAGTACGATTTGTTTGATGATTGCGTATATTATCATTGCGCGTTTCATCATCGCACCGATTCGGACACGCGCCAAGGAACGGCAGGATGAAATCGAAGCCGGTCTCGATAACGCGGAAAAAGCCAAGACGATGATTGCTGAAGCTGAAGGAAACGTCGCCGAGATTCAAAAGAAAGCCGAAGCCGAAGCCGCCGAAATTATTACGACCGCCAACCAGCAGGCGACGAAGCTGCGCGAAGATTACCGCGCACAGGTTGACGCCGAAAATCTGAAACAGCTTCGCAGCACAAAAGCCTACCTTGACCAGGAGCGGGAATTGATGCTGTCCCGGCTTCGTGACCAGATTATCGAGCTGTCGATCGAAGGTGCGAAAAAGCTCATCGGCGAAGAACTCTCGATTCGTCCCGAAAAACAGCGCCAACTCTTAATCAGCCTTTTCACCGGGATTAGGGATGGAAGGTTCCCGTCGATCACCGACGACTTTCCGAAGGACCTGTCGAAAATCGAAATTACGACCGCGATTGCGTTGACCGACGAAGAAAAATCGCTGATTTCCGAAGAGTTCAAGCCGCGGCTTCAG
This sequence comes from Flexilinea sp., assembly GCA_034430135.1. Taxonomy (GTDB): domain Bacteria; phylum Chloroflexota; class Anaerolineae; order Anaerolineales; family Anaerolineaceae; genus Flexilinea. The sequence goes on along the minus strand of DAOUFB010000024.1, from coordinate 35,163 downwards.
GAAAATGGCGTCATCGACTTCCAGATCGATCCGAAAATCCTCGGCGGGGTCGTCGTTCATTCGGGCAACATCCTCATCGACCATTCCATTTCCGGTCGTGCGCGCGAGCTCAAAGAAGCACTTCATCAGTAAGATCGATAGTTTAGCCTTTCGAGTCTCTCGAAACCAACAAACGTGAAGTTTGGAAGAGAAGAGAAAAAAGAATCTCTTCTCTTCCAGATAAGAACCGCAAAGCAGCAGAATCGGAGAGATCGAGAGAAACGCCGGACGAAAACCGCGAAAAGATCACGCAGCGGCAATGCGAAAGAAACGTTAAGAACCGATGCCTGTCGATTTCACCAAACTCCTCCCACAAATTCGTACCTTCAGCGACCACGCCGTCAAGGGACTGTCGCAAACGGAATCCCAACTCGCTTTCCTGCGCGATTCGTTCGCCGCCGCAGCCAACAAACCCGACCTTGAATCGATCATTCGGGCAAAACTGGCGGGAAAAAAAACAATTCATATCGCGCTCCCAACCGATGAGCCCGTTCATCAATCTTTCCCACGCCCGAACGCAGCGGAACGCGCCCGGACGGTTTTAGCCGTCGACGGGTCTCAGGTCGTTCCCAACCGTCATGAGGAAATCCGTTTCGGGCTGCTCAATATCGGAATGTTCCTCACCAAACCGGGTTCCGGCGAGACGCCGCGCGAAATCGTATCAACCGAACTCCTCGATGAATTTGGGAAAGCGGAGCATCTCGACGAATACCGCGTTTCTTATCTTCGCGATCGCGACGAACGGACGCTCATCGCCGAGATCAGCGACGATCCGAATGCACCGAAACCATACGTCGCGCTGACCGATGGACCGATTACGGTTTTCCAGCAGCGCAAGCCAATTAACTCCGGTTCGAACGCCTTGCCCGCCGAAGATCGGCGCCGCTTTGAGCTGGCGCATCAAACGCTCGAACGGAACCGTGTCATCTATGCCGGTTATATCGACCGTCCCGGTTCTGACCTCGTCGTGCGCATGATTCAGACCGTTTTAGATCTTGAGACGGCGGACGCAGGGCAAACCAAGATGCTCACCGACGCCGGACTTTTCGCCCCGCTCCTCGCGCCGACCGAACGTTCGGCGATCTTCAAGCTGGCGGCGATCAACCCGGAATCCGAAGATCCGGAGCTGCTCGATGTTTTCTTCTTCTACCTGAATCTTCAGGGCGCACAGCCGCACCGCGCAAGAAATCGCACCGCGATCGCCCGGGTCGAAATCCCGAGCTGGGTCGCGAACGATCCTTTAGCCGTCGATACGCTCCATGAAACCCTCCTCGCACAATCCAGCATCATCGACGGTGTCCTTTATCCCTACGCGCTTCAGCGTGCGCATGAAATCGCGCTGATCCGTTATGATGAAAAGGAGCGGATCAAGGAGCGGCTAATCGGTGAAATGACGCGCCGTGGTCTTTCGTTCCGCGATAAATCCGAAAAACAGCGGTCAAAAGACCTGATCAATCCCTATTAAGAGAAAGTAGGACGCATGACAAAGACACTCCCCTTCGGACGCATCCTGACGAGCCACCTCCGCTCCGCAACCGTCGCTTTCCGCGTCGGAACGAACGAAATACCGCCCTTTGGTTCGCTCGTCCGTGTCTCAATCGGGAACCGCGGGCAGGACGAAATTTTCGGGCTCGTGACGGATATCCGGATGGAAGAAGACGGCTTTTTACGGCAGCTCGCTTCCGGTCCCGAGCTGTCACCGGAAATCGTCCTCGATTCGCGCGATAACCGAAATGTCCCCATCGTGCTTTCCATTCTTTGGATTGGCTCGAGCACCAACGGACGCATTTCTCACCTGACGCCCCCGCGTCCGCCGCTGACGCTTGATGAACTTTATATTTGCGGCGAGGATGAAATCGTCGCTTTTACGAGCCACGGTCAATTCGGCTATTTCCGCCATCTCCTCCGCTTCAGCGAAGGCGCGGTCGAAGAACTAATCGCCGCGCACTTCCAGCAAGCAGTTCAGGCGCATCATGCGCTCGGCGACCCGAATTGGGAGACACGCGCGTTGCGTGAACTGATCGACGGTTTCGGAGCAAACTACGACGTTCTTTTGAACGTCTTTGGCGCGCTGAACGACCTGGACAACTTGAACGAGGAGGACTAAGCCATGAACGAAAATCGCACCCCGATCGGCTACGTCGTCGGCGGGAGTCTGAAAGAAGGGATTACCGTCCGGCTGACCGTTCCGTCGAATACCGTCCGCGAAGGCGGTTTTATCGTCGTCGAGAGCTGCGGCGTCCGTTATTACGGACTGACCGTTAATCTTCGGCTCGAAGCGTCCGATCCTCGGTTCGCGCTCGAGCGCGCTGACGCACGGTTGAAACCCGTCTACGCATCAATTCTGAACGAAAAAGCGCTGTACACACTTTTGGAGGTCATGCCCGTCCTCATGCAAGAAACGGGCGGAGACATTGACGCCCCGGATTACCGCCCGCAGGACATCGAAAACACGAATGTCATGCCAATTAAGACCGTTCCGGCTCATCACGCGCCCGTCTTTCTCGCATCGCGCTTCGACGTGGAAGCGATTTTCAATGCGGCTGGGAAAAACGGAAAAAGCGGAAGCTCGTTTATCATCGGCGCAACCCGTGAACAAGGGCATCCGGTTCATATCAACCTTAAGAAACTATCCGAACGATCGAGCGGTATTTTCGGCGCGACCGGTACGGGAAAATCTTACCTGACACGCCTCATCTTAGCCGGACTCATGAAAAGCCGCGAAGCGTCTGTCCTCGTTTTCGACATGCATAACGAATATGGGTTCGGCGACTGGTCGCCGGATACAGGGGTTAAGGTTCCCGGCTTGAAAGATAAATTTCCGTCAACGGTCAAGGTCGTCGGGCTGGGAACCGGAAAATCTATCCATGGGAACAAGGTTGATATCGACCTCGTCCTGCAAACCACCGATATTCAACCCGCCGACATTGAAATGCTGGCAGGGGAGCTGAATTTGCGCGACACGACCGGCACAACGCTTCATCACCTCCATAATCAATTCGGGCGCAGCTGGTTCGAGAAGTTTAAAGAGATGGGACGAAGCGGGGACGACGCGCTCGTCGACTGGGCGCAGGGGCAGAAGCTCAACGAAAACGCAGTCACCTCGCTCTATAATAAGCTCGGGAAAGTTTTCGATAAGCCCTATATCCGTCCCAACGTCGCAGGAAAACCCGTCGAAGAGATCATCCAGACGCTGTCCAAAGGGCATTCGGTCATCCTCTCGTTCGGGGGTTATGAGTCCGATCTGGATTACCTGCTGGTCACGAATATCCTGACGCGGCTGATTCGGAGCGAATGGGAACGGCGGACGAACGAAAGCTATACGAATCCCAACGCAGAGAAGCCTTATCCCCTCGTCATCGCGCTCGAAGAAGCGCATAAGCTCCTCAATCGTGAGATGGCGAATCAAACGTCTTTCGCGGTCATCGCCCGTGAGATGCGGAAATATTCGGTCACGCTCCTCGTCATCGACCAACGCCCGTCCCAAATTTACGATGAAGTCATGTCGCAGCTGGGAACGCGGATTTCCGGCTGGCTTGGCGACGATAACGACATCAGCGCCGTTCTCTCAGGTCTATCCGGAAAAGATACACTACGCGGAATGCTCTCGCGTTTACAGCCGAAAGAAGAAGTTCTTTTACTCGGCTATGGCGTCCCAATGCCGCTTCCCGTCCGCTCTCGTCGTTACGACGAAAATTTCTGGAAAGAACTATTTGGGACGGATTCCGGAAAGGACGAAACCAGCGTCTTAAATCCGGACGATTACTTCGGCTAAACGAGCGTCAGGGTTCACTTCACGCCTTTTGGCGCAGCTGAATTTCGCGCGAATATAAGACGAGCGAACCCGAAACCGCGACGTTGAACGACATCGCGTTCACGGACTCAATCTCAACGACCGCGTCGCAGCGTTCCAAAACATGGGAGGGGAGACCGTTCGACTCCGATCCCAAAAGGTAAACCGCCATGGACGGATGCGAAAAGGATGCGAGCGGAGTTCCGCCGAACTCAACGCCGATGAGACGTGCGCCGACCGGACGATTCGCGTAAAAGTCGTCAAACGTATCGTAACGCCGATACGGGATGCGCCGGTCCACGTGCCAGAGGTCGGTATGCTGCCGCGGCTGTTTGCGCCCGATAGTGAAAATGCCCGAAGCGCCAAGCTGGTACGCGCTGCGCCAAAGCGTCCCGACATTTTCCCAATGCAGCGGGTGATAAATCCCAATTTCAAAATAACCGCGATTCAGCTCAATATCGGTCATCGGTTACGCCTGCTCCACGTTGATTTCCGCGTCAATAACGCGCCACGGGTTGGTATGATTATCCGGCTGAGCGGCGATAATCCCTAACTCTTCCAGCTGGAATAGGATCTTCGACGCACGGGTATAGCCGATTTCGAGTTCCGTAACGAGAAGCGTCGCTGAGATTCGCTTATTCCGGATCGCCGTCCGAATTGCTGCTCCGAGCGCACTGTCCGCGTTTTCGAGCGTCCGATCGCGGTAGGTGTAGGACTGCGTCGCCGAGCTATAAAAGCCGAATCCATCCTCGGCTTCCGCCCGTTCTTTTTCCTCTTTCTCTTCCCGCTCCCGCGTCAGCATCGCTTGTAATGCGCTGAAATTACTCATCACGGCAGTATCGCGCTCGCTTGACGGCGTAATCGCCGCCTGCGTCTTCCAGTAACCGACGAGACGCTGAATCTCTTTCGTCGAAACGAACGCGCCTTGGAGCCGCTGGAAATTCGAATTTTCAACCGTCATCAGGAGCATATCCCCTTGACCGAAAAGATGTTCCGCGCCGGGACGATCCAGAATCACCTGAGAGTCCACGTTGGACGGGACATGGAACGCGATGCGCGAAGGAAGGTTACCTTTGATCGTCCCCGTGATCACGTCGCGGGACGGGCGCTGAGTCGCGACGATCAGGTGAATCCCCATCGCGCGCGCCATCTGCGCCAGGCGGGTAATACTTTGCTCAATTTCCGGACCGTTCGTCATCATCAGGCTCGCCAGCTCGTCGATGACAATGACGATGTACGGGAGCGCCTGATCCGGGTGTTTCGCGTTGAAATCCTGAATGTTACGCGTGTTCATCTCACGAAAGAAAAGGTTCCTCCGCTCCATCTCGCCCAACGCGTATTGAAGCGTGTCGCTGCTTTTATCGGTATCCGTGATAACCGGCGTAATGAGATGCGGAACGCCCGCGTACGCCGACAGCTCAACGCGCTTCGGATCAATCAAAATCAATTTCAGCTTATCCGGATCGTTATACATCAGGAGATTAGCCAAAATGATATTCAAGCAGACCGATTTTCCCGAACCCGTCTCGCCCGCGATGAGCAGGTGAGGCATACGCGTTAAATCAATACAATGAACATCGCCATTAATATCGATCCCGAGCGACATCGGCAATCCCTGACGATACTTGCGGAAATCGCCTTTGCCAAGAATATCGCGGAGCGGAACCGTCTGACGCTTCGGGTTCTGAACCTGCATTCCGATATACGTTTTTCCCGGGATCGGCGCCTCAATCCGAAGTTGGCGAACCTCGAGGTTCATCTCCAGATCTTTTACGAGGCTCTCGATTTTATTCACGCGGACACGAACCTGTCGTCCGCCTTTTTCAATGAATCCCGGCTGAACGCCAAACTGAGTAAACGTCGGACCGCAGCGAATATCAACAACCTGCCCCGGCGCGTTCTGCGTTCGCAGCACTTCCTCGATCACTTCAGTCGACCGTCGAATAAACTCCGGATCCTGCTGGTTATCGTTATTCTCCGGAACCGGGTCGAGAATCACTTCCGGATCGGGAAGCGTCCAATTCGACACCGGACGCATACTGTCCGACTGACGTTTCTTATCCGGACGAATATTTTCCAATTTTGGGGCAACGAAAACGTTGACTTTCGGAAGCGCCGCTTTCACGGGTGCAGCCGCAGTTTGACCCGAAACCGGAGCGTCGGAAATTTCAGCGCCGTCAATCACCGGCGCAGACGAAGCCGAAGACGGCGAAGCGATCCCGTCCGTCCGAGTCAGCGGGGATGAATCGTACCGCGCGAAATCGTCCATGGCAGGCGTATCTTCATTCAACTGTGCCGCCATGTTCAGGATTTCGGCGTCACTTTCCGTCTCGGCGTCCATCTCCGACGTCAGCGGCGGCGCATCGACTCGCTTCGCAAACGGTCTGACATGAATTATCTCATCTTCCGCGTCAATTTCTCCCCGATTCGCTTTCGCGCGGGTTGGCGTAAACTCCTGCATCGGTTGTCGCGGCGCCGTCGGAGAATCCGATGCGTCAGTTCCAGCGGTCATTTTGGACTCACCGCCGTCCGCAATCCCATCGTCATGAACGTTGACAGCATCGTCCATATCCGATTGAGTTTTGTTGCGCTTGAGGATCGCTTTCAGTCGATCCTGGAATTTGAGCTCTTTTTCTTCGATTACCTTTCCCATGTCGGAAAGCGGTTTCAGCTCGATCCGCTCGTCCGAATCGGGAACCGCATTTTTATCATCCGGGATCAATAATAGTTCCTTGGCTTTCGCCGTAATTCGGCGCGTAAAACTTAATTTTTCGCTTAAGTCGTCCGGCAGGAAGCGCGTTACCCGCTCCCAAATGACGTAAAGGAACCCCAGCCCAAGAATCATCATCAGGAACACCGTCCCGATCGTTCCAATCGCCGCCACCATAAACTGGTCAACCGCTGCCACAATAGCCCCGCCGCCGTACGAAACCTCTTCGAACGGATGATTCGTCGTCGTCGAACGCTGGATGATCCAGCTAATGAAGAGGAAAAAAAGCGTGAGGAACGCGACCGGTCGGAACTGGAAAGTCACTTTTTCGGGGAATCGAAGGCAAATGAAAAGATAAACCCCGAGCGCACAAACCGCGAAAAGTCCCAGATTCGTCATTTGCCCAAAGAGGCGAACGGCTCCATCGCCAAACGAACGTCCAAAAATTGAATCTTCGCCAACCCATAACTGCCCAAAGGCGATCGGCGGAGCGAAAATCAGAAAAATCGCAATTGCATACAGCGCATAACTTAGAATCGTCGAAAGATCCGGAAGCGAATTCAAAGAAAAACGCCACGTCGAACGAACGGATTCGCTACGCTTCTGCGTCTTTCGCCGCTCGCGCATCGCCGGTTTCTTATCTCCCCGATAGGTGGGCGTTTTGCTGCTGGAGAACGTCTTCTCTGTCTTCTTTTGTTTAATAGCCATAGCAGTTAATTATATCATCCGCCCGCGCCTCATTCTTTGCCCGTGAAGAAATATGTTTGGAAGGGCTTTATAATTCAAATCAAATATTTTACGATTCCACGGAGGATCGCCGCTATGACCGAGACTATTCCGCCTCATGCTCAATTCGACGCTGAGTTATCGCGTAAAACGCAAAAAAAGTGGGACATTTACCTTTTCGGGGTTGCCGCCGCTTCGATCGCAGCGCTTTTTCCCCTCCTCTCTCAGCGTTCTGAGCCCGGGTCTGCGCTGCTTTTAGGCTACTCAGCGCCAAAATTAGCGATGATCGCGATCGTTGCAGCGGGTCTCGTTTTCGCGATTGCGGCGGCGGTCTTCACGCGAAAACCGCAGAATTTCAAATCAAACGCTGCGCGGACGTCTCTAAACTTTACCGGAATCCTACGCGAATTTACCACCTTGCTCTTTTTTCTGACCGCCGGAACTTTGACGATTTTCATCTATTGGCTTCCTGACGCAGCGCCGATGTTGACGCTGCGCTTCCTTCCGCTCGGGTTCTGGTTCGCTTTTTTATCCCTCTGGTCCACGCTATTTCTCCGTCTTCCGAGTCCGTTCCGTCTCCAACGAAAACAGCTCCTCCTCGCCCTCGCGGGATTCGCGCTCATCGTTCTCCTAAGCGTCCTTGGAATTCCCGCTTTTTTACGGACACGTTTCGGTTTTAAACCGGATCCCTTCGATTTTCAACCGCCTGGGATCGCGCTCGATTGGGGGCAAGTCGTATCAGCCCTTTTAGCCGCCGCAATCATCAGCTGGATTTTTTCGCTCCTCTCTTGGGCGGTAACGCGGTCGAACGGTCCGTCCGAATACGGTCGCGGCTCTAAATTCGCAGCTTTTCTCCTTATCTGGCTCTTAGCAGCGCTGGTTTGGATCTCCGTCCCGACGAATGAAGTTCTCCAACATAGCTATTTCATGGAAACGGCAGAGCCGAGCGGACTTCCGTACCCAGCTTCGGACGCCGCTTATTTTGCGGTCTGGGCTGAATCCATGAGCATGGGGTTAGGAATGAAAAGCGCGGTCATCTCGCGGCAGCTTTTCGTCTGGCTCCTTTCCGTTTTTTTCCGATTGAGTGGAAATGATTTTATTCGTTCGATTGACTTCCTGACCGGATTTTTAGCGCTGATTCCTGCGCTGGGATTCCTGATGACGGTTCAGCTCACACCCAAACGGCGTATGGGATTCTTCGCGGGCGTTTTCGTCGGTGCACTGTTGCTGCTCCGCGAATGGAAAACGATGTATATGGCGCCCCATTTCGGCGTATCGTCATCGAAAATGTTCCTTTCGGATTTGCCAATGCTTTGGATGTTCCTTGCTGTTCTGAACAGCGCCATCTGGGCTTACCGGAAATCCGGTTCATCCGTCTCAATCCGTTCCCCGTTCACTTCGCATTGGACAATCGTCGGCGCGGTTTTCGCTCTTGCCGCTCTCGTCCGCTCACAGGTTCTCGTCATCCTGCCTGTCCTGATGCTGGCTATTCTCCTTCGCCGTAAACCTGAGAATCGCGCAAAAATTCTTACATGGATTGGACTCTGCGGCGCGATAGTTCTTGTCTTAGCTCCAGCTCTGATTCGCAGCCGCGTCATAACCGGCACCTTCGCGCTTGAAGATACGTCGATTCATGGCTTTGAACTCCCGCGCAGATTTTCGGGCGACCCAAATTACGAGCCAACCCGAATCAAAGGTGAAAGCGATGAAGAATTTATGGACCGGATGAGCGCAGAACTGATTCGTTTTGCGACGAGCCGTCCACGAGAAACGGTGTCCTTTATTCTCAACCATTGGACGAAAGCATTATCGGAATCCATGCTCGTTCTTCCTCTCGGGATCGACCCAAAGCTCACCTGGCGCGAGCGAACCAGCCCAAGTTATCAGGATATCGCCCGCAGAATGAACGATACACCGGCGGGCGTCTTTTATCCGCTGATCGCCGTCGCATTTTTAGGAATCGCGGTCAGTTGGAAACGCGGCGGATGGATAATCGGGACAAGCTGCGCACTGTATCTCCTTTCCTCCGCGTTCGGACGTTATTCAGGTTGGCGTTTTAATCTCCCCGCGGACTGGTTCATGGTCGTGTACGTCGGATTGGGAATTTCAGCGCTTGGCGAATATTTTCGCGCGTTGATAGTCGAATCGGGGGTCTCCGCCGACAAACCAGAATCACCTATGCGCAATCAATCGGCTCAGAATCTGCCCAATTCTAACTTATCGCCTGTCGTCGTCATCATCGCGCTTGTTTTCGCCGTCATTCTCGGGGCTCAACCGTCATTAAGCGAAAAGCTCGTACCTGACGAAATTCAGCCATCCGTTGAGAACGCAGCAGGTACGCGCGCTTTTCTTACGGAAGCAAAAATCGATGAACAAAAACGCGTCGAAATTGCAGCGCTCATTTCAGAATCAGAAGCGTTTTGTTCCGGGATTGTCCTTTATCCGCGTTATTTTTATGCCGATGAAGGACTCACGAGCGCGAACCCATGGGCAGCCTATCGACCGCGCGATTTCGATCGCTTGAGTTTTATCCTGCTGAATCGTCAGAACTGCGACGCCGTTTTGCCGGTTGAAATGAACGACGCGCTCATTCAGCACCATGACGAATGTCTCATTGGGGGACACCGTGATTCGTTCGGCGTTTTGATCGGGAATTTCGCGATCTGCCAGGATGGGAAAATGATCCGCTCCAATTTAAGCGATTGAGCGTCCTGTATCATTCCTTTCGAGACGTAAATGATTCCCTGCTCCGCAGCGACGCGGGGACAGACCGTTCGCTTATCGCTTCTGGGAGTCCGTCCATCTTGATCTAATAACAGTTCCTTTGAGGGGATTCTCCCGCTCGCCTGCGGTTCAGGAGAAAGCCATCCATCTCACACTTCTCTCGCTGACACGGAACAACTAAAAAGAAGCTGGGAAACGATCTTTTGTCTCCCAGCTTCTTTTTTTATTTGGTTCTGTGATCCCGGTGGGGACTCCCCACTGTGGTTTGTCCCCGTCGGGTTGATTGAATCTTACTGAATCTCGATCAGGACTGCGCGGACGAAGCGGCGGTAGTCGTAGCGTGCCGTGCCTTCGTCGTACGCTTCACAAGTCATGAGCGTCGTCCAGATGCCGGATTCCTTCGGCGTCATCAGCTGGTCAACTTCCGTCTCAGCGATGCGTTCCGATTCGCGGACTTCGTAGATATACGTCTTTCCATACGCCGTCAGCATGAAGCGGTCGCCATACTTGAGTTCCTTCAGTCCGAAGAACGGTCCCGGATTGTTGTATTCATCCCAGACGTGCGCCGTAATGATGGAGTTTCCTTCCTGCATCGGGTACGCACTGCCTTCGATGTAACCGGCGTTCTTACCGAGCCAAGTCACATCCCAGTAACCATCCGTGCGCGGGACACCAAAGACTTCGAGCGAAACGTCCATCGACGGAATCGTCAGGCGCAGCGGTGATGTATCGTACCGCTTCATTGCCGGCTGGTCGATGAGGTTCGTAATGCGTCCAGGTGCGAACCCAGTGCGCGGCAGGACATCGAGGTCCGTGAAGCCCGGTACCGGCGGATCGTAATGTTCTTCCGGTTCAACGTTCGAACGGTTGGTAAAGATACAGGTAATCGCTTCGCCCTGATCCAGACCAATATGGACGGTTCGGTTCGGGATGTCAACGAGCGTCGACAGCGGACCGACCGTACCGCGTTCGGTACAAGTAATATCCACCAGTTCCCAATCGTTGACTTCGCCCTGCGTCAGCTGCCACCGGTTCCCGTTCGGGATCAGTCCGGACTTGAGGATCGACTTCGTCGGGCTGATGATGCCGCTTGCGAATCCATGAATCACGAACTGCTGAGTTGAACTCGCCGGGATATTGATCTCGCGAATGAAGACCGAGTTCGCCGGACCATTGATGAATTTGACCGTTACACGGTCGTTCGGTTCGACCTTGAAGGTCACCGCCGATTCAAAGCCGGTTCCATTCGGTACCGCAATGGTAGCCGGGCGATCGGTCCAGCTGATCAGCGGGTTCCGATTCGGGTCAGAGCTTTCGACGACGACATCCATCGTGACCCAACCGTTGATATTCTGCTGCGCAACCGTGTAAGTTCCCGGGAGGAGTCCCTGGTTATCCGGTGCGCCATTCGCCGGAACGTTGAAGCCAACATAGCCGGATCCCGTCGTCTCATACGTATAGACCGGGAGCGGATTCGGCGGATTATCAGCCGTTTCATTCGAAACGAAGACCTGCCCACCGACACGGCTCTGAAGGTCGTAGTGACATTCGACAATTGAGGTTGCCGGCATATTATCGATCACGAACTTGCCCGTTAATTCACCGCCATTTTGTTCGCGCGTAATCGCCAGATCGACGCCAGTTCCACTCGCAGAGCCAAGCGCGCGTTCCGTACAGGTAATCGCTCTCACGGTCCAAATGCTTGTGTCCAAGCCATTGATCTTGACCGTATGCGGCTGCGGCAAAATGTTATTGACGTTGACAATATTGTCGCGCGTCAGGTCAGCTGCATCGTTGTCGATCTGTTCCGTGTAGTTGAGCGTACCGCCATTAGTTACGTTGATTTCAAACGGCATCGGCGTGTACGGATCGGTCGTCAGGTCAACCGTCAGCATACCTGATTTCGAGTTGACGACCTTCAGCCCGGATTCGACCTTACCATAGCCTGCTGGGGTGAAATCATTGCCGGTGTTATCAACTTCCCGGACGTAGAACGTATAGTCTCTGCCCGTCGCATCTGCCGATGGGACGTTGTTCCAAGTGACCGTGAACGGAGCCGCAGCCGGAACCATCATATCCGGGACGCCCGCGTCTTCCTTGGTCGTTCCGCCGTCGATTGAGCGGAGGAGCTTGAACCAAATCTGCGGATGCGGATCGGAATCCGTCCATTCCTTTTCGGCAGTTATTGAAATCGGTTTCCCGTTCCAAGTGTTCGTAACCTTACGTTCGGCTGTTTGGTCCTTGTCGTAGCCGTCAACGGTGGCGTCAATTCCGGCATTGTCCGTTTCAACCAGATAGAACTTGTAATAAGTGCCTGAACCAATATCCTTCTGCTCGATATTGTCCCACTCAACCGTGACCGTCGCCGCAGTTCCCGCAGCGACTTCCTTAATCGGAGCGCCTGGGACATCGAGTCTCGTCAAACCATTATCAATCGAGCGCTGCAGCTTGAGCCAGGTTCCCGGTTTGTTCGCCGGACCGCCGACCCATTCCTTCTGGACCGTGACCTTATCAAATTCATGTTTGCGCGTGTTCGTAAAGTCCACGGTAACCGTTCCGCCGAGCGTCAACGGCGGGACATTCTGAATCGCAGCCACCGTCGTATTGTAGTCGTCAGCCTGAGCCGGAATGTCAAACGTCTGTTTTACCTGCCAGGTAACGGGTTGTTCCGCGCCGCCGACCAGGACAACTGCATCCACCTGAATCGACTGCATCAAGCTCGGGTCTGAGCCAGCCGGGTACGAAAGCGTTTGAGACGGGAGTCCCTTATCATTCGTGAAGGTCAACGTCACCGCCGGGGCTGTTCCGACCGGAGTAACACCTACCCAATTGACGGTCGCCTGAATCGTCGCCTTCTGATAATCACAGTAATTCTTGACCGTAATATCATTGGTTTCCTGACCATCGTAGGTCGGCGCGTTGCAGCCGGCAAGTTGTGTTTCAGCGATCGTATAGCTAAGATCCTGACCCTTTTCGTTGACAGCATCAACCTCAATCGCCGGCAGCGTCCAAATTCTCGGATTGCCAACCTCAGCGTTTCCTACAACTAACGTGTGCGTCCCGATCGAAACCGGCGCTTCGACGCCAGAGGCAACCCGCTTGAAGACTTCCACCACGACGGTTTCGCCAGTCTTGATCGCATGCGTCCATTCCTTATGGATGACGATCGATGTCTTTGACGGTTTGAACGTGTTCGTAATCGACATTCCGTCGCCCGCCACATTCGTCGGATCACCCGTAAGCGGATCCGCGTCCCAAAGCGCAGCGTCAGCCGGATTAACGAACGCCTCAGTTACATAATAGACGAACGGGGTGCCGGCGTCCGTTTCACGTTTCAGATTACACCATGTAGCAGATTGCTTCTCAATCGCCGATGATGTCGGGAACGTTCCGGTCGGGGTCAGCGTGACCGTCGCCGTCGTCTTACAGGGACCCACTCCGCCCGCAAGTTCGGCATCCGGAACGACCTCATCTAATGCGCCTGCCTTGCGATGGAGCGTGAAATTAACCCGAGTACGCTTGATCTGACCATTCTTCCAAATCTTCGTCGCCTTGATCTGCGGAATCGGCACTGAATTATACGTGTTCGTCGCTGTAAACGATGTCTTTTCCGGGGAAGTCGGGTTCACAGCACCGGCGGTGAATGAACCGCAGTTCGCGCCCAGCGTCTCTACAATTGAATACCCGGCGCCAGATTGATCCGGCATATCTTCCCATCTAAAGGTCGTTTGAGCCGTTCCGGTCGTGCTCTGCGGGTTTACACCCGGATTTAATGGTGACCCATCCTTTTTACGATCGATTAGTACGCCGTCGTTCAGCAAGCTGAATGACACGACACAGTTATTCGTATACCCACCAGGAACGTTCAGCCAGGTCTTCGTCAGCGTGACCGTATTCGGGAGTTCGTCCTTCTTGTTGTAAATCGTATTATCGTAATTCTCAAGTTGAGGCGTGGTATTTCCAGCGTCGACAACCTTCACGAAACCCGCCGGAACGCTGACTTCATCAACCCAATACTTATATTCGTATCCGGTCGTCTCCTGGTATTTGACGAGCCCCGTGAACGAATGCTCCCAGTTATCCGCCGCCGTAACGTCCACTGCAGCGCCGACGGGTTCCTTTGCACCAACCGGTACACCGCCAGCTACCGTCGGGTTATAAGCCTGACGATAGAGCTGCATCTCAATCTTCGGAGCAGCGACGGAATTGTCCGGAAGCCAGAATTTCTTCCCGACGTAAGTCCCATCCGGTGTCGCTGGGTCGCCGTCATCGTACGGCGGCGCCTTGTACTTGTTCGTCACCATCATCGGGTTGCCGTCTTCAATTTCTTCAAAGTACGCGCCGGCAGGAACTACGTCTTCCAGAATGCGGAACTGATACGGCAGACCGTTCGCATCGGTCGTGATGACATCCGACCATTCCTTCTGCCAGAGATGCGTCGCAGCATCGACTTTCAGAAGCGTCACAACAGCCGTTTCCGGTGATCCCGCTGTAAACCATGCATGTTCCCAGGTAGCGAAAGGACCGTTGCCTTTCCGCTCGAGCGTCAAGGTAACGTCAAAACGTGCATCTTCCCATCCGCCGTCCCAACGCTTGACACCCACAAGAGTACCGCCGCCCTTATACTTGAACGTCACCGTGTCCGTCGTATTCGGTCCGCCCAGAACGGTCTGATCCGCGAGAGATTTGACTTTATCGAAATCCGGATCCGACCATGACGTGTCGACATAATAGCGATAGTTCCGACCTGACCCCTGATTTTTATTCGCAAGTCCGGTCCAGGTCGCTTTCCAAGTTGACGCCTGGTTCGCCGGTTTATCCGGCGTGAATCCAAATTCTTCCGTTCCCAGAATATCCGCGTTCGCGTTGTCAACCTGAACACGTTTAAGTTCAAGCGAGACGTTCGCCGGACGATGACCCGAACCGCCAATCCAGGCAACCGTACCCGTAAACGAGACATTGGTACTGACCTCGAACTTGTTCGTTATCGTCATGGCGTCCGTGTTCGAGGCGGTATAGCCTGCCGGTACTGCGACTTCGGCGACGTGGTATTCGTAAGGCGTACCATCCGCGTTCGTCGTATCAACACACCAAATCACTTCAGTCGTTCCGTTCGGAACAGAAGCCGGGTTATCCGCACTGCAGGTTTCGCCTGCCGGTTGTCCCGGATAGGTCGTCTTCAATTCACCCGCCGGAACAGCCTGATACGCCGCAACAGAACCCTGCGGTCTGCGTTCGAGCTGGAGTTGAATCGTCGGGCGGTTTCCGAGAGCGTCGCCGCCGTTCCAAATCTTCTTACCGACCTGCTTCGCTGCTGGAGATTCGTACGTGTTCTTGAATTCAAACAACTTCGGATTCTCCGGATGCGGAACGATTTCAGGCGTCTTGAAGTTCGCTGGAACCGTCGTTTCGTCGACCTTGAACTGATACGGTTTACCCGTAATATCGTGGGTCTCAGTCTTCCATTTCAATTCGGTCGCCGGGCGAGTCATCGTCGCCGGGTTTGTACCAGCCAATCCGGCACCGGCCGTCACGGTAGCCACTTCCCAAGTCGCCCCATCCAAGGATCGGGACAGCGTGAAACCAGCCGCAGCAGCACCAGCGGCAGCATCATTCTGACCGCCAATCCACTGCTTCTGCACAGTAATGACAGCGGTCGGCTGAATGTATTTATTCGTGACCGTAAATTTCAGTTCGTTCGGATTCGGTTGTGCAACAACGCCAATTTCGAATCCCGGAATGGTCCCAGGTGTTTCAATGACGTTGAACTCATATTCCTGACCATTCGCGTTCGTCTTCGGCGTTTTCCACTTAACTTCGCCGCCGTTCGGATTCGCCGGGATGAGCGACCCGTTCGTCGTTACATAACCCGGCTCATTGATCAGAATCGCCGACTGCCAGGTTCCCCCAGCTCCCTTAATACGGCGCTGGAGCGTAAAGCGGATATTGCTGAGCGCGGCGGCTTTTTCCGCCGAATTTTCACCGTTGACCCAAACCTTTTTCGCCTGGACTTCAACGTTCTGAACCTTGTACCGGAATGTCAGAACCGGCGCCGCATTCCCATTGACCGGGTTCTCGACAGAGACGAATTCCCACACATTCGGATCAAAGCCCGTCGGAGTCGCCGTGTAATAGTACGTCATACCCGTTGCCGGATCCGCGTTCGGGAGCGATACAGCTTCACCGCCAGTCGGCCACGTTGCCTTCCAGGCATGCGTCGCGGCGTCCGCGTTCGTCAGCGTGACCGTCTTATTAGCGAGCGTCAAACCTTCATCCATCGTACCGCAGGTAATCGAACCGCCGCAAGGACCGTTTGCCGATTTCCACTGCCGATGCAGTTCCAACGTTAAATCGCTCTTCGCGACCGTTGCAGGGCAAACGACCGCACCGCAGCGCCATACCACGGTTGCAATCACTTTTCCGTCGTCCGCCGGATCGCCGCCTGCATTCGTCGGCTCTGGGGTATAGGTGTTGACGACGGTCGTTTTGTTTTCAAACGATTTCGTGTAATTCGCGGGTTTCTGTCCAAGCGTATCAACACCGCTCGGCAGCGCTGGATTTGCTGCACCCGCGTAGCCGTTCCCCAGCTCTTCATCAACATAATAGGTAATCTGGTTGCCTAATCGATCCTTGAGCGGAAGACACCAGACAACTGTGTCTTCTGTGTTGTTCCCCGGGTTATCCCCATCCCGGACCGTAACCGTACCGCTGGTCGGATATGCAGCCGCTGGTAGGCAGGTTGCGTAATACGGCGTTGCAACAATATTCGGATGCAAGTGCGGAAGGATCAGCTTATTCGGATCGTTCGGATCCTTGACGTAAACGCCAAGCTTGACATCCGGTCGAGCCAAGGTTCCACCGCCGACCCATTTCTTCGTTCCCACGACCCGAACCGTTTCCGGAATATAGGTCATGATAATTTCGTCGTCCGGATTGCCGCTTCCGCGATCTCCGTCGACCTTCGTGTAATTTTCATAATCCGTCGGAGCCAGATCCGATCCGTCGACCTTCGTTGCCTCGATCCAGTAATCGTAGGTACAGCCGAATTCATCCGTCTTCGGCAAACCAGTCAGCGGGAAGGTCTTGACCCACTTGCGCGGATTATCCCCTGCATTAGGCATCGACCATCCGGGTTGCGTGAAGTCATTCAACTTGCGCAGTGCATCCGTAACCGGTGTCGCTCCGATCGAATAGGTGGTCACAATCTCTTCCGTCGTCGAAATCGTACAAGTCGCCGAGTGCGTGGAGGCATATCGCTTAACCGTCAGGTAAATCTCCGGATGGTTCGGACCGCCTTCAACCCAGGTCGCCTTGACGTTATACGGATCAGCAACGGAATATTCCGAAATTTTGAACGTGTTCGTGATCGTCGCCTTGACTTCACCCGCAGCTGCCATGTCAACCGGGGCAATCCCGCCCGTGCTCGGCGTCCAACGCTCGAGCGCACCAGGCGTCGCTTCCTTTTCAACGATTCGGTAATCATACTTATCGGTATTGGTCTTTCCATCCGGTACGCACCAGTACTGCGATTCCGTATTCGAAGCACCCGAACCCGTAAGCGCGATGGGGTTCACCGTTACGCAGGACTGATCCATTTGCGTTTGAAGCATTGCGGACGGAACTGCTGCCCAGTTCGTCTGACCCCGATCCGCGTACTGAAGCTCGAATTCCAAGCCGTTGCGGCCCGACGTAACGTTCGGATCCCAGTGTTTTTCCGTGCGGAAGGCAATATTATTGACGCGCGGAGGAATTTGATACAGAATCGTACATTCATAGTCATGCGTCGCTGAATTGGTCGTATTCCGCGGCGTATTTTCGTTAAATTCACAGATATTCGTCCCAGCGCCGCCGGTAATCCCCTCCGTCTTCATCTCCGTATATATCGCGTCCGGATCTGGAGTCAGCGTCCATGCCAGACGGGCAAAAGCCGGGCTAAACCCATTATAAGTAACGACTTCCGAGACGCTCGTCTGTCCCGGCGGATAAGTCAGCGTCGTTTCGACAATTCCGCTGACGCCCACAGCAGTTCCCTTAACCTTCGCGCTCCCCATATTCGGATCCGTAGGCAGCTGCCGAACAAACTTGGTTGTAATCTTGACGCGCGGATTCATGCCGACGGTCAATTTGACCTTGTTCTTCTTCCAGGGATCCAGGACAGATTCCTTATAATAAACCTGATGCTTCGCGGTTTCAAAACCCTCCGCACCGCTGCTCCCTGTCTCCATCGTGATCAGGAACTTTGCGCCAGAAGCTGGAACCGTATTCGGTGAGTTCAATGAAATTTGATAAGCGGTTACGTCCGGCCAATTGATCGCATTCCCAGTCTGCCAATTTGTACAGGTGTTGGGATCCGTCGGACTCGGATTCGGGCTTAAACAATACTTGATTATAAACTCCGAAGTTCCAGTGCCCTGGATCGGTCCGGACAGAATCGGTTTAAAGGATTTCGCGTCTGTTCCATCCGGAAAGACCTCATATGCGCCCGCATAAGCCGCCGGAGTTGACGTTTCATTGACGATTTCGACACGATACGTGTAATTATTTCCAGGCGTTATTTTCTTATAAGTTTCATAGCCGCTATCGTCAAAATAATTGATCTGCTTGAACTTACCCGGATTGGACTGCTTAACCGTTACCGAGACAGTGTCCTTAAACTGATCCTTTCCGTTCCCGTTATCACCGTTTACACCACCGGAATACATTCCAACGACGCCTGCTGATGTCGCGACGAGATTATTCGCCGCATCAAATAATTCATACGAACCCTCAAAGCCAGTAATCCGGGTATAGTCATCCATCAACAAATAACCCGTTATAACACGGGGATTCGTATCCGAAATTGTATTTTTCGGAACAAATTCGACACTAAAGGTTATATCGTTTGTACTGACTCCCAAATTCCCGCGCGTAAACGTGTTAAAGGATAAGACATATTTTTTACGACCACCTGACAAGGTTTCCTGTGAGATGGTGTTCATCTTATCATTCACGGCTGCGTTGTTCGTGCGTATATCGGCAAGGTCAAAATCCTTTGGAAGAATCGCGACAAACTTCATATTCGTGAATGGCTTTGTCGAAATCATTTTCTGGATTTTGAACAGAAAATTTGCGGTACTCGTGATACCCTTTTCGACATTCGAAAGATCTGCAACCTTCTTATATCTAAAAATCGGAATTGGATCGTTCAGCGTCACGAACGTATTAACTTCTTCGCTGTTGCCTGAACTCGGTTTAAATACCGCCCAGTTACAAACAATATTCTGCTGGATCTTAGTTCTCGGGTTAGGATTCGCTCCATTTAGCGCTTCGTGATCCGGACAGCTGTCAGGAATCGGCTGACTCAGGTTGCAGAACGGAATACCGCATCTGTCCCCAATTTTGGTCGGGTGACCCTTATACGGCACTGCCGGATCCGCAAGCCTGAAATACAGGTAAATTCCCCCGGAATTCGATGTCGGTGCCACACCGCCGCCTTTGAACTTAAACACATACCTTTCATACTGGCGGGTCGTTGAACCGGTGCCTGCGCCCGAGTCAATCGGATCATGCGCAGGGTCTAAGCTGCGATCAATGACGACTGATTGCGGAGCGCCAGGCGCCGACGAATACGCGGGAAATGGAATTGATACCCCTCCCGGATAGGCGGTAATCGATTCAAGCTTCTCCCAGTAGGGTTGTGAAATTTGAATCCGATCCAGCGCGAGACGGTCATCGATGCGATGGTCGTCAATTTCCTTAATCGTCTGACCTACCTTCGCCCTTAACACGTACGTAAAGTCAAAATCAGCGATCGTCGCCGGATCGTTGGTGGCGAATCCGCCTGGTGCGGTT
Organism: Flexilinea sp.; assembly: GCA_034430135.1. Lineage (GTDB taxonomy): Bacteria > Chloroflexota > Anaerolineae > Anaerolineales > Anaerolineaceae > Flexilinea. Next base: position 15,340 of record DAOUFB010000024.1, on the reverse strand, counting down.
TTTTCACCGCGTACCGTACCTTGACCCAGGACGCCGCTAAACGTCCCAAGCAAGCCGCTGAAAGCCAAAATCAAGCTCAAGAATAAGAAAATTATTTTCTTTCGTTGTTGAGTCATGGCGCTAACCCTCTCTCTAACTTATTAATTGAATCGAACCCGCCGGGCGTCCGCCGATTCACGGCGGAACACCCGGATATTTGGCTCTCTCGTTTTATTTCGTGTCAACCAGAACGGCACGAACTATTCGACGGAACTCGTACTTATCCGCAGCCTCATCATACGCTTCACAGGTCAGCAGCGTTGTCATGTTGCCGATTGCATCCTGCTTCACGACGCGGGCGACGTCGCCGGCGCGAATCTGTTCTGACTCACGAACTTCATAAATAAACGTTCTTCCATAAGCCTCGATTTCGAAGCGATCTCCGTAAACGAGATTCTTCAATTCGGCGAACGGACCCGGGTTGTTATACGCATCCCAGACGTGAGCCGTGATAACGCTGTTCCCGTCCCAAGTCGGGAACGTCGTTCCCATCAGGTAGCCGGCGCTGTTGCCCAGCCAGGACACGTCCCAGCCTTCGGAGGTTTCCGGAACACCGACGATCTCCAGCGATTGACCCAGCTTCGGAATCGTCAGCTTCAAGTTCGACGACTGGTACAGCTTCGAAGCCGGCTGTTCCGCGATCTCGGTAACGCGTCCTGGTGCGAAGCCCGTCCGCGGGAGGAAGTCCGTAAAGCCCGGGATATCCGGATCCGGAATGTCCGGGAAGTCCTCTTCCCCAACTCCACGGTTCGCGAAAGTACAAAGAATCGTCTCACCTTCGTCCAGTCCGTACCATGCTGACATCGTGTAGAACTCGGTCCTCGTGACCAAATTGTTAACGTATCCCGCGTTGCCGCGCTCAACACACCAGACCGAATGTTTCGTCCAGCCGTCCTTCGGAACTTCGATCGCCTGATGGTACTTTCCGTCCGGAGTCATCTGGCGCATCAAAACTTCATTATGGCGGACACGGCCTTCTAAGACACCGGCAAACTCGAAATATTCGGGTGCGTTCGCCGGATGCGTAATCTTCTTGAGCATAATTGTGTTCTTCGGCACGTTGTAGAACGTAATCGTTACGACTTCTGAATCCACAACGTTGAAGCGCAGCTCAGCATCCTGAGAAAATGCCGGACTCGACAAGCTAATCAGCGGGTTCCGACGGATAATCGAACTTGAAACGGTGACATCGATCGTGTCCCATTCCGCCCAATCCGCGCCGGTCTTCGTCTGTTTCAGCGTGAATTCGCCGGGCGTTATTTCCTGAACCTTTTCCGGACCGTTCGCCATCATCGTGAACGGCATGAAACCAAGACCCGTCGTTGTATAATCGAGCGGATCGATGGTCTTTCCCGGGATCGGGATCGTGACATTGCGGACGACGATTTTCGCCGCCTTGAGGTTGGTAAGTTTGATTTCGCAGTAAACATCCCGACCAGTCGGCATTTCCTGCATCGCAAACTCACCCGTCATCCGACCCGTAAAGGTCCGTTTTGCCTGAACCGAGAAATCGGTTCCTGGGGTCGCTTCTGCAGCACCGTACGGACGGCTCTTGCAATCAATTCCCGTCACATCCCATTTAGCAAGATCCAGCCTGTCAATCCAGAAAGCTGTTCGGGCCTTCTTGACATTGTCCCACTGGAACCGCTTCGGATACGTCGGATCGACATCATCGTTATCGACGATCTGCGAGTGCGGCGTTGACATTTCATCGTTCGTTCCGATAATTTCAAACGGCTCATACGATTCCGGCGTCGGCGTGACCCAGACAAAGAGTCGACCTAACCGTTCGTTGACGACTTCATTTCCGTTTTCAATCTTAGCGTACCCATCCGGGACGTAGTCATTACCCAACGGGTCAACCTCACGAACGATAAATTCATAAGCCTTACCGCTCGAATCCGTCTTTTCTACGTCGTTCCAAGTCACTTCATACGGCATTGCTCCCGCTAAAAGATCCATCACCGGCTGACCCGGAACTTCCTGCCATGCGCCGGAAGGCGGGATACGGCGGAATAATTTCAGGTGCACCGTCGGAATCGGTTCAATCGGAAGTTTATAACGCCACTCCTTCTTCCCGACGATCGTTCCGGTCGGAATCTTATATTTATTGACGACCGTCAGACCATTCATGTCCTGAACGATATACTTCGGATTGACCCAAGGATTCATGCCGCTCATATCCGACACTTCCTTGATGATATGCGTGTACCGCTCAGCCGCAGGGCTATACAGATCGACATTCTGCCATTCGACCGTCAGCGTGCCATTCATGAGTTCCATGATAGCTGCGCCAGGAACGGGTTCCGGAACGCCTGCCGCGCCAATCTTGCGCCAGAGCTGGAAGTAAACCGTCGGGCGCGGACCGTCGCTTTCGCCGTCAATCCACCGTTTCGTACCGATGATCTTATCGGTGTCCGATCGGTATTGGTAATTGATTCCCAATTCAATCGTGCCGCTGTTCGGGAACGGTTTCGGACCCGGATCGCTCGGCGTCTTCCCAAAACCTGGGATATCCTTATGATCGATCTCGCACTGGAGCGGATTACCGTTATCGTCCGTCTTCGGAACGTTCGGAACGACCACTTCGCGTCTGCAGGTCAATCCAGCGCAATTCGCGCCCGAGAAACCGGTGACGGAGATTTCCGGATTTGAAACCCAAACTTCGTTGCCATTATATTTACAAGTCAGCTTGACATTCGTTCCAATGGAGCTCGGATTACCGCCGTCAATCGTAACCGTAATCTTGACCGTTCCTGTCGGAATGTTGTATTTATTCGTCACGGTTCGAGTCGTCTGGTCGATGACCGGCGATATTGGCGGATTATCGAATCCAACCGGAACGACGAGTTCAGCGATCTTATAGATGTACTTTTCACCATTTTCCGACATACCCGGAATACCGGTAAATTCCTTCGTCCATAGATCCACATCACCCGGCTGCATGTCCGCAAGCGTTAACGTCTTCGGAGAAATCGTATTATCTTCAAAGTCAGTATTTGCCGGGTTTCCGTCCTCATTCCGGAGCAAGTTAATAGCAACCGGAACACGGAAGCCTGCACCGCCGACCCAGCGCTTATTCAGCCGCATCTTCCCGTCGTCTCCGTTCGGGTCATGCGTACAGCCCGCAGTGTTGGGCGGACAATCCGGGTCGTTATCTTCGTAGTTAATCAGCGGCGGTTTGAACTTGTTTTCAACCGCAAAGGCTCCGTTGGCATTCAGGTGCCCGTCATTATCCGCATGACCACTGACTTCATTCGTCGGTTGGACCGGTTCCCAGAAAATGTAATTGACCTTGGTTTCCTTCGCCGTGTATTTGTATGGGGCAGCGTTCGCGTCGTCCGCAGGAACACACCAGTATTTCGTTACGGTATGATCCGCCACGTCAGCCAGTGTTGTCGCGGTCGGCATGATTACCATCGGATTCGTCGTTACACAATCCGCATCCACCATTCCCATGTATTTATTGGAAAGTGCGGTAGAAGGAACCGGCTGGTTCGCACCGGCAGCGCCGCCGTACAACGTTACCTCAACAGGCGTACGGACCAACTGACCCTTATTCGTCCAGGTCTTATCAACCTTGATCTTGATCGTCCGCGGAACATAGCGGTAAACCAGATGCAGCGGGCGAGCCGGGTCCTTCGGGTCCACGTCATAGACCATCATGTTTCCGTCATAAGCCGGTCCGTCATGAACCGTCGTATAGACGTACAGTGAACCGTCCGGTGCACGATCAACCAGATCTGCGTGTTCGGGCCAGTTGACGCTGGTATCAGCAACATTCCCCGTCATCTTTGAGCTTTGCGTTCCGATCGGATTCGCCGTTCCCGTACATTCCTTAGCACCAGGGTTCCCTTCCTTGTGCCGGCAAAGCTGAATCGTCACTAAAGTCTTGAGCGCGGCTTTATCCGGGATCCATTCCAGCGTACCCGTAATACCGCCGGGGATTTTCTTTCCATGGAATTCGTTCTTGACGGTGTACGACTGCGACATTGCGCCAAGGGTAACCGACCCGTAATTCGCCGTGTAATAATCATGAGTCCAAGGCGATCCATCCGCCTTAACTTCGACGACGCTATAGAGATATTTATTCCCGAGCGGGTCCTCAGACGGTAAACCGTACCAGGTAATCTTGGTTCCAGTCCAAAGTTCGCGGTATCCGACGACATCCGCAGGTGTCGATGGCGCCTGGCATGTCGTCGCATTCAAATCAGCCCGGATACAGCGCTGCAGCTGGAAGTAGACGTCCGCTGGACGCGGTCCCATATTCTCGCCGCCAACCCATTGCTTCGTGACTTCAACCTTGACGTTCGGCTGAGACAACCGAAGATCGACGATCAAATCATTGTTGTCGAAGTCTGACATGTCAGTCGACAATTCAGACCGAACCTTCTTATAGTGGACCTTCGTCGGATCGCCGACGATCTGAATCGGACCGCCGCCATCAACAATATCGACGTAGTAGCAATATTTCTTTCCGTCCGGATTGAACTCGTCCATTCCTGTGAAACTGACCGTGTAAACGCCGCCGGCAAAACCATTCTTCGGAACGTTTACCGCTGGACCCACGATCTCACCGCCCGTCTGGCAGGTTCCAGATCCGTCGTCGAGAGAACGGTACAGCTGCAGGTTCGTATCACGCCGATGCGTCGTCGCACCGCCGTCGCCCCACCACTTAATTTCACCGACAAACGCTGGAAGCTGAGGCGACTTATATTTATTGGTAATCTTCAAGCGCTCATCCGAAGTTAACGCCGCCAGATTGCCGCGATTAACCGGTTCGTAATTCGCAGGAATAACCGATTCAATTACCCAATATTTATACGGCTTCCCGTTCGCATCATGCGTCTCTACATTATCCCAGGTCAACGGCCCCGTAGACGGTCGCGTACCTAAGACGGCCGCGTCGCCGCAAACCGCAAAGTCAGATCCGGACGTACGGCAAAGCTGGAACGTAAACAGAGGCCGAGCCGCTGGATCACCGCCGATCCAATCCTTGACCGCCGTAATCGTCTGCGTGCCGGATTGGTACTGATTTTTGACCGTCAGGTTATCGGGCTTGGCAACCTGCTTGTACGGCGCAAGTTCTGCGTCGGTCTCAAGCTCGGAGACGGTATAGACATACATGTAACCGTTAGCGAACTCACGCATCGCCAACCCTATCCAAACCCTCGATTGGCTGTTCGACGCCTTCGCATCGGCTTCGGAGATGACAAGATCGGTAATCGGCGTCGTATCGTCACGCGGCGTGAAGTATTCTTCCACAGATCCGCATTCGTTCGCAGGTCCGCAGGCATCAGCAGGTTTCTGTTTCCATTGCCGCGTCAGCTTCAAGGTGACTTTCTTATGCTCCGAGAGCTGTCCGCCTGACCAGATCTTCTGACCCTTAACCTCACCGTCGTTCGTTGTCGGATCAGGATCGCCCTCATTTACGAGCGGCGGGACATACTTGTTCGTTACTTCGAGCGGCGTTGTATCCGGATCCTCGACGACCTGAACGAACGCGCCCATGATCGGGTTCGACGGACGAATCGCTCCGACATCTACTTCAATTATGGAATAGAGGAAAGGATAACCCGTCTGTTGATCACGTTCCGGGAGTTGATTCCAGACCGTCTTCCACTTCGGCGCACAAGGGGTTGCCGCGTTCGGATCCGGACAAAGCGTTAACGCTACCAAATGTCTCTCCGCCGCGTTCGGCTCGCCAGCCGCTTTAAGCTTCGCAGGTTCAACAGGACCGCAGGCATTCACGCCGGCAACACAATCCTGATTCAAATCCTGTTTCCATTGCCGCTTAAGTTGAAGCTTCACATCGGCGTAGCCTGTCTTAGCGCCGCCCAACCATCTTTTAACCCCCGTAACCTCGCCAGCAACCTGAGTCGGTTTATCCGGATCGCCCGGATCCGTCGGAACCAAAGGCGGATCATACGTATTCGTACAAGTCAAGCGCTCTGTCCCTACGGCTGCCTCAGACGCACAGCTTGAAATCCAATCTGTCGGTTTCGTTCCCGGCGCCCAGTTTTCCATAATCTGATACTTATATTCAGCACCGGAAAGATCGTATTTCGGCAAATCCGTAAACGTATATTTCCAGCTTTCCCGGTAGTTGCCAGCATCTAATTCCTGGTTGACCGACGATACGCCAGCGCCCGGGGTCATACCGATCGTCGCCTCTTTCTCAATCCGGGTGCAGGTGCCGCCGCCGGCTGCCTGACAGGTCCCGATCAGCTTAATCGGAATATTCGGCTTATCAAGATAGAAGCCGCCTTGCCATACCTTCGTGACCGTAACCTCAATCTTCGGCGATTTATAGTTGTTGGTAACGACCCAATGATACGGCTGATTCGCCGGGTCAGGCTGGGTAATGACCGGATCTGCAAGCGCTGCCTGGTCCGGCGTCAGGTTTTCAATGACCTTATACTCGTATAACTTACCGCTCGGATTATGCGTCTCCAGATTCTGCCACTCATAGTCAAAGTGATCGCTCGGTCCAACCGCAGGGTTGATCGTCGGTGCAGGAGCCGCCCATGGCTCGCGGACACCATCAACCAGGCGAATCAGCGTCAAATCGACCGGAATATGAGCCGCAGCCGGACCGCCGTTCCAGTTCTTCCTTGCAGTAACCGACGTCAAATTTCGGTTCCACTGCGCCGTAAAGACGTTGTTCTGACCGGCGACCGCGCCTAAATTCAGGAGGAAGACATTCGTACCCGCCGCGTAGGTCGTTCCATCATCGCGGAGCCATCCGGCAAATGTGTAACCGGGACGGGTGAAGTTCACCTCACTGGCAGGTTGACCGCCGGTACCAATATTGAAAAGAATATGCTTTGTATTTTCCGGGAAAGTCAGCGTCAAGTCCGGCTCGCCGGCAGCGCCAGCGCCCTTCCGATAGGTGACGGACGTATTCTTCGGCACAGGACAATATGACGCAATCATCGTCTTGTTGTCCGTCATGCGGATCAGGTCGCCCGGATAATACGTCTTGTTCGACGCGTCCGACTGATCCTTCCAGCCGCAAAATTCATAATTCGTCGGCGCCGTAATCCCCGTCGGCGCTAAAAGAACCGCGTATGAATCAAATGCATAACGCTGCGTATCGACCGGTACGGTTCCCGTACCGGAACCCAACTGGTAAGTAACGGTGAACGGGTTCCCCAAATAATACGGATAAAGGGTATAGGGCGCCGGAACGATTTCGGTCGCAAGTTCGAACGGAATCAGCGTTCCGTCCGGCGTCTTCCGGAACCAGCCCTTGAAATCAGAAGGGGCGTATCCCGCCGGTGTCATCTTATAATCTTCAATCGCATGAACCTGAGCGGAAGAAAGCGTATGATTTCGCTCGACGGTTGTCTTCGCGCAATCCGTTCCTTCGATCGTCCGGCAATAGCGAACTTCAATCGGCTTCGGAACCCATTTCGCGTACAGCGCCAAATCGCGCGCGGGCATCGACTCGCTAGCCAACACATACGGTTCGCCCAGGAACGCCGAATTATCGTACCAACCGGCGAACTGATACGTAACGCCGCCCTCAACCTTATCCGCAAGCGTCAGCTGCGCGGCGTATTGCGTTTCGAGGGCAGCGAGACTGCTTTCAAACGGGATATTTGTCGCGGTAAAAAGACCGTCGGCGTTGTTCCGATAAAAGCTGACATTGTAAGAAAGACGGCGGTAGAAAATCGTTCCGTGACGCGCGCGGGAATCGAGCGTAATGCCATTACAAACCCCAACAGCATTCAATGGTTCCCATCGCCGAACAACAGGATGACCAGCGCCGCCGCCCGCAGGAGGAGTTTCGCCGGGGAGTAAAAAGACTTTAAAACCCTCGATTAGAACAGAGTCTTCAATCGTGAATTGCAGGTTACCGCTTTGATACAGGTTGTCACTTGTGCGGATCGGCTTACCGATTTTCGTAAAACAGTTCCCTGGTGCGTAGTAATTCGCGTCCGTATTTTCGTGATAATGAATCGTATAGTACGTTGTACCCGAGTACCGTCCCCATACCGTAAAATCTTCCGCTTTCATTTCCGGCGCGCCGGAGAAGTACGTAGTTCCATTCGCCGTCGTTGCCCAGGAATAGCCTGAATAGAGGGGGTGTTCCGAGCCGATGGAATAAGTCGGCTCGGTTGACTGACCATACTTGTAGATTGTTTTCGCCAGAACTTTGTAATCCCGAACGGCACAACCACCGGTCGTATTAGGACAATACATCATCGTGAACGTATAGCGTCTTCGCTTGAAATATACTTTCAGAACCGAACTTTCATCCGGATTGATCCCCGGATATTGCGCCTCATCCGAGGGCGAATCAAGCACAGTATGGTCGAATTCATACCGCAGTTTTTCGGTATTATAACCATCCGCCGGATCCGCGTTGATAAAATTCGTGGCATTGTTCCAGAAACTCGCATCCAAATTCGGGGTCGTCCCGACAACGCCGGTAAACTCCTTCGCTTCGATAAACGAATAACGGCTGTCTTCCGGATTCTCAAGATAGTAGCTGACTTTATACTTGACCGTTTTCGGATTCCAAACCGCGTACAGCGTCATCGACGTATTGACCGGCGTGGAAAAGTTATAGGCAGTACCGCCATTCGGAGCTGTTGCCCAATGACGGAAAGTATACCCCTCCCGTGTCGGCGGTGCCGGTACCTGAGCCTGCGCGCCGATATTGAGATACTGCGTATCGACGTAAGATCCGCCTTGAGAATCAAAACGAACCGTGACCGCAGGCTTGGTCACGAGGTAAAGCGTCGTATCCTGATTAATCGGAGTCGCCCCGAAATTAAACGGCGCGCCGTTCGGTGCCGTTGACCAGTGACTGAACGTTTCGCTCGCGTTGTCGATAACATAACTGACGTCGGTTGCGTCCGTCGTCGTTCCGGGAAGTACTGTCTTCGTCATCAGCGTCCGATCAACCCCGTTGATCTTGTAAATGAAACGAACAGAGTACCCATCTTTAAACGTTGCATCGACGCGGAACGTCTGCGTCGAAGTTACCGTTTGGGGGCCGAACGTAACCGGAACTCCCCCGATTCGCCAGCCGTCAAATATCTTGCCGGGCGGCGTCGTCGGCGTCGGCGGTTCATAGAGCAGTTCCCCGTTTCGAACGATCTGCGTCCGAACGAGGGTTGCCCCGTTATAGAACTGGTACGTATGTGTCTCCGGCATGCCTTGCCCGAGAACGAGCGTCGGCGTCAGGAGGATCAGCATTGCTAGGATCGCAAAAACGATCGGCAACAAACGACCTTTGGTTGGTGCATACATATGACTCATCGGATTTTCCTCACCTTACCTTGTACATGGTGCTGGGTCTACCTTATACTACAAGAAATAGTTTAGCACAATTCGCTAATTTATGAAAGGATTTAATGAAGAATTCATGCCTTTTTATTGGTCAGACCGATCGATTTTCAGTAATGCTGTAATAAGTTGTAAAAATTCCGGATATAGTCCAACTTTCACCGTAGAATTCAGAATTTTCCGCTTGTCTTTATTTAGTGCATTTTGATTGATGTTCCTGTTGTTTGAACTTTCTCGTCGCCGGATAAGACACAGCTCAATTCGAAAAAAAGTGAATATATTTCGTTCTATCAGCGTATTAATTAACCCGAATCTCAAAACCGCAGTGAAAAGATTGGCATCGCAGTATTGAGATTCGGGTCGTGGTCCTCGCCTGTCGATTCGAACTCAGCCGTCCAGCTCCGGACATTCAATTCGATGAGGCGATCTTATCGAAAGAGTGAATTTTATCCAATTCCGAATCGGCAGTTAATATCAGATCTATTTTTTATCGTCTTTTAATCCGCATCCTGCCGTTGCAAGTGATTAACCCCATTGCGGATCTGGTTCAACAGCAGCTCGACCTCCGTTTCCAGTTGCCGCAGCTTATCAAGTGTATATTTATCCGCTTCCCGCTTGATGACTTCGGCTTCCGTAGTCGCCTGAGAAAGAATCTGTTCTGCGCGTTTTTTCGCGCCCATCACAATTTCGGACGATGCGATGAGCTGTTCTTTTTGCTCTTTTGCGATCTCGAGCGTGCGCTGCTGCTCTTCGGCTGCCTGAGCGATGAGGCGATCCCGCTGCGCAATGACCTGTTTACTGCGGTTGATTTCGTCCGGAATCGAAACGCGCATCTGATCAATAATATCCATGAGCCGATCCTCGTCGACCAGGACATTTTTCGTCAGCGGAATCGACGTTCCCTGACTCGCTAAATCTTCTAATTTATCGATTAATGTCAGAATATCCATTGACTTTTCACCTGCCTTCCGTGAAAACCGCAAACGTGCTGTTACGTATTATATCCAAGCTTTCCGATCTGCAGCGAACTGATTCAATCGTTTTTTTCAGCGAAAAACTTCGCCTGAAAACGACGCAGGACGTGCGGCGGAATCATGTTCCGCGGGTCGCCATGATTCGCGACAATTTCCTTGACCATCGAGGATGAGAGGAACATGAATGAATGATGCGTGATCAGCGAAATCGTTTCAATCTCCGGACGGATCTGCTGATTCGCAAGCGCCATTTTAAACTCATAATCAAAATCCGAAAAAACGCGCAGTCCCCGTACCATGACCGAAGCGCCGATTTTCTTCGCAAATTCAACCGTCAGACCAGAATATCCGAGAACTTCAATATTCGGATAGCTTCGCACCGCTTCCTGAACCATCTCAATCCTCTCCTCCAGGGAGAAGGTCACGTTCTTTTTTTCCGGCGACGCATAAACGCCAATCACAAGATGATCGAAGAGCTTCGCAGCGCGGAAAGCAATATCCAAATGTCCGTAATGAACCGGGTCAAAACTGCCCGGGAATAGTCCTGTCCGCCTCATGATTAACTAATATCCGTTTGAATCTTGGATTGGACGCGGTTAGCCTCTGCCTTCAGCGCCTGATGTTCCGTGTGGCTCAGGTCTGGATCAGCCGCGAAAATCCGCTCTGCTTCTTCCCGTGCGCTCTGAATCAACTCCAAATCAAAGAGCGTCGCCAGCTTAAATTCAGTCAAACCAGACTGCCGGGTTCCGAGGGCATCGCCCGGACCGCGTTTCGCAAGATCCTTTTCAGCTAAAACGAAACCGTCCGTCGTCTCGGTCATCGCAATAAGCCGGTCATTTTCGTTCTTGTCGTCCTGACTTGGGATCAAGATACAGTATGACTGCTGATCACCGCGCCCGACGCGTCCGCGGAACTGATGAAGCTGAGCCAGTCCGAAGCGATCCGCGCCCTCAATGACCATGACTGTTGCGTTCGGAACGTCGACGCCAACTTCGATGACCGACGTTGATACGAGGACATCCGTCTCATGCCGTTTAAACGCGGCTAAAATTTCTTCCTTTTCGCTGTCCTTGAGCTTTCCATGCAGCAGCGCGACCCGCTTTTCCGGGAAAACCTCATCACGCAGCTTTTCATATCCCTTCACTGCCGCGACTTCATCCTTCTCAGCATCATCCCCGCTGTCGATCAGAGGATAAATTATATATGCTTGACGTCCTTTTTTAAGCTGATCCGCGACGAAGTACCATGCCCGTTCCCGTGCAACCGCGGGAAAAATCTGAGTTTCGATCGGAATTCGTCCCGGGGGAAGCTGGTCCACGATCGAAACGTCCAAATCTCCGAAAATCGTCAGCCATAGCGAACGCGGAATCGGCGTCGCGCTCATGACCGCGACGTGAGGCGCAGCCCCTTTCGAACGCAAAACTGCACGCTGTTTAACCCCAAAACGATGCTGTTCATCGATAATCGCCAGCTCCAGATTCCGGAACTGGATCGGGGCCTCCAGGAGTGCATGGGTACCGATGACGAACCGAATGGCGCCGGACGCTAATTCCTCCGCGATGCGTCGTTTCTCTGCATCGCTCGTTGATCCGAGGAGCAGCGCCGTATTCTCCACGCTTAGATTAAATCCGCTGTTCTCGAACGAAAAGGCTTCGATAAGCTGGAGCAGAGATTTGTAATGCTGCTCAGCGAGAATGCCTGTCGGCGCCATCAGCACCGCCTGCCCTCCGCCGTAAGTCACGATCAACGCGCACAGCAGGGCAATAATCGTCTTCCCCGACCCGACGTCGCCTTGAATCATTCGGTTCATCGGGTGTCCAGAGTCAATATCGCCGCGCATTTCATTTAATACGCGCCACTGTGCGTCGGTCAAGCGGAACGCCAGACGATCCGTCCAACCGCCAATGACCGCGTCATCGATCCGGAACTTCGCCGCCGCTTCCCGCCGCCATTCGTTCTTCGCCCGGATGGCGTTAATCTGACCCAAAAACACTTCGTCAAATGCGAGACGCCGCCGTGCTGACTTGAGCTCTTCCTGAGACTGCGGAAAATGAATCTGCGCAATCGCGTCCGGAAGTGCGTCAAGGTTGGCGCGTTCGCGGATTTCGGGCGGTAAAAAGTCACCCAGCATTTCGCGCCAGTGATTGACCGTATTAAACGCCATACGGCGCAGGAAACTCTGCTTAAGCTGCGCATTGGTTGGATAAATCGGCACGATGCGATTCGTCGTCAGATGCTCAGCGTCCGTCGTTTCCCAATCCGGGGCATTCATGACAGCGCGTCCGAGATATTCTTCAACTTTTCCCGAAAAAACGTAAACCGTACCGGCTTTGAGCTGCTGTTCGATCCAGGGCTGATTGAACCAGGTCAGGCGAATTTTTCCCGTCCCGTCGCCGATAATGGCTTCCGTAAGCTGGTGCGCACCGCGCCGAACGGTCGCGACTTGATAAACGTTGCAAATAATCGTGACCTGATCGCCAAATTCGAGCTGATTTACTTTTTTGAAGAGCGAATAATCGTCGTAACGGCGCGGGAAATAGTAGAGGAAGTCGCGAACCGAATAAATTCCCTGTTTCGCCATCGACTTCGAATTCTGCGGTCCAATTCCAGGAATGACGCTGACCGGTTTCGAGAGCGCTTCCGTATTGACCTTAAGATCATCCAAACGCTTTTTGCGAATTTGAAAACGCGGCTTTTCCTCCTGAGGACGTGGAGAATACGCCCGTTCAGTGCGCTCCTCGATGCGCCGCGCGTCGCTTTGCGCACGAGCGGGACGTTCTATGCGGTCACCGGTGCTTTTTTCAGGATTGGCGGTCCGTTCCTGATTCACGCGCCGAGGCTGAAAATCGGTCCGCGAAATCGTTTTCGCCTCGCGCTCACGATCGCTGCGCTGAACTGAATTCTGCGCCGGCGTCTGTGGACCACGTTTCGGGATTGTTCCGCCGAGCATTGAAATCAGCGCTTGTCCGGATGACTCGCGCGCCGTCTGATCCATCCCTTCATACCCATTCAAATAGGCGCGCACGGCTTCATCCTGCTCCTCCGTTAGGTCTTCGCCAGCGGATTCCTTATTCCATATCGGTAAAAATCGGCTCATGCCCCCAACCACCGCGCGATTGTCGCAGCCGCGGCTCAGTTCGAGGCTGATAAATTTAAGTAGTTTTTCTCTTGCAGACAACATGACCTAATTCTATCGTATAAAATCCAGTCGATCGATAATAACTGAAAAACAGCACCCGTTCCGCTCCAAATCATTAAACTGAACATCACCCTACCAACATCGACAATAACTCCCAGCTAGGTCAGCCGCGACCGAACTACCTCACCCACACTGAGACGAAAAAAGCGTCAAGCGCCGGAAATTATCGAAAAGAAAGGTAAAATCAGAGCGGATTTTCGTAAAATTGAAAACCGCTCGAATCGTTAAATTGGAGGTCTTACCCTATGGCAATTAATTTCGGCACAGACGGCTGGCGCGCCGTAATTTCCGACACATTCACGTTCGAAAATCTGCGCATCGTTTCGCAAGCTGTCGCCGACGCAGTCCGCTCCGGAAGCTGGCTCAAACTATCTAAAACTGAATCCGTCCCCAACCCGGAGCGCATCGTCATCGGCTATGACACGCGCTTCCTCTCCGACCGATATGCGAAAGAAGTCGCCCGCGTCGTCGCAGCCAATGGGCTCGAAGCATACCTGAGCCAATCCGCCGCACCTACGCCGGCTATCTCCTTTGCGACGCGCCATTTCGGCGCTATCGCCGGCGTCATGATTACGGCATCCCATAACGCACCCCGCTATAACGGCTTTAAGCTGAAATCCGCGTTCGGCGGCTCCGCACTACCGGAACAGTGCGACCTGATCGAAGTTTTCATGAACGATAATGAGACACGCGGACGCGGTCCGAACCTGATTGACTACGAGAAAGGCTGCGAACTGGGATTGATCAAAACGTTCAACCCGATGCTCGAATACGGAAACCATATCCGCACGCTCATTGACTTCGACGCAATCGCCGCGGCGAAGGACTTGCGCATCGTGGTCGACTCGATGTACGGCTCGGGACGCGGCGTCATTCCTCACCTCCTTCAGGGTACGGGACGCGAAGTCACCGAAATCCGCGGCGAACTCAATCCCGGATTCGGCGGGATCCATCCTGAACCGATCAAGCGCTTCCTTGGCGCTCTCGCAGGTGCGATTGGCGCAGGTTTAGGGAACTTAGGACTGGCGACGGACGGCGACGCTGACCGTATCGGCGCGATGGACGAACGCGGGAATTTCATCGATCCCCATAAGATCTTAGCCCTCGCGATCCGTTATCTCCATGAGGAAAAAGGCTTATCCGGCGCGCTCGTCCGAACCGTATCAACGACGCGCATGATCGACGTTTTAGGGCGGAAATATGGGCTCGAAGTTTTTGAAACGCCCGTCGGTTTCAACCACATTGCCGACCACATGATGGAACGGGACGTTCTGATCGGGGGCGAAGAATCCGGCGGAATTTCCTTCCGCGGGCATATTCCTGAAGGGGACGGGATTATCATGGGGCTTCTCCTGACCGAAATCGTCGCCAAATCGGGGAAAACGCTTTCCGAACTTGTTCAATCGCTCGAAGACGAAATCGGCGTGTTCAACTACGATCGAATCGACCTGCGCCTCGCGCGTCCGGTCGCTAAAAAAGACATGATGAACTACCTCATCAAAAACGCTCCAGCCGAAATCGGCGGTGCGAAAGTCGCGGAAGTCTCGACGAAAGACGGGGTTAAATATATTCTGGAAGACGATAGCTGGCTCCTGATTCGCCCGTCGGGAACGGAACCAGTTCTTCGTGTCTACGCCGAAGCACATACGCCGGAACAGGTTAAAGCGCTCCTCGGCTATGGGAATACCATCGCGGATCGCGTAAAATAGCTAACGTAAAGAGGGTGTCTCAAAACGAATTTCTGGTTGGATCATATTCACTTTTTATTAAAATCAATGTCGACAATGACCTCACGCGCCTTCGGCTCGGAGGCCTGTCGACATTGATA
>DAOUFB010000023.1:0-8524 GCA_034430135.1 Flexilinea sp. | reverse complement strand
CAAGGACATGAGTTCCGTGCGGCGCAGTCCTGTATCAACGAGCACAGCGATTAAGGCTTTATCCCGTTCTGGGAATTTGTTGTACTTGCAGGCGTCCACCATCAGGTTCACTTCTTCGATAGTGATTCCCTGTATAGGCTCAGGTTTACGGTCTTGACACTTTACTTTTTCAATCGGGTTTCGCGACTCGATGTCATATTCCTGCCAGACCCAGCGCATAAGCGCGCGTAACGTCCTGAAATAAGAATGAACACCACCTTGACAATGACCATGCTCCTTAAGCTCGTCGAGATATGAACGGATAATATCCGATGTAACCTCGTCCCACTCTGTTAAACCATTGGCGGCGAACCAGTCAAGGATCTGCGGGATCATATAGTTGTAATAATTGATTGTCGCTTTAGCGCATGTCGACCGCCGCGATTTAATGAAGCTTATTGCCGTCGCATTGATGTTTATTCTGTTTTCAATTTTATGCGTCAGTGGGTCACGCTTGATTATTTTAGCCATTACAAACCCTTCCTTTTCTTTAAGATAAAAGGTTTGTGAATGCTTTTTACTCGTAAACTTAACGACTTCCCAGTTCGTTTGGGAGGCTGATGGGGGTCGAACCCACGACCTCCTGATCCACAGGTTGTCATCGTTAATCAGCAATCTGCCATGATGAATACCCCAGGTTTTATGCCAGGAGTCAGCCAGAAAGATAAATGGATAGCGTTTTGGCTTTGCCTTTTCCTGGGTTACTTCGGTGTGCATAGGTTTTATGTAGGGAAAACTGGCTCCGGAATTTTGTACTTATTTACGGCTGGACTTTTTGGAATTGGCTGGATCGTCGATCTAATCGCTATCCCGCTTGGGTCATTCCGCGATTCGTATGACCTTCCGCTTCGATGAATAATAGAAGGAGTTTTACAATGGGGCTTGTCGATTTGGTAAAGGATCAGTTTCTTGACGTTATTGAATTTGAAGATCTGACCGGGAAGTTAGTTGTTTCGAAATTTCGGCGCGAGAGCGGTAATAACGAGTTAAAACAAGGCTCACGCGTTGTTGTCCGAGAGGGGCAAAGCGCAGTGTTCCTGAAAGGCGGACGCCTCGCGGATGTTCTGCTCCCTGGAACGTATGCCCTGAATACTGGGAGTTTTCCCGTTTTAACGAAGTTAGAAGCGTTCCCATTCCTTTTTACGTCGCCGGTTATCTCAGATGTTTATTTCGTCAGCACCAAACAGTTTATTGACAACAAATGGGCGACTAAGACTCCGGTTATGAAGCGGGACCAGGATTTTGGTATGGTTCGAATTCGTGCATTCGGTAAATTCGCCTTTCAGGTCGTGGACGTTCCTTTATTCATGCGTGAAGTTTTTGGCGCGAAGGGAATAACCCATACCTTTGACATTATTGAGTATCTGTCCTCTATGGTGGTGGAAGCGTTTGCGACTGCTGTGGGTGAATCCCCGATGTCGGTCGTCGACCTGTCGTCGCAATACAGAGATCTTTCAACTAGAACGCAGACATTATTGAATACGGCGGCGGCTGGTTGCGGAATCAGTTTTAGCAGCGTTCTTATCGAGGGAATTTCTCTTCCTGATGATGTTGAAAAATTAATAGATGAGCAATCAAAGATTGAGCTGGCGAAACGTGACATGCATGCATTCATGCAGTATCACACTGCGCTGGCGATGCGTGATGCAACCGCGCAGGATAGCGGATTCGCTGGTCTGGGTGTGGGCGTTGCGATGGCGGGCGAAATGTCACGGACGGTTCGCTCGAACCTGAATCCTGCCGAAGCTGGCGTGAATAAAGTTGAAAAGCTGCGGGAATTGAAAGCGTTATTGGATGACGGTATTCTGACGCCGGAAGAATTCGAATCCGAGAAACGAAATATTTTAGGCAAGTAAAATCGATCCAGTTTTAGGAAAGTTGAGGAAGAGAATGTCGAAAACTCCGAAAGTTGTGTTTTGCCCAAACTGTAGAAATCAGATCTACGATACGGCTCGGATCTGTCCGTTTTGCGGCGCAAAATTGAAGAAATCGTTCGGAAAAAAGTTGGGCTGCGGCATTGTTGTGTTTTTACTGTTGCTGATAATGATCGGTCTTTTTGGATCCCGAGGCAGCCAACACAAGAGGTCTCAGTCGGAGAGTTTCGAGGAAAGCCTGACCCTTGCGGCTGGAAGTGCTAATGCGTTGAGTACCGTGGGTTCGCTTTTCCCTACCGATGAACCGAAAATGAATCCGACGGAGACTTTCGTCCCGACCGAGACACAGCTGCCCGTTCCATCCGAAGCCGTCTCCGTTAGCGACTCGACGAGTGGAATTGACCCGGCGTTCAAGGCTGCGATGGACAGTTATGAAGCGTTTTTCGACGAATATGTTGCGTTTATGAAGAAATATAATGAGCCTGGAAATGCCGTTTCCATGCTTGCTGATTATGCGTCGATGATGGGGAAATATTCGACGATGTCCGCAGAGATGGAGGCGATGAATTCTTCGGATTTGAACGCTGAGGAATTGGCGTATTACCTCAAAGTGACCCATCGAATTAATCAGAAATTATTAACTGTCGCATTTTAGAATTGCGAATTTGACTTCATCTGGTTTGGGACTAAAAAAAAGCGGCGCATGCGCCGCTTTTTTTATGGTATCTTTTGAAGAGAGTGAATCAGAATTAATCTGGCGGAAGGTTTCAGGAGGTGATCTGATGAAGAGATTATTAAAATTGGCGTTGACCTTACTCGTAATATTGTCCACAGTTGCGACTGTATTTGCTGTGGACCTGATTTCGCCTGCATTTATCGAACAACCCGCTGATGCGATGGCTGATGAAGATATGCTGATGCAAACACCCATGGCAACTCCAGATTATATGAAACCTGATTTAACAATGGCGAATCCCGGGGATAAGGCATTAGTCGAACAAACGGTAAATGGGCATACCGTAAAGATTATCAAAATCAAGCGGTCCATTGAAAAGCAGATTGTATCTTATGATGAGCCAGCGAAAGAGGTACAGGTCATTTCTCTGGATGTCTGTTACACGACCCCGGACATTGGGGAATGGTTCCTCGACGGGACTTCGGATATGATGAAGACGGAATCTGTTGTTTCTAAGGGATGGGAAGAGAAATTTAATATTTGGAATGAGAAATTCGCTGATGGCGTACGAAACGGCGAGAAGTGCGTCCGCTACTTTTATTCCTTCGACTTGGAAACGGTTCTTACTCCGCCAATTACGGTCGAATTCAGCGAGTTGAAAACGATTCCGCGCGGCGGGTTTCATCCGTGTACTGAAATGATTCAGCGTTTTGAAACGAACCCGCGTGCGCGGAAAGCCGGGATTATGATTGGTTGTTATGAAACGCCGACAGGAAATCCGCTTGGAGTCGACCCGTTATTCGATACACATATTTATTTGGAGAGCTTTGATTCATCTGTTCTGACGAAACAGGAAGCACACGTGCTGATGCTCGAGATTGAGTCGGGCGTGATCTATGGTCCATGGATCTTTAAGATTACCCCGACGGATTAGCTTGTTTTGTAAAGATGATCAAAATAGGCAATTGTGTACGCTGATTTATCCCTTAGACAACCGCAGTTCATCAAGAGCGATAGGAGCACAAATGAAACACCGATTTTTTATTGGAACAATTGTTATTCTTTTTGTTTGGGCGATTATCCAGGCAGTTTTTGGAACAAAAGAATCGGATTCAGGCGTTCCGACGCCAATTCCGGGTTTCCCAAAACCAGACGACAAAGCTATTGCCACGCAAACGACGAATGGGATAACGATAGATTTAATTAATATTAAACTGTCTACGATAACCCAGCCTGACGATTCGGGAAGGGAGGTTGAGAAGCGTGTTTTGATGTTGGATACTTGTTATTCGATGCCCGACTCTGGTGAATGGACGCTGTTAGGACAGCCCGATATGCTTTCGTTCGGCAACTTTACGTCAAACATGTGGCATATGACCTACAATCTGAGAGATGTGATCATTGCGAATGGACGCGAATTGGGAAAACGTTGTAATCGTTACGAATTCTATTTTGGGTTGGATGTTCCGCTTGTCTCACCGATAATAATTACTTTTGACAGAATGGTTGCTTCACCGCGCGAATGGGTAAGCCCATGCGAAGACATGATGGAACGGGTGAAGACGAATGTCCGTGCGCGGGAAGCAGGTTTGGTGGTGAGATGCGAAGAAGCGCCGAACGCACGCGAAGATTATCTGATTTCCCCCAGCGACGAAACGCTGACGCTCGTCGATTACGACGCGTCGGTTTTGACGAAACAGGAGGCTTACGCGCTGATGCTCGAGATTGAGTCGGGCGTGATTTATGGCCCATGGGTCTTTAAGATTACCCCGACGAATTAGCGCTGTGCCTGAAACTTAGGATGAATCCCATGAATGGCAGGTTTTCCTGAATTCATTTAGATGGTATAATTTAGATGGTATAGTTAAATAGGAAATCGAGAAAGGGATTTGTATGCGTAGTTCTTTGTTGAAAATGATTCTTATCATGCTGGTTCTGTTTTGTATGACTGGGTACACAGAAACTTTAGCGGCAGGATGCATTGGAGATGAATGTAAAGGTTTGAACCCGAACACGATGCAGTGTACCGTAAGCAATTCATCAAGTTATAATATTGGCGGCGGCGTTATCCAAACTCGGATTTCATCAAATTGTCAGGCGAAATGGGCAAGAACGAAGAATACGTCTGGTTATAATCGCTATATTGGGGCATCGATTTATTTCGGTTGTCAGGATTATTGTTACGATTATTCAGTTGTTTCTCCAGCGCTTGTTGGTAATTCAGAGACGGTATATACGGGAATGGTTCCCTGGGTTGCTACACCCGTCAAGTCTTGCGGTCGAGTAAATCAGTCTTCTTTTTTACCGCCTGTGCCGAAGATTGATGGTATCTATTGTGCGGGCGTATCATGAAAATCAAAGAGAGAAAAAAATGAGAAAAGAAATCATTGCATTCATAATGGCGGTGATTGTATCGTTGTCTGTGTTCAGTTTCCCTTGTTTTGCTCAAGCGGAATTAATGCCAACTTACAGCCCGCCTCAGCTCGATCCATCGTTCCCAAATCCTGGCGATAAATCTTTCGTCGAACAGACGGTAAACGGCATAACGGTTCGGATCACGAATTTGAAAAAGCGGTTGGATGACGTCGTCAATTTCGATACGGGGGAGACCGAAAAGAAGTGGATTGTCGAAATCGACGTCTGCCATTCGATCCCTGATTCTGGCGAATGGCTTCTTTATGGTGATGCGGACATGCTTAAGTTTAAAGACGTTACTTCAAACAGGTGGGGAAGTGAAAGCAACCTTTGGAATATCCGCCAACCTGATGGAGAAGCTTTGGGCGAGCAATGTCTCCGATTCAAGTACAAATTTGACCCCCGATACCGTTTAGATCCTCCGATTGAAGTGACATTCAAAGAGATGTTTTCGACACCGCGCGAATGGGTAAGTCCATGTGAAGATATGATGGAACGGGTGAAGACGAATGTCCGCGCGCGGGAAGCTGGACTGGTGGTGAGATGCGAAGAAGCGCCGAACGCCCGCGAAGGGAATCTAATTTCCCCCAGCGACGAAACGCTGACGCTCGTCGATTACGACGCGTCGGTCCTGACGAAGCAGGAGGCTTACGCGCTGATGCTCGAGATTGAATCGGGCGTGATTTATGGTCCATGGGTCTTTAAGATTACCCCGACGAATTAGGGTTTATAAGAAAGCGTTCTTATATAAATTCGGGAGAGCCATATACCGCGCGCAGCTCTCCCGATTTTAATTAATCACGGAAGATGCGCTCGAAAACGATCGGCGCATAGGTCTTCAAATCCTCCGCGTCGAGCGCATTCTTTTTACAGATCGCGGCATAAAAATCGACGCTGGGGCGTTTCTCGCGCTTTCCGCTCGCGACGTCGAGGCGCCAGAGCCCGAAGCGCTGGGTCCAGCCGCGTTCCCACTCAAAATTATCGACGAGCGACCAATGGTAATACCCCAAAATCGGCAGCCCGGAAGAGACGGCGCGCCATAGCTGGTAAATCTGATCGCCGATATATTCACGCCGGAACGTGTCTTCATCGTTTTCGACGCCGTTTTCCGTCACGATCACCGGTTTCCCGTACGACGACGCATAGCGCAGTGCGTTGGCGAAAGAGTCGGGTTCGTTCGCGAGGAAGCCGGTATCGCTGAGCGAAGCTCCCGCCGGAAAGCTCATCGCTTTCGACAGATCGGTCGAAAACTGAACCTGCTGCCCCGTGTAGTAGTTCAGTCCGACGAAATCGAAAGTTCCGCGCGCTTCTTTTACGTTCAGCCGCATCGGTCCGAAGCCGAAATGTCCATGCATCAGGACGTCCAAAAAGGAACGGTTGAAGGCGCGGTCGAAAAACGTCGTCGTCCAGCGGTCTGATGCTGCGTTGGTTTTACTCAGGAAGTCCATGTAATTCGACGCGATCGAAACGGCGGCGTCCGGCTGGTTCTGATGAATGATCTCGTAGGCGGCGGTGTGCGCCTGGATCATGTGGCGCAGGCAGGTGACCGCGCTGCGCAGCGCGAATTTTTTCCCGGGCGGAAAGGCGCCGGTGATATAGCCGTTATAGGTATAGACGTTCGGCTCGTTAATCGTGATCCATTCGTTGGTCAGCTCCTTCAAGGCAGGGACAACTTTTTCGGCGTAGCGGCGGAAAAAGTCCGGCGCTTTGGGGTTGAGCCAGCCGCCGGCGTCGGTAAACCAGAGCGGATCGGTAAAATGATGGAGCGTGACCATGGGTTTTAACCCGCGCTGAATCATGCCGCGCATCATTTCACGGTAAAACTCGATCGCGCTCTCGTCCCAGCTGTCCGGCGTGGGCTGAATCCGTGACCATTCGATCGAGAAACGGTGCGCGGTTTGCCCTGCGTCGGCGGCACGGGTCAGGTCCTCGCGCCATCTTCCGCCGTTCCACCAGTCCGGTCCCGGCGTTGCGCTCGCGTTTTCGAGAATATTCCCGGGCTGCTGTTCCCAGCGTGTCCAGTTGTTGTTTTGGTTATTGCCTTCGACCTGGTGCGAGGACGTCGCCGTCCCCCAGGTAAATTTCGCGGGAAAAAGGAATTTTGCGGTTGGCATGAGGTTTTACAAGTCTCCTTTATTCAAAAATAAATTGGTCGATCAGGGATTGAACGTCGTCTGGAAGCGCGTCAAGTTTCGCTTCGGAATCAATCGTGGTCATGGCGCAGCGGCTTAATTCGGTGTCATCGGGACTCCGCTGGCAGTCCGTTTCCGAACGCAGCAATTCACCGGTCGCGAGGTCGATCGCATAGCGCAGGCGGATCGTTCCTTCAGCGGATCCGTTCGGGTTTTGCAGGAGGGATTGCGTAAAAGTCAGACAGCGCGCGCTGCGTCCGTCCATGGCGCAATCATCCGCCGACTCGAACTTAACGGAAGAACCGACGAGCGCCAAAAAGTCATTCGCATACAGAAAAGGGAACGAATAGCCGGTGTTGATCGCGTTTGAAGATTCGAGACGATAGCCGAGCGGGAGCGAGATCTGACCCTCCGCGGTTGTCCAGGTTCCGTTCAGGAGTTCGCCGTCGAGGGATTTCTGAAGAGAAATCGTTTCGACGACGTTTCCACGGTCGTCGAGTCTTGAGTAAAGTTCGCTTTGGTAGGCGAAGGGGCGAATCCGGACGAGCGTCCGGTCGATGAGGTCCGGATGAGCCGGGTTCGGAATTTCGTTGAGGGTCGTGCTTTTCTGAACGAACCACCCGGGAATTACGCGTAGATGATAACTTCGGTTGAGGAGCGCTTGCACGGATTCGGCGAGATCGGTCTCTTCCGCCGCGGCGTCGGACAGCTCGGAAAGGTGGTATTCAATCGGGGTCAGGCTCCTGGGTTCGTGCGGCGCGGATGGGTAGCGTTCCGGCGTCCAATGGATCTCGAGCGGCTCATCCAGATGATATTCAAACGAAAGCGGATAAAGAATCATGTCGTAATCGAGCGTCGTCGTCAACGGCACGTCGCAGGCGAATGCTCCGTCGGTCGGATCGACCCCGCAGGTCGTGACCAAATTGGTCACTTTCGGGTCATGCGTGAAACGGATCCCGATAATTCGCTCGGGTACATCAATTTTAAGGCGGACGAAAATATGACGGTGATTTTCGTCAAGCGGAGACGACTCGAAAACTTCGTAATGCGTGATCCGCGCCTCGACCTCGTCCAACTGAAATGGAATGTCAACGTCGCCGGCAGCGCCGACCTGCGTCCGCGATGCCCAGGTCAGTGGCTCCGGTTCGGTCAGCGTCCGCGTCAGGTAGAGCCGGTCCAACGCGATCGTCAGCGGACCGGATGTCTCGTTCGCGTGAAAATAGTAGCTGTTGCGGAGATAAAAATCGTCGTCATCGGCGAGGTTGAATCCATAGCCAATATCCCGTTTAAGCACGATGCGCTGACCCTCGGCGGTCGAGAGGCTGACCCAGCTGATCCCGCTTAGCCGTTCGTTCGGACGATTGACGGATATGCCCGGTTGGAACATG
>DAOUFB010000022.1:0-12846 GCA_034430135.1 Flexilinea sp. | reverse complement strand
GAAAATGGCGCGGTTTTAGCGGAGCGGAAGCCGTTCGAAACCGGAGTCGCGGTGAGCGAAATTGACGTGGATGAATTGACCTTCCGGCGCATGAAGATGAACGGCGGACGCGGTTCAATCCCGAGCCTTTTCCGCGAGATCCCGTTTTCCTTAAGCGTCCGACCGACCGCGCTGACACGCAGGATAAACGCCAAGCCGTTCGTTCCGGCGGACCCGGACGCACTGCGCACAGCCTGCGCGACTGCGTTATCGATCCAGTCAGCGGGACTTAAACAGCGGGTTCTTCGTTCCGGCGCCCGTTCGCTCGTTTTAGGTGTTTCGGGCGGGCTCGATTCAACGCTGGCGCTGCTCGTCGTGGAACGGACGCTCCGCGCGCTCGAACGACCCATGAGCGATTTGATCGCCGTGACGATGCCCGGGTTCGGGACGACGAGCCGGACGAAGTCGAACGCCATCCGGCTTTCGGAAGCACTCGGGGCAACGGTTCGCGAAATTTCGATTGTTCCCGCCGTCATGCAGCATTTCGCTGATTTGGGACATGACCCAGCCGATCATACTGTCCTTTACGAAAACGCACAGGCGCGGGAGCGGACGCAAATTTTAATGGATATATGTCATCAATGCGGCGGGATTGTCGTCGGCACGGGCGATTTATCCGAATTGGCGCTCGGTTGGGCGACGTATAACGGCGATCATATGTCCATGTACGGCGTGAACGGCGGGATACCGAAGACGCTGATCCGCGAGGTCATCCGCTATGCGGCTGAAACGAGCGGTGACGCGGAGGTTCGCTCCCTTCTTTACGATATCCTTGACACGCCGGTCAGTCCGGAACTCCTTCCGGCGTCCGGCGAAACGATGACGCAGTTAACGGAATCGATTCTCGGACCGTATGATTTGCATGACTTTTTTATCGACGCGTTTCTGGTTCGCGGTTATCCGCCGCGGAAAGCGCTCCATTTCGCGGAGATCGCTTTTGAGGAAAAAGCGTCCTCAAGCGAAATTCGCGCAGCCCTCGAAACCTTTATACGCCGCTTCTTTTCACAGCAGTTCAAGCGATCCTGCCTGCCGGACGGACCGATGGTGACACGCGTTTCCCTCTCGCCGCGCAGTGCCTGGATCATGGCGTCGGATGCGTCGGCGCAATCATGGCTCGCTGATTTGGCGCGGGAGGAGGCTGAGGATGCGTAAGGCGCACCGAGTTTGGGCAGCGCTGTGTGTTGCGGTTGCGCTCGCCGTGAGCGGTTGTGAATGGATCGAAATATCGCTGACCGGAACGACGCCGATCCCGATTCAATCGGCGACCGTGACGCCGCTGATCAACATCGCCTCGCTGCCGACGCTCCCGAGATTAGCGGCTGAACCGAGCGCGACTCCATCGCCGCTGACTTCCGCCGAACGGATGGGGGACGAAATTCGCTATGACAATGACCCGGATCTGTTCCGCGATTATGCGGGGGATGCTTACGACGCTCAAAACGGCGGGATTGTTCGGCTTCGCGGGACGGTCAGCGCTTTGACAGCTGACTCGTTTAAACTGAAATCGTCGGGTTTGGAAGTGAGCGTAAAGTGCGACGACGGTTGTTTCTTGACCGATCGTGCGAAAAAGCTCGTCGCATTTTCGAGTTTGCGTGATGGGGAAGAAGTTCTTGTTTTCGGTGCAGCTGACGCCGAGGATACGGCGAAAATCATCGCAGATCTAATCGTCGCCGGCGCCGGGCGCGCGAAATCACGGAGAAGCGCGGAAGAGATTTACCCCCCCGCCGGTTTCTACTACAACGAGTACCGGCTGAAAGAGCAACCGACGTTGAACCCGCTCTCGTTCGAGACGACCGCCCCGGAATTTAACGTCGAGGAGAACCTGACGGGGCGCATGAAGTTAACGCTCGCCGAGCGCAACCTGTTCGCGTATGGGATGTACGGCGAATCGTACAGTTCGGGAACAGAGTTCACGACGGACGAAAACCGTGCCGCCGGACTTCCGACCCGCGCCGAAGTCACGGTTTATTCAAACGCGTATGAATTTTTTTCGATCTGGATCCCTTATGTTGAAGTCCCGTATGACCAGCTTTGGGGCATTTTGAATTATGGCGGTGATTGGTTCTTGCCGATGCGCCTGACCGTGGACGTGAACCCGGAGCCGAACGTGGTCGACGTCGTTTTCAGCGACCGGACGATTATGAGCCAGTTGAATTACGATAAGGCTTATAACTACCTTCGGACGTTCGGTCATTCGATCATCAATTCGTCGCTTTTTTATTTCTACGAGCGCGAGGATGGCTGCGGTTTTGCGTTGAACCGGGTCGACTATCCGCTGGCGTTCGACGAAATTATTTTTCAGCAGCAGCGACCGTATGCGGAGTTGAATCCTTTTTATTCGGATTATCTGATTGGTTTTTTCGGAAAACGCGGCGAGACCTGGTATTACGCGGAAGTAACCGCGGACGAACCGCAGTATTGGTAATTCAGGTTTGGGTCGGATAAAAAAAGGGGGCGGAGAGCCCCCTTTTTTTATCCGATTTTTACTACTCGCCCTTGTACGCGGAAATCAGCTCAGCCTCAATTACTTCCGGCGTCAGTCCGAACCATGCATAGAATTTTTGCATTTCGGACTCAAGGTCAATATCAGCGGCAGCTTCCGGATTGAGCGTCTTAACTGTCCAGAGCAGCCCTAATCCGCGGCGCGGACCTGCGCTGTCCCAGGATAACGTATCCTTTCCGAAGGCGAAGATCTGACCTTCCTTGACCGCGCGAAGTTCTTTCCACGCCGGATCTTCAATCAGCGCTGCTACGTTTTCCTTCGGATCCGCGAAATAATTGACGATCAGGATGACGTCGGCGTCATAGACAGCGATCTGCTCAAAGTTGACATCCGTCCATCCCTTAACTCCCTGCGCGTCCTCTTTCCAAACCGGGATGCCGCCGGCTGCTTCGATCATGTCCGTCTGGAACCATTTTGCGGGCGGGATTTTCAAAGCGGTTGCCCCGTCCGATTCCGAGTATTGAAGGAGAAGAACGGTTTTCTTTTCCGTAATCGTTTCGGCAATCTTCGCAGCCCGATCTTCGATATCCGCGTAATAGGCTAAAATATCCGCCGCGCGTTCTTCTTCGCCGAAAATTTTCCCGACATTGGCGACATCGACGAGATAATCTGCGGGAGATTCAAGGCTCAGGTATACGACCGGGATGCCGGTTTCTTCGAAAGCGATACCCGCGTCTTCGCGCGTGTAGCTCTTCAGGAAGATGACGTCTGGATGAAGGGCTGCGACCGCTTCAACCGCGCCGTCGGTCAGTTCCGGCGTCTGGATATTCAGGAGCGACTGGAATTTACCTTTGTCCTGCCCGCCGCGTCCCGTAATCGTGACCGTGCGTCCGTGCTCAAACATGAACGGAAGTTCGGAAATTGTGCCTGTTTTCTTGCCGGCGATAACGGCGGAAGCGGCTGGGGCGTTGACCTCGACTTCACGGTCAAGGACGTCGGTCAGTGTGATTTTTTCCTGAATAACCGTCTCAACGGCGGTTGTTGACGGGGCTTCTTGAGCCGCGACGACAGCGCTGAACAGGACAATCGCAACGACCAGCGACACCAACATTAATTGCATTTTGGTTTTCATTGAAGGCTTGTTCCTTTCAAAATTAAAATACTTATTTAATAAGTTTTAATAGTGTAACGGATTCAGTATGATTGTCAAGGTTTTTATGATCCCCGCCGGCGCGGGGGTTTTATATCATCTGTTCTCTGCCCATTTATTTCGGCACTTCACGACTCTTCATTCTTCCCCGAAGTAAGCTCGGATCGCGGCTGCATTTCCCGCGGAAATACCCGGGACGCGCGTCAGTTCAAAGACGGTCGCTTTAGCAACACCTTCGACCGAGCCAAATTTCTTCAGGAGCGCTTTCCGTTTCGCCGGACCAATCCCCGGTATCTTTTCCAGCTGAGAGCTTAGCCCCGCTTTTGTCCGGCGGTTGCGGTGCGCCGTGATCGCGAAACGATGCGCCTCATCCCGGACGCGCTGAACGAGATAAAGCGCCTCCGATCGGCGCGGCAGCAATACCGGATCGGATTCAAAGGGGCGAAAAAGCTCTTCTTCGCGCTTCGCCAGTCCGACGACGGAGATTCGCCCATAAAGGTCAAATTCCTTTAAGACTTCGACCGCGCGTCCGAGCTGACCTTTTCCGCCGTCCATGATAATCAGGTCAGGAAGAAGCGAAAATGATTCATCCGTTTTCCCGCCCGTTTTCTGGTCTTTTTCCTGAGCCGACTCCCAGCGCTTAAGCCGACGGGTCAGTACTTCGGTCATGGAGTCAAAGTCATTCGGACCTTCGACAGTCTTGATATTGAAGCGGCGGTAATGACCTTTACGGGGGACGCCCTGTTCAAAGACCACCATCGAGCCAACCGAGAGCGACCCTTGTGTATTTGAAATATCGTAACATTCGATTCGGTTCGGCGTCCGCGGAAGTTCGAGCGCGTTTTCCAATTCTGCCAACGCCTGACTCTGTTTATTTGTGTCATTTGCCCATTGCGTCTTCAAGGCGCGCAGCGTTTCAATCGCGTTTTCCGTCGCCATATCGACAAGTTTTTTTGAATCGCCGCTTTTCGGAACTTGGAGCTGAATCCGCGGGTTATTTGCGCTTTTTTGCCCGAGCCATTGCTGAATAATGCGCCGTTCCTCGATTTCAATCGGCAGGTACATCCGCTCCGGGACATTCACCGATTTTGCGTAAAACTGCTTAATGAAACCGGTCAGGATCTCTTCATCGCTTTCATCTTCTGCACCGTTCATGATGAAGTAATCCTGTCCAATCAGTTTTCCCTTCCGGATAAAGAAAACCTGAACGCAGGCTTCGTTTTCGATCCGCGC
The DNA here is from genome assembly GCA_034430135.1 of Flexilinea sp. GTDB lineage: Bacteria > Chloroflexota > Anaerolineae > Anaerolineales > Anaerolineaceae > Flexilinea. Next base: position 7,981 of record DAOUFB010000022.1, on the reverse strand, counting down.
CATCGAGATGACATCCGAATTAAGGTCGTCCGTGGTTACGATCCGCTGACGCTCGACGACGCGTTCGATCGCGCGAATCTGGTCCCGGACGACAGCCGCCTGCTCATAGCGAAGCGCTTCCGCGTCATCGTTCATCCGTGCTTCAAGCTTCGCGAGAACCGCGCCGGTATCGCCCGCAAGGAAAGATGCGACGTTTTCCATCGACGCGCGATAATCCTGACGCGTAATCCGCCCAATGCAGGGGGCAGGGCAAAGCTTAATATCGTAGTAAAGACAGGCGCGCGGATCCGTCCCTGTCAGCGTTCGATCACAGGTGTGATACGGAAAGATACGGCGCAGGAGGTCGAGCGTCTGGGTAACCGCCCAGACAGACGTATACGGTCCGAAATAGCGCCCGCCGTCGTCGTCCACCTGACGCGTGACGCTGATCTTCGGAAAGTCGTCGCGGAAAGAAATTTTGATATATGGATAACGCTTATCGTCCTTGAGCTGGACGTTGAATGGCGGCTGATTTTTCTTGATCAGGTTCATCTCAAGGATCAGCGCTTCTAATTCCGAATCGACGACGATCCATTCGATATGGTCAATCATGCTGACCATGCGCCGCGTCTTTGGCGTATGCTGCGCGGAGGAATGAAAATAGGAACGGACACGATTTTTAAGATTAACCGCTTTTCCGACGTATAAAAGCCCATCGTCACGATCTTTCATCAGGTAACAACCCGGACGGTCCGGCAGCGTATTTAAAATGTTCGCGATCTTATCGGATATTTCCATGCAAATTCGTTTCGACGGACGCCGATCAGCTTTCTAAAACGATCGTAACCGGACCGTCGTTGAGCAGCTCGACTTTCATATCCGCTCCAAATTCGCCCGTTTGGGTCGGGACGCCGAGTTCGCGCATCGTTTCAGCGAAGACCTCAACCAGCGGCGCGGCGATCTCCGGATTTTCGGCTTCGATAAAGGACGGGCGGTTTCCTTTTTTCGTATTGGCGCAGAGCGTAAATTGCGAAACGACGAGCGCTTCACCCTGAATATCGAGAACGGAATGGTTCATCTTATCTTCCACGTCATTAAAAATCCTCAATGCGGCGATTTTTTTCGCCATGGCGCGAACCTGTTCTGCGCTGTTTCCCTGATGGATACCGACAAGGATCAATAAACCTGACCCGATCGATGAAATGTGATTGCCGTTAACGGTGACGGAGGCATGCGAGACACGTTGAATAACTGTTTTCATGGGGATAATTATACTGAAATCCGATAAAAAATGAGGCGGACATCAACCCTAAACGGGTTCATGCCCACCCCGGTTATTCAAATCCGAGCCATTTGGATGCGCGGATACTCAGTTTCGCCAACTTCTATGGGGCGAGACAACCGCAATCCTCAATCCGATTCACCTTACCAGTTCTTCGTCTCTGCAATTGCGGCTTTAATGTCGTTGAAGAGGCGAACGACTTCCGGATTTTCGGCGCTGACCGGAAGGAACGGCGCACGGACGTCGCCAATATTGCAGCCATCCAGCTGGATAATTGCCTTAACCGTACCGTAGAGCGAACCGAAGGAGCAAAGGCGCGTAATGAACGCCGTAATTTTCCGCTGCAGCTTGAGCGCAACGTCGATGCGCTGTTCGCGAATCAATGAATCGAGCTTCAGGTAAAGTTCCGGCATTGCGGCATACGTTCCGCCGATACCGGCGTCTGCGCCCATGATACGTCCCGCGAGATACTGTTCATCCGGTCCGTTGAAAACGATAAAGTCATCGCCGCCGATTTCTTTGAAGTTCATAATGTCCAGAACCGATTCCGAGGAGCATTTCACACCTGCAACACGTTCGTTCTCGAGCATCCGCTTGAACATTGGAATCGACAGGTTATAGCCGGTCAGCTGAGGAATGTTGTAGATGAAGAAGGGGACGTCCGCCGCTTCGGTAATCGCGGTCCAATGGCGGTAGATGCTTTCTTCTCCCGGGCGGTAGTAAACGCAGGGAACCGCGGACGTAGCATGTGCGCCAACCTGTCCCGCATGGGCAGCTAATTCGACTGCCTCCCGTGTGGCTGCTGCGCCGACATGGGCAATAATCGTCATATCGGACGGAACGGCTGCCATGACCGTTTCAAGAACCTGTTTGCGTTCTGCGAGCGTCAACAGGAATCCTTCGCCGGTCGACCCGCAAACATACAACGAGCGAACGCCCTTGTCATACTGATATGCGATAAAGTTTTTTACAGCTTCCGGTGAAACGTTCCCGCTCTTATCGAACGGGGTATTCAGCGCGACTGTGACGTGGCGAAAGCGATTGGTTTCATACTTCGACATAGGGAGATTCCTTTTCCAGATAGCAAATTGAGTTGAGCGAACTGTCTTAAAAAACGTCTTACAATTCAAACCTATTTCTACCCGAGAATGGATTGTTTAGGCAAGGAATTTTGATCAAATTAATCGTACAATTGAAATTCGTGACTTAATACACGGAAAAGTTGTGACTTAATTTTGTAACGCTAAAATTCATGGACACCCACGAATAAACTATAATGCGGCTGTTGTTTATTGTAATGATTAATACAATGACAATGAGTTCAAATCCATAGGAGACGATTTAATGAAAAAGCTGTTAGTAGTGTTGGTTGCTTTAGCAATGTTGGTCAGCGTCCTGCCTGTTTCGGCTCAGACGACTGAAATTACCTGGTGGGCGTTCCCGACATTCGCTACGGTCGACGATACTGTTGGCAAATACGAGCAATCGGTAATCGATGCTTTCCAGGCTGCGAACCCGGATATCACCGTCAAGCTCGAAATGATTGACTTCCAGTCCGGTCCGGAAAAAATTGCCACCGCGATTGAAGGCGGTACGGCGCCTGACGTTCTTTTCGACGCTCCGGGACGCATCATTGATTACGGTAAGAATGGAAAATTGGCGACGTTAGATGACCTGTTCACCGATGAGTACAAAGCTGACATTGCGAACGAGAATATCGTCGGTGCCTGCTCGGACGGCGAACACTATTACATGTACCCGTTCTCAACGTTTCCCTTTGTCATGGCGTACAACAAGACCTTAATCGAAGAAGAAGGTCTGCTTGATTTGATCAACCTCGAAGGCGACCGCACCTGGACGACCGAACAGTTCACCGCGCTCAATACCGCGTTGGCGGAAAAAGGCGCGATGGGACCGATCGTTTTCTGCCAGTCTCAGGGCGGCGATCAGGGTACGCGCGCGTTTGTTCAGAACCTTTTCTCGGCTCAGATGTTGAATCCTGAAATGACGGAATGGACGCTGAATAGCGAAGCCGGTATCAAGGGTTTACAGTATGTTGTCGACGAAGTTAATGCCGGTCATTTAACTGAAGGCATTACCTACGCCGGAACCCCGGCCATTGAAGCGTTCGTCGCCGGCACGGTTTCTGGTACGCTGCTTTGGACGCCTTCCAACGCGAAAAACCATGCTGCAACGCTTGAAGAGAATGGTGTTGAAGTCATTGCTATGCCGTATCCGTCGGACGATGAAACCCCGGATTTGGAATACTACGTCGGTGGTTTCGCTGTCTTCAATAATGGCGACGATGCCAAGATCGAAGCTGCGAAGAAGTTCATCCAGTTCATGGCTGATGATGAAGTTATTGGACCGCAGAACGTTCTCGCGAGCAACGCATTCCCCGTCCGAACGTCCTTCGGTGATCTGTACCCCGAAAACGAAGAAATGAAATTCTATGCTTCGCTGACGAAATATTACAGCCCGTACTACAACACGATCGACGGCTTCGCCGGAATGCGGCCGGCGTGGTGGAGCAACCTCCAGGCTGCTCTGACCGGCGAAAAGACCGCGGAAGAAGCGATGAACGATTTCGTTGCGGACGCGAACAAAGCTTACGCCGACGCTCAGTAATCGTCAATATCAGGACAATCAAAACTGCGGGTGGGGATAAAAACCTACCCGCGGTTTTTTCAGGGAACGCACCGGGCGTTTTCCCGTCACAATCCTAATCATTTATTTCGTCCGATAGGACAACGCTCGAAATTTACGGAGGAATTCCGATGCAAGCAAATAAAGTCATGACCATGAAGCAGGCGAATCAGCGGGAGGCAATAACCGCCTACCTGTTTTTATTACCCGCGCTGATTTTCTTCTTCGTCTTCGTCATCATCCCGATTAGTCAGGGAATGTGGACCAGCTTCTACAACTACACAATGAAGTATTATGAATGGATCGGGATCGGAAACTATATTGAATTAATTAGCGACCCGGTTTTCCTTAAATCGCTTTGGAATACGATCCTGTTAGTCGTCGCAGCAGTTCCCGTGATCGTCGTTTTCAGTATTTTCGCCTCGGTCACGCTCTATGAAAAGAGCGCCTGGGTCCGTTCCCTCTTCCGGGGAATTTTCTATTTACCGGTTGTTACGGGTACGGTCTCGGTTATCGTCGTCTGGAAATGGATGTTCGACCCGTTGACCGGTATCTTGAATTACGTTCTCAAAGACGCGGGGATTATCACGCGCAATATCAACTGGCTCGGCGATAAACGTTTCGCGCTTTGGGCAATTGCGCTCGTCCTCTTTACTACTTCCGTTGGTCAGCCGATCATTCTTTTTATCGCAGCGCTCGGGAACCTCGATAAATCACAGGTCGAAGCCGCGGAAATTGATGGCGCGAACCGTGCGCAGGTTTTCCGCTACGTTGAATGGCCGGGAATCATGCCGACGACGCTCTACGTCGTCGTGATCACGACGATCAATACTTTTCAATGCTTCTCCTTGATCCAGTTGCTGACTGCCGGCGGTCCAAACTTTAACACGAGCACGATCATGTATCAGGTTTACGAGACCGCGTTCCGCCTTCACCGCTACGGCTACGCCAACGCGATGGGCGTCGTCCTGGCGATCTTCATCGTTCTTTTCAGTACGGTTCAATTCCGCGTCTTCAACGCGAATATCGATTATTAGGAGCGTTCGTCATGGGATACAAAAAGTATAGCCCCTTTAATATCATTTCGACGATCCTGCTGTTGATCGTAACGTTTATTTTCGTTTTCCCGTTTTATTGGGTTGTTACCGGCTCGGTCAAGCAACAGCGTGTCACAGTAAAGTTGCCGCCGGAATGGTTTCCTTTCTCGCCGACCATAGCCAATTACCAGACGTTATTTAAGAACCCGGCATTGCAATGGTTTGGAAACTCGGTCATTATTTCGCTTGTTGCCATGGCGCTTGTCTGCTCCGTTGCGGCTCTCGCGGGTTACGTTTTAGCCAAGAAAAAATTCCCGGGGCGGAACCTGATTTTTTCGATGTTTGTCGGCGCGATGGCGCTTCCGAAGCAGGTCGTTCTCGTCCCGCTCGTCAAGCTCGTTTCCAGCTGGGGAATTCACGATACGCTTTGGGCGGTCATCCTGCCGTCCGTCGGCTGGCCGTTTGGGATTTTCCTGATGAAGCAATTCAGCGAAACCGTCCCGAACGAAATCCTCGAAGCCGCGAAAATCGACGGCTGCGGTGAGTTTGAAATGTTCAAATCGGTTGTGCTTCCGATCGTTCGTCCGGGGATCGGCGCGCTCGCGATCTTTACGTTCATTTCGACTTGGAACGACTACTTCCTGCAGTTGATCATGCTGTCCAGCCGCGCAAATCTGACGCTCCAGTTGGGTATCGCGACGATGCAGGCAGAGTTCGCAACCAACTACGGCGCTTTGATGGCGGGTGCGACGTTCGCTGCACTCCCGATCGTGATCGTTTTCCTCCTGTTCCAGAACGCGTTCACGCAGGGGATTACGATGGGCGCCGTTAAGGGCTAAACCGGCAAAATAAAAAAACGGGAGAAAGGTTATCCTCTCTCCCGTTTTCTGTACCTGTACCTTGAAATGTGATTATCGCTGAAGATAAAACGACTCATGGTCGTCGTCGGTTTTCGATTTCTCTTCGCGCAAAACAAATTTCTCAATGCCGCTGTACGCGAGATAGGTCGTCGTGAAGAGCGTCAATCCGACCGAGAAGAACGGCGCGGCGGATAACGAAAGCGGTAAATTCCGAACATACAAATAGCCGACGAGCAGGATGACGAATACCCCGATGATATTCTGGGGTGCGCGCAGGAAAGCTAACTGGAGACTGTTCCTGAAGATGTCACGAACGGGAAGATCAACGAGCGCCAGCATGATCCAGATGTAAAACGAGGCAGCGAGCCAAATCAGCGACAGTGAAATACAAACGACCGCGGCGATCAAGAGAAAAACGTTTTCTCCTCCCATTCGGTAATAAACCGCCGCGACGTAAAGGGACAGGAGAATTGCCAGCTGAATCCCCAGACCAATCCCCAGCGAACGCTTAAATTCGCGCTTGAAAACGGTGAAATACGTTTCGCGCACGGGGCACGGATCGCCGCGGAAAATGCGCAGGTAAACCGCGCTTCCGGCAGTGAGAGACGCCGGTATCCCAATCACCGTTAACGAGGTCAATAGAACCAGCAAATTGACATAGATGGTCACGCCGAAGTTTTGAACCAGGTACGTAATGAACGGTTTTAGACCGAATTGAAATGGATGATTTTCTTCCATGCATGAGCCTTTCACACGCTGAAAAGGATAGAATTAGGGTTACAGACTTCGTCTTGATTATAAGCGATCGTTCCATAAATCGAACGGTCGCCAAAGAACAAAAAAAAGGAAAAAACCGCATGAATCGTGAACTCTTATTGAAATACCAGGAAAAATATCGAACCGCTTTATTAGATGACTGTATCCCGTTTTGGCTCAAAAACGGAATGGACGCTGAGTACGGCGGAATGTGCACGTATTTGGATCGTACCGGAAAACGCTACGTTACGGATAAGTCGGTTTGGCTGAACGGACGCGCGGTATGGGTGATGTCGCTTCTCTGCGACGTCTATGGCGAACGGCAGGAATGGAAAGACGCCGCTTATAGTTGCCTGCGCTTTTTAGACGAAAAGTGCATCGACCCAGCTGACGGACGAATGTACTTCTCGATGACCCGGGACGGACGCCCGCTCCGGAAACGCCGCTACTTCTTCTCCGAAACGTTTTACATTATTGGAAATGCGCAGGTATACAAATCCTTCGGCGATCGAAAGGCTCTCGAAACGGCACGGAAATATTACGATTTTCTGTTCGATATTTATACTGATCCGAAAAACGATCCATTCAAAATCACGCCGAAAGTCATCGCTGAAACGCGTTCAGGACGAGCGTTTGGCGCACCGATGATCCTCCTGAACGTGACGCATGTCCTGATCGGCTGCGACCCGGAACGCAAAGCGCTCTACCTGGAACGGGCGAAGAAACTAACGGACGACATTTTTACGTACTTCTACAAACCGGAATTTGGCGTTTTCCTTGAATCGGTCGGACCGAACGGCGAATTCACGCCGGAAGCCGCCGGCGGACGAACGATCAATCCGGGACACACGATTGAGGCGGTCTGGTTCCTCCTCAATCAGGCGGAATTCAGCGGCGATAAAAGTCTCATTGAACGCGCAGCCTCGATTTTCGATGCCGCCGTTGAAATTGGCTGGGATAAGGAATTCGGCGGGATTTTAGCCTTTACCGACGCGCTCGGTGCGCCGCCGGAACAGTTGGAACATGACATGAAGCTGTGGTGGCCGATGACGGAAACGATGATTTCCGCGCTGATGCTCTATAAAATGACCGGAGAGGCAAAATATTGGGACTGGTTCGTCAAGGCGGACGAATATTCGTTTAGCCACTTCGCGGATCCGGAATTTGGCGAATGGTACGGGTATCTCCGACGCGATGGGACGCCGACCCAGGCTCCCTGCAAGGGGAACCTGTTTAAGGGCTGTTTCCACTTGCCGCGCGCGCTGATTCTTGTGGATTCGATTTTGGGAGACCTCGCGGAAAAAGCCGCGTAAATCGGGATGGGTAGTAAAAGCGCCGAGATTTCTCGGCGCTTTTTTTATTTGTGTGCCGGGCATGGCACAGTTCTAACGGGTGAAAGTCCCGTCACGGGTATTTACCGC
>DAOUFB010000021.1:0-3448 GCA_034430135.1 Flexilinea sp. | reverse complement strand
ACGATGAGGACGATGAGCAATCCGGTCGCCGTGCCGATGAAGCCAGATTGAAGAATCAGTGAAGGAGTCATTCTTGAACCTCTGGTTTCGGGAAAAAGTAGTAGTCAGAAATGGAATTTACCAAGCTTTCGTTATTACAGCCGATGGCTCCGCTGCAATAACAAGGTTTTTTATACACATTAAATATTTCTTTCACCATCTCAAAATTTGGATAGTTCATAAAAGGTTCAGGAAAGGTCACGACCGCAAGCCAGTTTCCCATCAAAACGTATTTGCGTTCAGGCTCGTAATCCAAGCCAAAGTGGTTAACGATAAGGAAATCGTCGATCTCTTGCGAAGGATGGGAAAGGAGAAAATCGTACAGTCCTGACAGTTGGGACGGGACAGGCTCAAAGAAGATTAACTTTGAATCGCGATCATATACGTATTTTTTACTTCCTTGCAGCTCTAAATTCTCATCATAAAAAAAGAGTGGCTTTTCTTCACGCTTCTTTGAATTTTCGAGCAGCGTACTATTTCCACTTGTGATGAGGAGTTTTTCAGCGGGCGAATAAAGGAAAACATGGTTTCCCTCAAGCTGCCGAGCAAGTTGTCCCGTGACGGGGTCATAAAGGGATGTTCTTCCTGAACCAACTGGAGCAATAAAATCTCCAAACCAGTCAATTAAATAACCAATCCGAACCTGAATCTGAGTTACAGCGTGACGATAGACGGTTAAATCGTTTCCGACCAATTTTGCAACGTTGATTTCATCAGACGCTCTGCATAGAAGCCAAGGTCTTTCTCCATGCCAGTTGCAATGATAAGGCTCTGAGCCTGAATCTAAATCGTGGAATATGGTTGGGTTTTGTACGTTGATGATCCGCGTGAAGCAGTTCTGATCTAAAGGAAATTTTCCTGCCATGATACAATAAGGGATAGAAAACCACATCGAATCGCCAGAAAACCAACCCGAATTTTTATTTTCAAAAAAATAATCATATTTCCGTGTGTCTAACCATGGAGTTGCGAAAGAAAATTGACCTTCGGGTGGAATTTGAATTAATTGACTTTCTGAATCGATAACGTTACCGAGCCGGATCAATATCTTCGAAGTAAAAACATTTTTCTGAAAGGCATGATGTTCGGTAATGATGAGGTAGTGTTTTCTGTCTGGAGCTAAAATGATGTCGATGACATCCTCATCAGGGTAATCCGAATTTTTCCAGATTTTTTTAAAACTGCCTTTTTCTTGATCGGTAATAACGCTGCAATCAGTGTCAAAATTATTATCACAGAAAACGCCCAAACGATAATCTTTTGAACGTATCGGAAACGGGACTTCGATCGAACTGGGAACATTTCGGCTGGGAAGATGAACGATTCCAAAATCCATCGCTTGGCACTCAACTTTCGGACGACTGAGCAACGAGGATTGTTCGGAAAGAAGCACGATTTTACGCTCTCCATTCAGATTTATTTCGCAAGGCGCTTCGCAATGATCATTTAAACTGGAAAAAACGTGAACAGGATAACCTGTCGTCTGAATCCGAATCGTGTCAGGGCAACAGTCTGAAAGGACTGGTCTGAAATGGATAAGAATTCTGAGACAGACTGCTATTATCCAAATAATTTGCTTTTTAAAGTCCATTTTCTGCCTCAATAACCATCATCCAATAACCTAATGATTCAGCGTGACTTGCCCGTTCAGCGGAGGATAATTCTGGATTATACCAAACCGTATTTTCGAAAGAGTCAAGATCAATTCTTAAATGCCTCGGAAACTCTGGCAAATACAACTAAATTGCTAGATTGTATTCCTTCCGATAAAAAAAACTACTTGAAATCATATGTTTGGACATTTTTCTTATGCAATCCTTAAAAGATAATTTGTCTTTAAGTAATTGTTGCGTAATTGCTTCACAGACAGCGACACCTCCGCAGCCCATGTATCCTAATTTGTTACTAAGACCATCCTCTGAAAACCCATAAATTATCTCTTGGGGATATTGAGAAATCTGACTCGAAACATTTGGTGTAGGTGTCGGTCTTAGTCCTTGATTTGAAGCTAACCGTCTTAGTTTATTCTTTTTTCGTTGATCTATGATTTCGTTTATAACAATTTCAGGCAATTGCGCAAAAAGTTGCTTTTGTTTAACTTCAAATTTTTCTTTGGAAAAAGATGTTGGGGCAATAAGTCCAGCCTTAACCGCGGCGATAAAGCTTTCATTCTGCGAAATTTTTCGATAATCATACGGAATCTGATCCGTGCTGATGTTCCTGTACTTATCCGGATTTGCCATTCGTTCCTGATTTTGCAGGTTGGGGATAATCCTCTGCCGATTCGCAGCGCGCACACGCGATTCACCCGCAATCAGGCGCATGAGAAGCACCCTGTTCTGAATCCGTTCCGACAGGAATTGCACCGTCCAGAAACTTACCGCGCATCCGACGCAGCCGAGCAAAAACCCGTTTACACCAGCTTTCAACAGTGCATTCGGATGGCTGAGCGAGGCAACCAATAAAACCGGAATAATTCCTACAAATAACCAGCTTAACCTCGATCGCTTCATGTGCTCCACTTTTTCGAATAATCATCTCTACAACATAGTTAATCTGACATTGATTTTAGGTTTAGTTGTATAAATCCATCGGAATTTTTCATTCATTTCAAAACTCGAATCTGTTTTCAAATTTTTCTTCGAGAGCGAAACAAAATAAAAAACGTCCCAGCGACAACAGCTCCACCTAATCCGATCGAACCAACGCGAATAAGAATAGAAAGCAACGAATCATCTGGACTTTTTTTCGCTTTCGGAATCAGATAGATATCCAAACGAGTTGCGCGTTTGATTTTTTTCTCGGAGATGACTTTTCTAAGGAGTGGGGCGAATGGCTTGTTCCTGTTCAAATCCGCCTCCGTAAGCTCCTCGTAGTTATGGTAGTAATCTACTTTACCATAGGAGCGCATGATGATTGGATTAAATGGCTGAACTCCGCATTCGATGACGAAGAATTCATTTATGACATGAAACTCGCAGCCATAAAGGATTTTGCTGTCAATAAATTTTTTGCTTTCTCCTGTAATTCCCGACGCAAAGTCACGAAACCGAAAAACTTCGTAGGGATAATCATACAAAAAATCGAAAAAGGCACGGCTGGACTTCATTCCATAGTCTCCCGATGGAAAAAAACGATTCCATTCGCCATATGTGGTACCGAAATATTGACCAAGATCCTCCGCTAAAAGATGACGCTCCAGACCGTCTAAAAAATCATAAAGATGAATCGTGTTGAAAAAGAGTTTATCTGTCGTGATGACTCGCTCGCCATTTTCATCAGCGTAAAGGACAAAGCTGCCTTCAAGTTCGCGAACGCGGGCGGATGTCCATTTGTCGATTAATGTCAGTTTATCATTGATGGAGACCAGGACGTTCTTTTTCATCGGGAAAAGACGTCTTTCATTTGC
>DAOUFB010000020.1:0-9620 GCA_034430135.1 Flexilinea sp. | reverse complement strand
CGAGAGTTTCAGCCGATCCGGTAAATATTGCAAAATCCTTAGCGCAGCTTATAGCTGAATTTCCAACGGTTGAAACGAGTGTCAGCGCGAAGAACAGTTTCCAGAAGGTCGCAGTCTTCAGCATCTCAAAAGCCGTATAGTCCCGAACCGCTGCAGGTACCGCAGGACGCGCCGCCGCACCGCCCGCAGCTCTGGCGGCGTTGGCCGCCAGGCTCGCCTTCACAGCCTCCTCCGGCCTCTTAAGAACCAGCCCGCCTAATGCAACTAATCCTTTTGTTTCCACGAATTTCCTCCAAAGAAATGGGACCTATGAATCCGTCACAACGTACAGGGGTCCGTCCCTGTACGCCCCAACAGGAGTTTAAAGATAGATAACGGCTCGAAAGATCACGTCGAGCCAACTTAAGAGTATAACAGTAAAGGCGAAGCAGATTGGAATTGGATTTGAAAAATCCTGACACAAAAAACAAGGCAAGTCTCGTGCGGGACTGCCGACCGTCGTTGCTCAAAGAAGAGCAACGTCATTGTATCATGGGATGATTAATTTTGGAAAGAGTGAAAGGAGGAAAGCCGTTGTTGGCGGCTTCCCTCCCCAGCAGCTCAGACTATTTTGTACTAAGTTTCGCTCTGATCGCGGCGACTTCATCCGCGCTCAGCCCGATTCCCTGAAGATATGCTTCAGCGGCTTCCGAAAGATTCAAATCATATAAGCTGTCAACTGAGAACGCAACTTTAAGGTTCTTGACAATATTATTTGAAATCACTTCATATTGCTTCGAGCCTTTTTCAACTCCATAGAAGTTCTCAAAGGTCATCATGTAATCAGCGATAATTTCGTCAAGAGATGCGCCCATCAGCGATTCAAGGATTGCGACCGTGAAACCGGTTCGATCCTGTCCTTCATTGCAGTGGATTAGATATGGTCCTTCATTTGCGGCGAAGAAACGAAGTCCTTCGGCGAACCCCTCGCGATTCTGATCCGCCGCCATGTCTGCGCCAAGGGCAAGGTAAATAACGTTTTGTTTCGCGACGTAGCTGTCGGCGAAACCCTCATAAGCCTTTGCGCTTTCTTCGCTGTCAGCCTGGTTCATGATCGTTTTAATTCCGGCTTCCTTTGCCGCGGCGTCCGCGAATGTATTCCGGGCAATATCGGGGTTGACTGGGGACGAGCTGCGATAAAAGACACCTTCTCCCATTCCCGTGGTGGTGACGGCGCGGAAATTCGCGAATTCTTCGTCCGTGAGATCTGCGTAGTCACTGCGCTCGTTTGATCGATGCAGGTCGTACAACAGATATTGGTCGGCGTATCCTCCTTTTTCGCCCTGGAAGATCACGACCTCGATCGGAAATTCAACGCCATCGCGTGCGGTCCAGAAATAGGTCTTATCCTCATTCGTCGTTTTATCAGCCAGACCGTATGTTGCTGCGAAGCTGCCGTTGAAAATTTCGAGTTCAGCAGGTTTCGCGTCATCTTCCCATACAACCATAGCGCTGCCTTTCGCTTCGACGTAACGGTACGCCGGGATGACAGGGAGTTTGATCGTCTGACCAAGGAGTTTGACATTGACGTAATCAGCGTATTCTACACCGAAAGCTTTTATTTCTCCCGATGTCAGAGCGAGCCGTACGTCGCCGTATTTGTCAATTTCTTCCACCGATGGCGCAAGGGTCGAAAGGAAGGGCGCGGCAAGTTTCGCCCTGACCGCGGCGATTTCATCCGCGCTCAGACCAAGTTCGAGGAGGTATTCATCCGCTTCCGCGCTCAGTTCGACATCCGAGGCTTTTATGTCTTCGATGCCAAAAGCTGCCGCCAGCGTCTTCGCGATGTTGCTGCTTACGATTGCGTCATACTTTTCGGTCATGGGTTCGACGCCATAATAATTTGCGTAAGTGACCATGTAGTCGGCGATAATTTCGTCCGCGCTTGCGCCCATTAAGGCTTCAATCAACGCTGAGAAAAATCCGGCACGATCTTTTCCTTCATTGCAATGAATCAGGAACGGACCTTCATTTTCCGCTATAAATCGGACGCCTTCCGCGAGTCCGGCTTTGAATTCGTCGCCCAAAACGTTGACGGTCAGGTTCAACGGGATAATGTTCAGTGTTCCGTAATAGCTTTCCGCCCACGTCGGGTAAGCTTCCATTGATTCCTGACTGTCGGCGAGGTTGATCACGGATTTAATTCCGGCTTCCTTGGCTGCCGCGTCCGCGAAAAGGTTGCGGGAAATATCTTCGTTGACTGGCGATGAGGAGCGGTAAATCGTTTTGGGTGCGATTCCAGTCGTCGTTATTTCACGGAAGTTCGCGAATTCGGCATCCGTCAATTCAGGATATTCGTCGCGTTCGTATTTCATGCTCACCTGGCGGCTGAACCATTCGGTGTAATAACCGCCTTTTTCGTGGAGTGAAATTGCGGCGCTGACCGGCTCTTCGATGCCTTCGTTGTACGTGAAAACGGTATTCCCGTCAGCATCCTTTTCGCCTGTCGCGACTCCAGCGTCGGCGGCAAATTGACCATAGTTGATACAAAGCGAGATGAAGTCACGTTCTTTTTCCGGATCAATCACGACGCGGACGAGGTATTCTCCAGCGTCGACGTCCGTATAACTGTTGCAGACGGGCATTTCATAAGTTTTCCCATTGACCAAAACTGAGACGACGTCCCCGTAGTCGTAAGCCTTCAGGAAGTCACTCCCTTTGATGTCGAGATCCATGTGTCCGTATTTTTGAATGTTGACAACATGACCTTCGATAGCTGGAAGGGCGAGTTTCTCGCGCAGCGCGCTAATTTCTTCACCGGTTAAGCCAAGATCAGTTTTGAGATATTCTTCAGCTTCCGCCGCGAGGTCAACGGCTGATAAGTCGTCAACGCCGAATGCGGTTTGCAGTGCCTTAATGATGTTGCTGTTGACGACGGCTTCATATTGTTCGCTGCCTTTTTCGACGCCGTAATAGTTATGGAAGGTGATCATGTAGTCATCGATGACTTCATCCAGAGTGGCGCCCATGAAAGCTTCGATGATGGCGGAAGTGAATCCAGCTCGATCTTTGCCTTCGTTGCAATGCAGGAGGTAGGGCCCTTCGTTCGCAGCGATGTGGCGCAGTCCGGCAGCGAGGCCTTCTTTGAATTCTGCAGCCGTGAAATCAACGCCGAGGTTCAATCCGATGATATTCAGTTTCGCGTAGTAGCTGTCTGCGAACCCTTCATACGCTTTCATCGTTTCTTCGCTGTCCGCAAGGTTGACGACCGTTTTAATCCCAGCCGCTTCTGCCGCGGCGTCCGCATAAGTGTTTCGAGAAATTTCCGGATTGACGGGGGATGAGGAGCGGTAGAGCGTTCCGTAACCGATGTTGGTGGTTGAAATCATGCGGAAATTCGCGAATTCTTCGTCGCTCAGATCGGGATAGCTGTCGCGTTCTTCACTGCGGACAAGCTGGTGAATCAAGTACTGCTCATGGTATGCGCCCGCTTCTTTCATGTCAATGGCGACTTTGACCGGCTGTTCGATGCCTTCGTTATAAATCCATTCAAAACCCGGATCGGCCTCGATTTTATTCTTGACCGCGATTCCGGCTGTCGTCGCTAAATCGCCCATGTTAATCGCGAGCAGGAGAGCATCTTCATTCGTCTCCTCTTTGATAACAACGCGGCAAAGCATTGAACCGTTATCGACGTCCGAGTAATTTGAAACGACCGGCATTTCATATTCCGCGCTGTTTAATTTGACCGTCACGACATCGCCGAAATCAAACCCGGCTGCGAGGAGATCACTCCCCTTTAGATCCAGTACGAGATTCCCGTATTTTTGAATTTCAACAACGACCGCTTCGACGGCTTCCGCGCTAACAACGCTCACAAGACCGAAGAAGATAACTGCCGCTAAGAGCAGCGACATCAGACTCAACAACTTACGATTCATCGTTTTAATACCTTTCTCCTGAATATCTATCAGGAAAATCATTATATCATTCGCAATATTCCGAGACAAGGTAATTGTATGGATGAATTGTCCTGAATTTGGCGTCTGCGTCTGATCCTTTTTTGATCCGGTTGTTATTCCGCTCAGCGCTTGTATAATTCCGGGTATGGCGGATATTCTTTCGAAACTTGCTGCGTTAGGCGTAACCAAAGGTTTCCCATCGAAAACGGTTCCACGCGAAAATGTGTCCGAAAAGGCGATCGCCGCGCTTTCGGAACGATTTCCAACTGGCGTTCTCGTCCGAAATGAGTATGGAACCGTTTTCAACAATCGACGTTCGTTCCCAATGACGCACGTGCATGGCAACGTATCGCTGGACTCCGAGTTCACGATGTCCCCGCGTTTGGGCTGTCTTTTGAATGATGAGCTACCGCTGAATAAAACGAATTTCCTTGCTATGGACACGGAGACGAGCGGACTCAACGCTGATGCGTCGGCGTTCGTCTTCATGATCGGGCTTAGCTATTTTACCGAGAGGGAGCTGATCGTCGACCAGCTTATTTTGCCCGATCTTGGCAGTGAGATGGCGTTTATTCAGGCTATCCGCGATATCGTTGCGCCGTTTGCTGCTTTCGTGACCTATAACGGACGCGGTTTCGATATTCCGATGATCGCCTCGCGCGAGAAAATGCATTTTATGGTGCATGGTTTCGAAGGCAAGTCTCATATCGACCTGCTTTATACGGTTCGGCGCTTTTGGAAAAAACGGCTCGGTCAATGCCGATTACGTAACGTTGAAGAGGACCTGATATCGTTTTACCGGTCCGAGGAAGAGATTCCTGGTTCGATGGCGCCTGATTTATATCGTGATTTTTTGCGGGATGGCGATTTATCTATGATGAGAGGTGTAGCGTATCATAATGCGATGGACGTGGTCAGTTTATCTGCGTTCATGCTGCGCTTAAGCGAGTTAGCTGGGGACATGTGCGCGGACGAGGTTTTAGAGAAGCGGTACGGGTTGGATGCATTTGCGTATCGGAACGCACTGGCGCTCTCGGATTTATCGGAGATTGAAACGGGTTTTATTTTGGAGCCGGGGCGTTATACGGAATCAGAGCTGCTGCGTGCGGCTCAGCGTCTGAGCCGGCTCGAGCGGGTCGACGATGCTCTATGCGTATTGGAGCGAGTCTTTGAAATGGGAAGTCTTTCCGCCGGTGAGAAGGCGGCGAGCCTTTACCTACGGAAGAAAAAGCAGCCAGCTGACGCTCTCGCGATCTATCAAAAAATTGAGACCGCGATTCAGGAAGATGCGGCGATGGGCGAATGGTCAAAAGCTCAAAAATTAGATAAAATTGGGGCAAAGGTTCGCTCGATTGAGAAGAAAATCGGAGGAAATCATGTCAAATCAAGATGAAGTTGTGTATTGGGCTGAGAATGAGGCTGAATCGGTCGTCGTCAGCGCGAAATTAACCGAGGCTGGGATTCACGTGACGACGGTTCGAGAGTCGTTCGGATCGATGAATTCGCTCTCGTTTGGAATTTTAGGGGAAATCGGTATCTCGGTCGCGAAGGAGGACGTAGCGAAGGCAGAAGCAATTATCCTGGGCTGGGATGATCCGATGTACGAGGGCGATCCGGACGAAGCCGATGAAGATTCGACTTCGTCGGATGGTGAAGGTAACTAATCCGAAGCAAAGGACTTTACCACGCCTTTGACCGCTTTAGAGCGGCTGCCTCAGGTCGGATAAGCCCTTTTTTAAATTGGTATCGAACAGCTCCATCAGCTGTTTCGTGACAGGTCCGACCGAACCCTCGCCGATGACTTGTTTATCAATTTTCCGGACGGGAAGAATCGAGCGGCTCGTGGAAGAAATAAAAGCTTCCTGGATCTTTCGAAGCTCAAAGATCGAGACGGGACGGTAATGAACCGGAATTCCGGCTTCATGCGCAACGTCGATGATGAACTTCCGCGTCGTTCCCGACAGGACGTCTTTGTCCGCTGTGAAGATTTCTCCATTAATAATCGCGAAAAAATTCGAGCTGAGTCCTTCGAGAATTTCGCGATTTTCGTTTAACATCAGGTATTCTTCAACGTCTTTTTTCTCAGAGCGGCGAAGAGCGTCCGCCTGCGACAGGAAGCGGTTCAGTTTTGCTTGCGGATTTGCTCTGCGGATTTGAGTCGTTGCAGTATCGACGCCTTTTTCGTAGGTTTCTTTCGCGATTGGCGAAAATTCCTCGGTAGAAAGGTAGAGTTCCCCCGGATTAATCGATAAGTCGACCGAAAGCCGGACGCGGGCTTCAGCCGTTGGTACGTCCTTCAGGACATCGACGATCGTTTTTTGAATGGCGGGGCGGTTGAGATGTACCGGTTTCCAGGTCAAACGCGACGTTTCTTCTAAACGGTCAAAATGCTGCGCAAGGTTGAGTACGAAATATTTATCGTAGGTTCGAAAGGTCGTGTACGCCCCTTCCGGGGTGCGGAGCTGCGCTTCAGCATGGGTCAGCGCGGCGTTCGGCGATAAGTCGACGATGGTGTAGCCGTTGGCGGATGGTTCTAATTTAAGGAAAGTCTTCATACCGTGTATTATACGCCCGCTTCGGCTTCCGCCGCGTTCTCAATCGTTAAATCTGAGACGCGATCAATATCTTTCAGGATGCCTGAATCGTTTACGTCCAGAAAAAAAATATTTTCGGGCGTTAGCCAGCGCCGCCCACCCGTATCGTCAATCGGCGCGTTAATCATTTCGCGGAACAACCGGTAAGGAAATAGAGTCGGATTTCCGCGCTTTCCGTCGAAGCGCGGGACGATGATTTGGTTCGGCTGAAGGCGGGACGCCTGGATTAATTGCGTGTAGGTACTTTGATGGACGAATGGCTGATCCGCAAGAATGAAAGCGACGTTGAAGGGGTGATCGGGTATCTGGGTCATCAAGTATTGAAGTCCGGCGAGGATTGAACTGAATTGACCCAGCTCCCAGTTTGGATTCTCAACCAGAGTGAGCGGGAGATCCTGAACTTTAGCGCCTATCGCCGCGGATTCAGCGCCAGTGACGATAATTCCGCGTTCAAACGGTGCTGCGAGACAGCGGAGCGCCGTTTTTCGGACCATGGGAACACCGTCAATTTCGGATAGGAGCTTGTGCGTCGTTCCGCTAAAGCGTGAGCCTTTCCCTGCGGCGAGAATCATGGCGATGATTGGAAATTCTGATTTCTGATTCATTTGGACAATGGTTTTCGAAAAAAAAAGGCTTGGCGAATTTAAGGAGGAGGAAAAAAATCGCCAAGCCTTATCGAGTAATGCGGAACGAAGTTATGCGTTGTGGAGGCGGTTAAACTTTTCCCAAACGATCGGATATTTTTCGCGGGCGCGTGCGACGACGGCTTCTTCATCGATGGTCAGAAGTTCGCGGTCTTTCATGACGAACTTCCCATCGACCATTGCTGAGCTGATCATGGATTCGCTCATGCCGAAAATAATATGCCAGGGGATATTACCGGCAGAGAATGCAGTAAATGGCTTGTACTCAACGAAAATCACGTCGGCTGGTGCGCCGGGAACGATCTTCCCGAATTTATCTCCAAAGCCGAATGCCTGACCGGCGAGCGCGCTGTTGTTGTAAATCGCCATCTGCTGGACGTCGTATCCGCCCATTCGGCGCGGGTCGCGATTCCAAACTTTATGCAGGTAGTACGCCATTTTCCATTCAGACCACATATCGAACATAAAGCCGTCATTTCCGAGACAAACGGGAATTCCGACCGAAAGCATGGATTCGACCTGCGCGGCTCCGACGGCGTTATTCATGTTTGAACGCGGTTGATGCGAGACCCAAGCGCGAGATTCACGGATGAGATCCATTTCTGCGTTGTTGATATGAATTGCGTGGGCGATTATCGTTTTCGAGTTCAGAATCCCGTTATCGGCTAATCGCTGGATGCAGCGCTTACCGGTTCGATACAGGCTGTCCCATTCATCTTCCTGCGATTCAGCGACATGGATATGGAAACCGAAGTCGCCGGGATTCGCCGCGGCGCAATCCGCCAGCGTCTGATCATCCACAGTCAAGCAGGCATGAATCCCGAATGTTCCGCTCAGGCGTCCGCCGAGGTTTTCACCGTTTTTAATTTTCGTCAGGAACCGCGCGTTTTCACGGATTCCGGCTTTTGTTCCGTCTTTTCCGTTGCGGTCAGTCACCTCGTAGCAGAGTGACGCGCGAATCCCCGCCTTGTCGATGACTCCGGCGATGATGTCCAACGAGCCGTCGATTGCTTCCGGTGAAGCGTGATGATCGAAGAGCGTCGTGCAGCCGTTCCGAATCGCGTCAATGGCAAAGAGTTCAGCAGAAAGCTGAACCGATTCCGGATCGAGCGCACGGTCAAGTTTAAACCAGAGGTTTTCGAGAATTTCCGGGAAGTCTTTCGCCGGACGACAGGGGATTCCCATTCCGCGTGAAAACGCGCCGTAAAAATGGGTATGAGCGCAGATCTGGCTCGGCATGACGAGTTTTTCCGCGGCGTCAATTTTTTCTTCGTTTGGATATTTGGCTAAAAGTTCAGCGGAAGGTCCGATTTCGCGGATCGTCTTTCCTTCGATCAGGATGGCATGATTCGTAAGAACACGGTTCTCAGCTTCCCAAGTAACGATAGTCGCGTTATAGATTAACATAAAAAATCCTCCTGTAAGATCGGGCTTCGATCGGGGGCGCTTTTCGATGGTAACCAACCAACGCCGGTTTAGTTTAAAAAACCGACCTCCGTAGCTTGTAATTTGATTCTAACACGCGAGTTGTCTGACGGGTATTCGGAGGATGGTCACAATTTTATGTTATTTAATTCCTGTTGCCAGAAATGAGAAAACGTGCTATGGCTACTCTCCCGGGAGAAGGTTGAAGTTCAGACGGGTATAAAGAGCCGTTTCGGGCGCTATCCCCATCGCGTCGACAAGTTCGTCCGGGCGTCCCATTGCGGAGTCACGCGCCGCCATGCGTGTTCGGAACGAGGTCTGAGAAACGAGATCGATGGACTCGATCAGCGTACGCAGGTCATAGCTGCGCTTGCGGCGTGTCCTTTCGATCGACTCGCTCTCAAGAACCGCCGCGATCCGTTCCGACAAATCCTCAGGTGCAAGCGACGGATCCAATTCGACGAGGTAATCCGCTGTGTCAATGACGGTCGTCAAGGCATGACCGAACGGCTCCATGGCTTTCATTTCTACGATGCGAAGTCCATCCGGCGCACAACGATTAATCCGATCCGTCAGTTCTGGTTCGGAGGGGCTCACTCCGTTTCCGTCCGGATATTCGAACCAGAAGTCAATTTTTTCCGCGTTCCCAGTCCAGCCCAAGGGAAGCGGCCAGGCGACACCCATCTTGATCGTCGGGTGGAAGCCTTGCGTATAGGTTAGTGGAATTTTCGCACGAAGAAGGACGCGAGCCCAAACACGTTGAAGCTCAAGATGCGAGATATAGCGCAGTGGTCCGAATTTTGAGAAGGTTATTCGTTGGCGAATCATGCTGCCTCAGCTTCCAGTTCAATCTGCGCCTCCCGCAAGACGGGGCAGAACCACTTTAACGGGTTGCTGGAGGATGGTTGGATCGAACGGAACGCCGCGTTCACGCCGCAGCCGTAACAGCCATTCCGACAATCGTCCCGAAGCTCGAATCGTTGACTCCGTTCGTATTCCCGGCGGAGGGTTCGCTT
>DAOUFB010000019.1:0-46811 GCA_034430135.1 Flexilinea sp. | reverse complement strand
AAACGGACGATCGCTCCATTCAGGAACTCAACTTCATTTTCACGGCTGCCCGAATACAGGTCGATATGGAACGAAGGCATTTTTGATCCGCGCCCGCCGCCAATCGCTTTCGTCAAAATCTTGCGCGCAACGCCGGACGGAAACGCCCGAAATACCCAAACCAGAAGACGAACCGGAACGCCCGGAATGTCGACGACCGGAATGTTGTACGCATCCATGACCCGAACCGTTTCCAAAATTTGACGCCGTTCCAGCGCATACAAATCCGCGTCGCGATAAACTTCCGCCGGCGTCATGTTCAGGATCGCCGAAGCCGCGTTCGAAAGCAGGTTCGAAATCATCTTCGACCATTTCATCCCATCCGCATGGGCAATCAGTTTTGCTTTTAAACCTGCGCCCGTAAACGCAGCGCAAAGATCCGCCGAAAGCGGGAATCCCGCCGCGATTCCAATTCCGCGCAGTTTTGAAACCTGAATCGCGCCGCGATCTGTCCGCGCGATCGCCGTGCAGACGGACACCGGAATGACCCTTTCCGGACCTAAAACCGAGCGGAGTTTTGCCTCATTTTCGACGCCATTCTGGAGCGCGATGAACGGGGGAAGCTGTTCCTTGAGCGGCTCCAGGTTTCGTAATATCTCTTCCGTATTAAACGACTTTACCGCAAAGATAACCGCATCATACGGCGCAGAATTGCCTGATTTTTCGAGCGCATCCGCGACCGTGGGAACAACGTCAATCCTCTCAAGCCGAAGCGTTGCGCCGTCCGCCTTAACGATCGTCATACCCTGCGCCTTGAGCCGCTCAATTGCTTCGGGACGCTCGACGAACGTCACGTCATGTCCTGCTGCCTGAAGGCTGCCACCGACGTACGTTCCGATCGCTCCTGCGCCGATACAGATAAACCTCATGATTTCGCTCCGTTCGCCGATATCCAAGTCCGGAACCCGCCTAAAAAGGCATTCCCTGCCATGGCTTTCTTTCCGGGCGCCTGAACCTCGTCGAGAACAAAGAAACGATCCCCCGCCTTAATCGCAGGGAATTTCCCCACAACTGCCCGTGTTCCAATCGGCGCGTCGGAATCTCGCGTGTCAACATGTGCCCGAAGAATTTTCAGCATCATCCCATCAATTTGAATCGACGTTCCTGGCCATGGGCAATAAGCCCGAACAAGTCGTTCCAAAACCGCTGCGGGCTGGTTTAGATCCAGTTCGCCGTCTTCTTTCCGAATCAAGCCGGTCAGCGTAACGCCGTACTCCGGCTGCGGTTTGGCGGCGATTTCACCGTTAAGAATCCGCGGCAGATCGCGGGCAACCGCATCCGCGCCTAATTTCGCCAACTTCACCGAAAGCGTCTCCGCCGTTTCGCTTGGGTCGACCGCAATTTCATGAACTGAATATACCGGTCCCGTGTCCATTCCCGCGTCCATCCGCATGATTGAAACGCCGGTCGTCTCATCCCCAGCGCGAATCACAGCCTGAATCGGCGACGCACCGCGCCAACGCGGCAAAATGGAGGCATGCACGTTGATACAGCCAGCCTTCGGCAAATCGAGCAGATTCTGACGCAGAATTTGACCATACGCCATCACGACGATCACGTCCGGATTCCAGGCGGCGATCGTCTCGAATGCCTCCGGTTTCCGAATCCGTTCCGGCTGAAAAACGGGAATACCCGATGCTTCCGCCGCGATCTTTACCGCGGGTGCGACGTCTTTTTTTCCTCGTCCCGCCAGACGATCCGGCTGCGTCACGACGCCGACAAGATCATAATTTTCCCGCAGCACCTCAAACACAGGCACAGCGATTTCCGGCGAACCCATAAAAACAACTTTTATCTTGCTCTTGTCAAGTTCCAAGTTTTTTACCATCCTAATCGTATAAAACGGCTGATCCAAGTCTCCGCGCGGTCAAATCCGCCAGAGGACGCACGGGATCCAACGCCTAAAGACCAAGCTGACCCCTAATCATCGCTCATCGCACAGCGGAAACCCAGGAAAGCGTTCCGATAAACCGCATCTCCCCAACGCTGAGCTGAACGTAAGAACGCGACGCTTCCTTCTGAAGCAGATCCGCCGCGTTTGACGTAACCATCTCCTGCTGACAGTTCTTCCGGATTGACGACGATACCGTCAGCATCCGCCAACTGCGAAAGGCGCACGTAAGTATCGAGCTGATAGCGCGACGAGGTCCATTCCCAAACGTTCCCCGCCATGTCAACCGCCCCATATGGACTCGCGCCTTTCGGGAATGAGCCAACTTCATAAAGTCCAAACGGATCCGCCTGTTTTCCTGCGACCGTTTCATTTGCCGAGGTGTTCGCGTAATTATTCGTTGCGTTCGGCTCTTCATCACCCCAGGGATAAATCCGCCCGTCAACACCCCGCGCAGCTTTCTCCCATTCAAACTCCGTCGGTAAGCGCCGCCCAGCCCAAGCGCAATACGCTTGCGCATCTTCAATCGTAACCGACATCACCGGATGCAGTTCATATTCTGAGTTTTCTAAAATCGGCTGTCCAGTGGTGCTGCAAGCACCGTCTCGAACGCACTGAAGGTACTGCTTATTCGTGACTTCCGTTTTATCGATCCAGAATCCTGCCAGATTGACGCTGATCTGAGGCATTTCGTCGCCATCCGCTTTCGTATCTTCCTCGTCGCTGCCAAGAAGGAACGCACCTGCCGGAACGTACACCATTTCTGCACCGTCTTTTTCGCTCGTCCGTGTCGCCAGCTGGCTGGTAATTGGATCGATCGGAATAGGCGTCAGGGTCGGCGTTTCGGTCATCGCCGGAGTCTCGGTCGGCGGGACAGGCGTCATCGTCGGGGTCTCGCTTGGAACGGTCGTCGCCGTCGGTGTCCAGGAAAGTTGAATAATCCTTTCCGCTTCAGTTGTCGCGTGAATCGACGAAAGCGTCGCCTGGACCGGGTCGATTGTCGGCGTCGCCGTTTCACGCGGCGCAAAAACATTCCAGCCCAACCGGCTATCGCCGATGAAGTAAAACAGCCCCAACAGGATGACCGCCGCTAAGACGGCGCCTAAAACCCGGAACGTCACGCTCTTCCCTTGCGGTTGGTTCTTTTCTTCGGTCTGGACCGCTGCCGCGGACTGCGCTGTTTTCGTGTACTTAATATCCTGCGCAACATCTGAGACTTCGACGGGACGCGGTGTCGTCCCTGCTTGACGAACGACCGAAAGAATCGTATTTTCATCATAAATCTTAACGACCATCGCCGTCACATCGACCGTCGTTCCACGCTCCCGAAGATCATCTAAAAGCCGTGCACAGATTTCCTTCGGCGTTTCCGCCAACGCAGCTTCGAGGAATTCGCGTTTTCCAGCGTATCCGACCATGCCGTCGCTGCAAATAATCATGACGTCGCCGGCTTTGAGCTCAATCGCGTCCAAAATATCAACGATGATGTCTTCGCTGTCGCCGAGCGTCGTGACCGGCGCCTCCGGATCATTCGCATCCGGCGCTATCTCTTCGGTCATCCTGTACGCTACGCCCGCGCGAAGAATGAAAACGGAACAGTCCCCAATCGTCCCAATGACCGCCCGTCCATCCACGATCGAAACCGCCGCGACGACGGTTTGCATGTCCTGATGCTGCGCTTGAGCGTAGTGATAGAGTTCATGATTCGCGTTTCGGATCGCGATCGCAATCTTATTCGCCTCAGCGTATTCGCGCGATCGGAAGTAATCGAAAAGAACTTTTTTCCCGATAAACGTCGCGGAAACCTCCGGGCGCGCCGTTCCGCTAACGCCGTCCGTTAGAACGTAGAGATTCCCTGCGCCGACGCTTCCTTCCGGTTCCTTTTCATAGAAAATCGCGAAATCTTCGTTGACGTCCTTTCCGGAACCTTTAATCGTCCCAAAACACCCAGACGAATACAGCTTATGGTTTATCGGTTTTTCGCTCATAAGTCACACTGTCCTTATCTGGCGCGCTCGGCTAAATCCCGGCTCGCCCTGATATTGACGCCCGACCCAGCGACATCGCCAAGGACGACCTCGCCCATCTTGATCGGTGCATCCACGATTACGTCTTTCAAAATCCGCGTCAGCTCAAAAATCAGCCCCTTCGGAAGCGGCGCATCGGTCGCAACCGGCAACACCGCATGAACGCCGTTCCGAACCCGAACCGTCGACGCAATCATGCGCCGCGGATCGGTCAACTCTGTATTCGCATACTTAACCCCGCGCGGACAAAAATTTCCGCTAACCTGTATTCCGCCGTCAGCTCCGCGATGAACCGTCATTCCGCATCCGCGAGGACATGTCACGCAAATCATTTTGATAACGTCTGACTTCGTTTCCATTTTCCAACCTCCCCGCTAACCCTTCTTCTCCTCCGAAAGGAGAACGGCGTCCAAACGCAGTCCATCCGCCGCTTCTTTGGCTTCCATCATGACTTCCTGAAGCGCGCCAAAATCCGCCATCGTCAACGGGAGTGAATCCATTTCGCCCGGACGCGCATACGGCAGCCGCTTCTTCGCGATGAGCCGCTCCCCAGCCGTGAGCCGCAGCTCAACCGGCTCTTCCAGCGGCCGCACGACGCGCAGCTGCAACGTAATATGATCCGTTTCTTTTAAGGATTCGGGCGAAATCCACTGCGGAACGACTTGACGAACGTTTAGCCCAGCCTGAACAGCGAGCCGCCCCCGTCCGGATTGATACGTTCCGGCGGCGAACTGCGCCGCGGAACGCCCGGCGACAACGGCAGCGGCGGAAACGGAATCAACCAGATCGTAAACCTGAACAACGTTCCCCGCGCCGAAAAAGCCGGGAATATTCGTCGCATAACGGTCATCAACCACCGGACCGCCAACTAACGGGGAAATTTCAACCCCTGCGCGCCGCGTCAGTTCATTTTCCGGCGTCAGTCCCACGGATAACAGCAGCGCATCGCACGGAACGACGCGCTCCGTCTCCGGAATCGGATTCCAACGGGCGTCAACCTGACAGATCGCGACGCCTTCAACCCGACGCTCTCCGATAATCCGTGTCACCGTATGTTGAAGCAACAGTGGAATCTCATAATCCTGAAGGCATTGAACCAGATTCCGCGAAAGCCCGGATAAAAACGAATTTATTTCTACGACGCATTCAACCTTCGCGCCTTCGAGCGTCAAACGGCGCGCCATAATCATGCCAATATCGCCAGAGCCAAGGATGACGAACCGTTTTCCGGGGAGCTTCCCGTCGATGTTGACCCAGCGCTGCGCCGTTCCCGCCGTATAGACTCCCGCGGGACGAGTTCCCGGAATCCGGATCTGGGCGCGGCTCCGCTCACGACACCCCATGGCAAACACGATAGCTTTTCCCTGATACGTCCGAATTCCGTCTCGATCGTTCGAGGTTTCTACGCGAAAATCGCGGGACACCGACGTAACCATCGTATCAAAGAGAAAGGTCACGCCCGCGTCCACCGCACGGTCAATGTACCGCTGAGCATACGCCGGTCCGGGCAAATCCTCTTTAAACGTCTCAAGTCCGAATCCGTTGTGGACGCACTGCTGGAGGATTCCACCAGCTTCGTTTTCACGGTCAATGACGAGAACCGAGGATGCGCCATTTTCCCGCGCTGAAATCGCCGCGGCTAAGCCCGCCGGTCCAGCGCCGATGATAATCACGTCCTGCGCCGTTGAGATTTTCGCAGCGCTCATGATTCGCCTCCGTTCTTCGTATCCATGAAAACGAACTCCGACCCGGCGTCATTTTTCCGAATCGCGCTGACCGGAACGCCTAACTCACGGGACAAGATCCCCACGACACGTGTCAGGTCAAAACCGCCCTGACAGCGCCCAGTTCCAAGCCACGTCCGCCGTTTCAATGCGTCATACGTTTTCGCTGGAATCGGAGCGTGAATTTCAGCGACAATTTCGCCTTCCGTAACCATCTCGCACCGGCATATGATTTTCCCGTAGCGCGGATCACGCTGAATCAGTTCGTTCTGTTGCTCGGGCGAAAGACGGCGCATGGACGGGCGCGCTTTCCGAATCGGATTCCAATCCGCGCGTTCCTTAAGCTCAACGCCCGCTTCCTTTAACAACGATTCAATCCGTTCTGCAATCGCTGGCGCGGAGGATAAACCCGGCGACTCAATTCCGCCAGTATTGATCAGCCCGTCGACTTCCTCCGCCCGCTCGACGATAAAATCTCCCACGTAATCAACCGCAGGATTCGAGCAGCGGGCATTTCCCGCCGCACGCAGTCCGGCAAAAACCGCGATCGTCCGCCGCAGGTCAATCGAAGGTACAAGCTTCCGCATATTCGCCTCGAGATACGCCTGCCCGGACGAAGAAATCGACGTATCCGTCTTGCCCTCAATAAATTCAGACGTTGGTCCCACGAGCGTATTGCCGTGCGTCGTCCTGAAAACGAGAACGCCCTTTCCCCGAACGCTTGGAACAGGGAAAAGGACGGTATCAATCGAAAAATATTCAGGGTCAAGGACACAGTACTCACCACGCCGCGCACGAATCTTGAAATCCAACCGGCAACCGGCTTGATGCATCACGGTATCCGAATTCAATCCGGCGCAATTAATCACCCACGCCGTCCGAACCTCGCCCCGATTCGTCCGCACACCGATAATTTTCTTTCCTTCAAAAATAAAGTCCTCGAAACTGGTTTCAAAAGCAAATTCAACACCGTTCAGAACCGCCGATTCAGCCGCCGCAATCGTCGCAGCGAACGTATCGATAATTCCTGCCGTTGGAGCATAAAGCGCCCCGCTTACCTCGGGATTCAGGATGGGAACTTCCTTCTTTAAGCGATCGCTGTTGATGATTTCCAAGCCGGGGACGCCGTTCTGGTCTCCCTGCGCCTTGAGTTTTCGAAGCTGATCGAGTTCATCTTCGCCAACCGCGACGACGTAATCGCCCGTTCGGACGAAATCGATATCGAGTTCCGCCGCGATCTTGCCCCACATTTCATTGCCGCGGACGTTAAGCTCAGCTTTTAAGGTGCCTGGAATTGGGTCATACCCGGCATGGACTAATGCCGAATTTGCCGCTGATGTCCCGGAGCCAACGTCGCTGCGTGCTTCAAGAACCAGGATATTCAGGTCATACCGCGCCAGGCGCCGCGCCGTCAGGCATCCGACAATCCCAGCTCCAATAATGACCACATCATATCTTTCTTTCATCGTTCCAGCCCCCCTATGCGCTGAACGGCTTTTCCGTTCAAATCGAAACGCCCTATCTGCGCTGCCTCTTAAACGGAAAAAGGTTTGAAATCGCCGAAAACAATTCCATCTAAAACTACATTATACAAGTGTCGTGCCATTTCGTGTTAAAACACGAAATAAATTTACAAATGAGAGTGAATTAAAGCCCAAATTCAACCATTATTCACTCGTGATAAACGGAAGAACGCTTTGAAACGCCGCGGCGCGAGCCGGACTGTCCTCCGTCGAAGCAAAAAGCTCATTCCAAAGATGCGCGAAATATTCATACGTGATATGCGGTTCCCAGGATGCGCGCTTGGTCAGTTCCGCCGCTTTCGCCCAATCGCCCGTCAGCGCTGCAGCACGGATAAACGGGGTCAACTCAACCGGGCGCCGAATTGACCATGCGTTCGCTTCCGCTTCCGCGTAATACGCCAACGCCTCTTCATACTTTCCCTGAGCGGCGGATGCCGCGCCGCTTTCATAAGCGTAACACCAATCGCGCGGTCCCTCTGACCCAAACATGCCTTCATCCAATTGCCATTCCGAATCGTAGACGATCCGTGCTGGATTGCCATATTGGATCAGACCTTTCGTGACGTCCGAAATATAAGGATTATATCGGTCGAGATCTTCTAAGACCCAAAGACAGCGATCCCATTCCGGCTTCGTCAAAACGATATTATCCCCAAATTCAGAGCGAAAATTGTAGATTTTGACCAGATGCGTCAGCGGCAGTTTATAGTCAAATTCAGCCGCGTAATCGCCTTCACCGATGACGAAATACCAGTACGGTGTGGGGTTAACCCCTGCGCTTTTCCCGTACATTTCCAACACCATAGCGCCATCTGCCCAACCGCCCATGAAAGAGGCGATAATCGCATCGCCCAGAAACGCCGTGTTGGGACGGGCATCCGGAACGCGCCGATAGAGCTGCCATTGGAATTCCTGCTGCGTCGTCCAGGCAATACGGTAATCGAATGAATTGACGATCTGGAAATTAACCGAAATTGCGACCAGTGCCGAAAGAATGACCGTCCTGAACCATGAACCGCGCAGCGAGCGGAGAATGACGGTCGCCGTCAGCAGCGATAAACCCAAGAACGCTGGAATCAGGAAGCGATCATGGTAACGGAACGGCGACGAAGGGTCCCTATCAACCGCCATACCCGGCAAGAAACCTAAAACCGTCAGTGAAGCGCCAAACCAGACCATTTCGGTCAAATCCGAAAAACGTTCATCCTCCGAATCCGTATCATGACCCCGAAGCAGCCGCGATCCAATCATCATCACGATGAAGGACAAAAGCGCAGCCGCCAGCCCGATCCGTTGTGAAATGACCGTGAAATCGAACCGATCCGGACGGATACTCCGATACCAGACGCCCCAAATCGATTCGGTAACGTATTGAAGCGCCATCGCGAAAATATGCCATCCAAGCGCGATCGGACTCTCATATTCACGGATCCAGCTCAGGGAATTTCGATCTTCGACGAACTGAGGCATGATCCCAAAACGCGCGATCAGGAAAACCCCCAATATAAACGCGTAAGGAAGCCAGCTCCAAAGCGAACGGCGAAACACGATCTTGCGTGATGAATTGTCTTCCCGCCGAACGATGAACCAGATGAGCGTCCAACGCCCGAGTTCAATCGGCAAATAATATTCCGTCATGAAAAGCTGAATCAGGCTTAGCAAAGCCGCACCCATGGTCAGAATCGCGAACTTCGCACGGCTTTTCGCTCGCAGCGCGTGCACCGTCAGCCAAAATGAAAAAGTGACGAGCGCGCCTTGAACCCAGATCTGATAGTAGGCAATCGGGAACGCCTGATGCTTGAAAAATGGGAAAAGCGCGAAAAGAATCGCGGCGAAGATAGAAGCTTCTCGCCGCTGCTGCCAAACCGTCCGAATTAGGAGCCAGAGTCCAACGCCGCCAAGATAACGCCAGAAAAGCGACGCCACCTGCCAGGCGAGATGATGATACCCAAACAGCTCAAATCCAAGCCCGATGACGTACGGGAGCAGTCCCGGGCGGCTGTCGTCGAACGCATAAGCCTGAAGTGCCTCGAGCCCGCCTTGATGATACGCTGAAATATAAAGCCAGTCGTCCAAAAAGAAACCGACGAGCCGAACCTGATAGGCCCACGTCAGCGTGAACAATACCGCCAACGTCAGTGGGAACCAACGATCAAAAGCCGCGTTTAGGATTTTTTTCATCATAATTTAACTACGCCTTTACATTTAGGCGAATCCTTTCCGTCGCCGCGAAAAGCAAGAACGCAATACCCAAAATCATGACGGGGATCAGAAGTTCGCTGAACCGCGTCGCGACCCATCCGATCATCGGTGGGACCAGGAGTGATCCGACGTACGCCGCCGCCATCTGGTAGCCCATGACTTCCTGTGCATCCCGTTTACCAAACCGAACCGGCGTATCATGAATTATGCATGGGAAAACCGGCGCAGAGCCAAAACCCGCGATTAGAATCGCGCTGACCCGAACCATCATCGGCAGCGGCAGGATCACACAGAGAGTTGAAAGAATAATCAGGAGCGAACCATACCGAATCAGCTGCCCATTCGTGAAGCGCAGCGTCAAGAACCCGGAGAAAAAACGTCCGAGGGTAATCCCGGTCACGTAGAACGAAATCCACCCCGCCGCCTGTGCTGGCGTAAAAGCGAACGCCGCAATTAAGTAGGTCGCGCCCCAAAGCATGTAACTTTGTTCCGCCGCGCAATAGCAAAACATCGACAATAACGCGCCGACAAACCCGCGCCGGCGGAAAAGCGGCTTTCCCGCGTCAGCAGGCTCCGCGAATTTATCACCGTTCCCGCCATTCGCCGCATCCACTTGATGTTCCGCCATTTTTTCCCATAACGGCAGGCTCAGGAAAACAACCGCCGAAAGGATAAATTGAACCGTGGCGATCGAGATATAGGTCGTCCGCCAATCTGAACCAAGGGTTAACAGAATAGACAGGAGGATCGGTCCTGTCATTGCGCCTAATCCCCAAAAACTATGCAGCCAGGACATATGACGCGATTCATAATGCTCCGCGACATACTCATTCAATCCGGAATCAATCGCCCCTGCACCTAATCCGTAAGGCACCGCCAAAATCATCAGCGTCCATGGATTTCGCGCCAATCCAAAACCGAGCATCGTCAACGCGGTCATCGCTACACTGATGAGCGTGACTTTTGGCGTTCCAATCCGCTTAATTAAATGCGAAGCGAAAATCGCGGAGGTAATCGTTCCAGCTTGAATCCCCATGAAGACCAAACCCGCGAAATCGACCGAAGCACCGAGTTCAAGGTGCATCACCGGCCAAGCAGCGCCCAATACAGAATCAGGGAGTCCCAAACTGATGAACAATAAATAAATCAGACTCAAAAAAGCCACTGCCATAATGTAAATTTCCTATGCTTTCTTCCTTTTCCAGGCGCGGACACCAAACACAGCGCACCCCGCCAGAGTCACCATCGTAATTAAATCACCGATTCGCTGGATTCGGGTCGCCTGATAAGAAGCTGTGACCCGCCCGCTCAAGGCGTCCGCAGGCAGCTCAACACCGACCAGCCCATGATCACCCAAATACGTCGGTAATTTGATGGTTTCCTGACCCGGTGCCTCGTAATCGACGACATAGCCCGTGTAATACAGGAGCGGAATTTCAAAACGGACCGGCTCTCTACCTTCGTCGGCGGAAGTCCGCTCGAACTCGAAACTGAATCTCAGGACTTTCCGGTCATGGGAAGTAATCAGGACATCCGGGTCATTCGACAGAACGGTGTTTTTATTTTGATCGATAAAATAAATATTTGCGCCAGAAGGAATGTATTCGCCGCCGCTTACACGGTAAGTTTCTAAATGCAGCGGGTATTCCCTGGATAAGAGTACATTATGCGCATTGAAATAAAGCGGTCCCATGGATACCAGACAGAAAGCGAAAAGACCGATCAGCGCGTACTTCCTATGCGCTGAAGGGAAAAGCGAATCAAAGACAAAACCGCCGGCGAGCGACAGCAATGGAGCGGCAATCAGCAAGATGCGCCAGGCGAATTGCAGACGGTTCGCCAGCCATGCCAGCCGACTCCACGGGAACCATTCCGTGGAGACGAAGACCGCGATCAGTCCCGCGACCAGGAAGAAGATCGCTAATTGCGTGTTCCGGCTTTTATCTTCCTTTTTTATGAAAAGGAAAAGTAACGCCAGGACGACAAAAGGCAGTCCTAAATTTGCATCTAACAAAAAGCCCCAGCTCGCTGTTGGAGCGAACGGGTACGAACCTAATGTAACGGAAGTTCCTGGGTCACTGTTACGGATATCGGCCGAAATAAGCTGATTTGCCGCGGATTTTGTGGTCAGTGCCTGCTCCGCCATCGGCAGGTAAATAAACGCACATAAACCAAAAACCAAAAGGACGGAAAAAATTAGCGCAGTAAGAATCTTACGATTCGATAGAATTTCCCTGATCTTATATATAAAGAAAATGCCCGTCGCGATGGTCGAGAGGACGAGACTCAATAAATGAGCCCAGGCGACTCCGACGAAACCAGCCGCAAAAATCCACCAGCGCTCCGGATGCCCGTTGAAGATTTCGTAAAGTCCAAGAATAATCAGCGGGGTAAAAATAAAGGAAAGAGATTCGCCCAAACTGCAGCGGAATATAAAATCGATCAAACGATAAGAAGCAAAGGAAAAGAAAGTGACGCCGACTAAAGCGATAAACCGTGAATTTGAAATTCGCTTCGTGACGTAATAAAAACCAAAGATCGCGATCAGGTTCGTCGCAATGCTGAAAATATTATAGGCGCTTAGATGATCGAACCCTAACAATCTCAGGACAGCAGGGAAATACAAAAAAACATTCGGGTAGAAAAGCCCGTCCCCGTACCCGTAACCATCCATGAAAGCAGAATTGATTCGAACCGGGAAAAACCCATTCTCCAACCCGACCTTGATGCCTTCAACGCGCAGCAAATGGAAGATGAAGTCATTCGGGTGCAGGTACATCCGGCTATAAAAGAAAGGATAGGAAGTTATCGCTGATAAAGCCAACAAATAGATAACGATTTTTTCCTGCTCCGGATCCGCGAGGAGGGCGAATCTCCGTGGCCAGCTCGCAGCCCCAAATAAACGCCATCCAATCAAGCCAAATAGAATCACCATAAATAGCGTCGAAACAATGTGGCGTAAAACCGAATCCCGGGTCAAAACGTGATTCGATTTGATCGCGATAGATAAAACGTGAAACTCTCCCGACGACGGCTCATAAGACGCGCCCATTCGAACCGTTGCCGAAGGCTTTTCTACTTCGAACCGGATAACTTCGCGGCGAACGCTCGGAATAAAAGATTCGCGCAGCAAGATCTCATCATTACGATCTTTTATAAAGTACCCATTGCCGTTACCCTGCGTTTCCGCCACGAGCGTCAGTTCATAGATTCCCTTCTTCAACGTCATTTCGGGGGTCAGGGAATAATCGCCTTTTTCCTCGACATCCGGCGAAAAATTACAATCAACAGGGTATAAGTCATAATAAAAAAATAGGTCCTCGTTAATCGTGTATAAAAAAACAAGACACATCAAAATATAAAGCACGATTTTAACGATACGGTTCGAAAATTTCAACGTCTCACCTCTCCACAAACATCACTCTTTTTTACCGAAGGAAAGCTCCCGATCAAGAAGCGCAGGATCGATCTGAACTGCACCCCCTTCGTTGGTTTTTGTCCAATTTTGGGGGTGCAAATCAATCGGTTACGATTTTTTCTTCCAGACGCGGACACCAAATACAACGCAGCCAATCAGCGTCAGCAACGTAATGACGTCACCGAGCCGCTGAATCCGGGTCGTCTGATAAAAAGCAGTAATCCGTCCGCCCGTGACGTTCGCTGGCAAATCAACACCGACCAGCCCATGCTCGCTCAAATACGCCGGCAATTCGGCGGCTTCCTGCCCCGGTGCTTCATATTCAACAACGTAGCCCGTGTAGTAAAGGAGCGGAATTTCAAACCGGAGCAGTTCGCCGGCGTCGTCGGAAGCCGACCGCTCGAACTCGAAACTGAAGCGCAGGACTTTCCGGTCATGAGAGGTAATCCGGACGTCCGAATCATTCGACAAAACGGTATTTTTATTCTTATCAACAAATTCGACGTCAGATCCCGCCGGTAAATACTCCCCGCCGCTGACCCGCGGCGATTGGAGATGCAGCGGAAACTGGGTCACCAAGCGCGATTCAAGCACGTTAAAATACATTGGCGCGACCGTCAACGCACAAACCGCGAGCAGTCCAAATAAAGCGAATTTCTTTTGGCTCGTCTCAATAACCGATTCACTGATCAGCCCCGCCGCCAAGGATAATAACGGAACCGCGATCAACAAAACCCGCCAGGAGAACTGAAGCCGGTTGGCAATCCAGGCAAATTGCCGCCATGGAAACCAGCCGCTTGAAACGAAGACCGCGACCAATCCGCCAATCAGGCAGGTCACCGCCAGTTTCTTGTTTCGGCTTTGATCGCTCTTCTTAATCGTCAAAAAGACCAACGGCAACAGCAGCAACGGCAAACCAAGGTTCGGATCGATTAACGTCGCCCAGCCCGAAATCGGCGTAAAGATATGCGCGCTGGGGACAATCCCCCATTGCAGTTCGCCTTTTAGAGCAATCGGCGAAATCAGGATATTCGCTTTCGCAGTCGTTGTCAGAATCTGCTCCGCCATCGGCAGGAAGAAGAACGCGCTCAAACCCAATACCAGCAGCGCAGATTTGATCAGCGCGAACAGGATTCGCCGATCCTTTAGGAGGTCTTTCAACCGAATCACGACAAAAACAGCGACAAACAAACCCGTGAGGACGAGGCTTAGCAGGTGAGACCACGTCAGTCCAAGGAATCCGACCGCGAACCAGCCCCAGCGTTCCGGATGTCCCGAGTAAATTTCGACCAGTCCCAAGATAATGAGCGGGATAAAGAGGAATGCCTGAGCTTCTCCCATTCCACAGCGCCATAAAATATCCACCAGCCGGTAGGAAGCGAACGCGTAAAACGTTACGCCGATCAGTCCGCTGTAACGAGATTTGGAGATTTTTACCGTGACCCAATAGAAACAGGCAATGGACAGGAAATTAAGCGCAATGATAAAAATCTTGTACGCTGTAATCGGATGGAAGCCCAAAATACGTAAAATCGCGGGAAAAACCATCGTGATATTCGGATAGAAAATTCCATCTCCATAACCGTACCCTTCTAAGAAGAACGGATTAATGCGGACCGGGAAAATCCCGTTTTCGAGCCCAACTTTAACCCCCTCAACACGCAGGAGATGGAACATGTAATCGTCCGTCCGAATATAAATCTTGTCGTAGAAAAACGGAAAAGATGTCATCGCCGCCAACATGAGCAGGTAAACCCAGATGCGTTCGTTCGCCGGAGTGGACAATCGCCCAAAGATCTGGGACCAGACAGATTGACCGAACAGGCGGACGCCAATCAGCGCAAACAGGAAAATCAGGAAGAGCGAGACGACCGCATGACGCAGGAGCGAATCGCGCGTCAAAACATGATCCGAATGGATCGCGATAACCGGAATTTCTAAAATCCCCGTCGACGGATCATAGCTGACGCCAATGCGAATATTGACCGCCGTCTGGTCAACGCGAAGCTCAACCAGTTCCTCCTTAGCACCCGGCAAAAATTCGTCTTGAATCAGGCGCTGGTTATCGCCGTCGATTATGTAATAACCATTGCCCGGAGCAGAAGTTTCCACCTCAAATCCAATTTCGTACACGCCCTTTTTCAAAGTCATCGCCGGCGTCAGCAGGTAGTCACCTTTTCCATCAACATTCGGTGTGAACCTGCGGTCGAGATGATATGCGTCGTAGTAATTGAAAAGATCCTCATTGATCGCGTACAAAAAGACGAGACACATCAGGATATAGAGGGTAATTTTCACAACACGATTCGAAAACATAGGCTTTCACACCTCCACGGATTTAGAACAAGTCAATTATAAAGTCTAAGTCAGAAACACCCGCCCGACAACCATGATTTCGGGCAGGAAGCAACGCACCATCAATCTCCATTCCGTTCAAACACGCCATACGCGTCCATTCCCCCTTCATTGATCGTTTCCCGATAGCGGTACATCGGGCAAAGCTGAGCAAACGCGCGCGCCTCTCCGGGAATAACTGCAGTTCCCGGTGCACAGAAC
Organism: Flexilinea sp.; assembly: GCA_034430135.1. Classification (GTDB taxonomy): domain Bacteria; phylum Chloroflexota; class Anaerolineae; order Anaerolineales; family Anaerolineaceae; genus Flexilinea. The sequence goes on along the minus strand of DAOUFB010000019.1, from coordinate 31,431 downwards.
CCCTGCTCATCCAACGGCACACGTCCCATTCGTCCGTCGGGAATGTAGACAATGAACTTCGGCGGATTCGCCGCCATCTCGCTCAGGAATATATCCCAGCGCGAATCCCCAATCTCCGCCGCAAAGTCATACAACGACTTGACGATAAAGAAGCGCGACGGGCTGAGGCGCTCCGCCAAAAGGTACGGTGCGGCGCTTCCGCCCCAGATCATGATCCGATCGTCCGGCTCTGACTGCGCCCGGAGGAAATCTCCCGTCTTGGTCATCGCTGAGGGGTGGCGCTCCGTATAGGATACTGCGATAATCCGAGCCATGGGCAAACTGGCGGCGAGGACGAGAAGCATCAGTCCCGGCGCGGCGAAATGGCGTGCCTTCGGGAACCGAACCGAAAACCAGCCCGCCAACCGCTCCAATCCCGCGGCGATCAGAATACTATACGAAAGAATCAGCGGGATAAAATAATGCTGATAGTTCATTCCGGACAATCCCGCCAGAAAGATCTCGATCGGAAGCGTCAGCGCTGCCCATGCGACGAGCCGGTTCGCGCGAATGAATCCAGCCAATTCACCGCTTCGCACCTGGGATAACAGCCGCCAAACCGCCCCCAGCCAGCAAACCGCGCCAAACGCCATGAACGGAGAAAGCGACGGTAAAAAGGTCCAACTCGTCCAGCCGGTCGCCCAGCGCGACGCACCGCTTTTCGCCGCATAGAGCCAGTTATACGTAAACGCTCCCTCAAGGTAATCCCCGAGCGCGCCATGCGCCGAAAAGATACCGACCCAAACGAGATTCACGGTGACAAAGCCCAGAAAAAGCCCGCCAAACTGACGAATCAGGGTGACAAAGCGCGTTTTTCCGGATAATTCCGCGATGAAAAACGCATCCAGCAAAGCCATCACCCCGATTCCGATCCATGCGCCGATCAGCGTCGGCTTCAATGAAAACGACAGCCCCATCAGAACGCCGGAAACCAGCCAGCGTCCGAATGGACCGCCGTTCTCCGCCCGGATCCAAAGGAACACCGCCGCGATTTGGAAAAGGAACGCGAATTCCTCGGTGTAATTTCCGAAGTCAAGAAGCCGCGCCATATGCAATATAGCTCCAACCGCCGCCGCCAACGCTGCCCATTCTTGAAACGAAAACCGCAGCAACGCCAACAGCAGCAACGCAGCGCTAAGAACGAATACGATTTCAATCGTCCAAATTCCGACCAGATTCCCGCCCGCCAGCCAAAGACCCAACGCGTTCAGGTAGAAAATCAACGGTGGTTTATGATCCCAGGCGTCAACGTAGGGCAAGCCGCCGGCTAAAATGCGTTTTCCGATATAAGCGAAAATTGAAAAATCGTGGGACGGATAATAGTTTCGCCGGAGCGGAATATATGCCCCCATTACGATCAGAACCGCAGCGCAGATCAGGTATCGCTGCCAGACCGTGCGTCCCTCCTTGAACAGAGGAAGAAACGAGCGATCGCCGCGCACGGTCGGCAAAAGCGCAAAAGATACGGTCAGAATCCCGAAATAGGCGCAAAGCGGAGCGCCATGGCGCAAGTACGCCGCAGCATGATCAAGCAGCGGCTGGTCAAAATACCGCCATGGGGAGAGCGCGAAAACAAAAGCAATAACGGACAATCCCCAACAGCGCACCCACCATGACGCAGAAATCCGGCGGATTCTCTCCGTCATGACCACGGCGAAAATACCCAATCCAATCATGAGCGCGAAGAATAAAACACGAATGGGAGTCAGCCGCATACCGCCCAACCCAAACAAAGCAAAAACCGCCGCTAATCCTGCGATCGCGGCGATCCATTTCATTTGTTGGGTTCGATCATTGCGCATCAACGCGCGTTCGCCTCATCCGGCAATGGATCAAACTGATAGACGGGTTTTTCATGGCTCACCGCGTGTTCGGCGATATCCGCAAAGAACGTCCCGACATGCGCTCCCGAGCTTCCGTCCGTGAACGTGCATTCGGCTTTGACGAAAGCGTCCCGCTCCGCAGCGTCCGTCTCCGGATGCGCCAGATAAAGATTCAGCGCATCGCGCAGCTCGTTGATATTGGTCGCGACACGCCCTGCCTTCGCATGGCGGAAGCGTTCGTGCGTCGGCCATTCGCCAATTTCGGACAGCTTCAAGTCAAATTTACCCGGCGTGTCCCAGCCCTTCGGCGCGTCAATACAAACAGCGATAATCGGACGGCGATGAATCGCGGTCTCGACGATCATCGTCGAATATACCGTGCAAAAAACATCGGACCACGCCATCATTGACGCCTTTTCGGGCATGTCTTCGCCGGAATAAAACCCCAAATCGCCGCCCAACGCAACCGGCTCGACCAGATGAACGAGCGGATTTCCAGCGATCAGCTCGCGAATTTTCCAGGCTTCTTTTTCATAGAGCGACCCCGGAATAAAATGATTCGGGTGCAGCCGAATGAGGAGCTGTGACGGTTCGGATAAAGAGCCGTCGCTGACGAGCTTCACCAGCGCTTCAATATCCTGATAATTTGGCGAAAAACTCACGAAAGAGCAAGCAAACGAAATCAGTTTCCGCTCCGGATCGAGCCCATGCTGCCGAAAATATTCCGCTCGCGGAAGCAGCCATTCTTTCCGAAAATAACCGTCATACGTTGGAATACCGCCGACGTTGACCCGTTTCGGAAGCCAGTCCGCTCCGTCAGTCAGTTCGACTTTCTGAATCTCGGACCAGGCATTTGCCCATTGCACCGGAGCACCGGGCAAGCGGTACGAAGAAGGATTATCCCATCCGATGACGGCGTAGGCTGTTTCAATACCGCGCTGAGCCGCTTCACGCAGCAGATAGCGATCCAGACGCCAGCCCGCCGTGCCCGCGATCACCAGAACCGGACGATACATCTCAAACAAGTCTCCATAGAGATCCGGCGTAAATTTTTGCTGCGCTTTAACATGTTGCTTCCGAATAAACGCAGACTTGCGCATCAACGCAACTTTCGCCTTGACGAACGGTAAAATCAGCTTTCCGCCGCGCGACGTTTCAAACGTCATTTGGCGCATATGCGAATCAATCGCCGTCGTATTGACGCGATCCGACCCGCCCATCCAGCGAATGAAATGATTCCAATACTGCATCCGTTGGTGAACGGAATGGCTGTATGCCTTGGCTTTTTTCAATCTCAGCCCTTCAAACAGCAACCGCTTCGAGCCGAAACGCTCGCGGATCTTATCGGTAACGCCGTCGTCGGTCAGGACGACGACGCGAAAACCGCGATCGAGAATCGTCCGGATAACGTCCGTCTGTAAAAAATAAACCAGCGCCAGACCATGGTCAGCGCAGATGAAAATCGTTTTGGGATTGCTCTCCGATAAAGTTGTTTGGGTCATGCCGCCGCAATCCTCCTTAATCTTCTCCATAATATAGTTTAAATATCCGGTTATAAAGCGCCAAAAGAGCCCTCTTCACCAGCGGAAAATCTCTGAAACGGAACCCGTTACTCTTTACGGTAGTCTCGGACGTCGCCTTGCGTTCATCCAGCGTATTGCTCAGATTCATCGCATACGGCTCGAGCGGCATCAGGCGCAGAAAACCTGCCTGATTCATGCGCTGATCCAGCTGCTTAACCTGCCCCATAGGGCGGGACATTTCAAAGGGCAGGAATTCGACGAGCGTCTTTTTATACGCCGTAAATTGCCAATGCGACGCGCCGGCGAGCGCCGTCAGTCCGTTATACGAAATTTTCTGATCGGTCGACGCCTCATAGTGAGCAAGGATTTCCGCTTCCGACTGACCCAGACTCAGGTCAAATTCGCGGAACGTCTCGTACGGAATAAAATCCCCGCTCTCCAGCGTTACGCCTTCTGCGCTTCGCGCCCAGGCGAGCGTTTGATCATAAAAATCGGGATTCGTCCGAAATGGGCGCGCCGTGACCATCCCGACATTGGGAAATCCTTCGAGAAGTGCGAGCGACTGCTTGAGCCAGCCTTCGCTGAACAGCGCGTCATTATCGGTATAAGCAATTATTTCGCCGGGAGCCGCGTTGAAAATGACGTTCCATGCGCCGCCTTTTCCCAGGTTCTTTTCAGAAAGGATTAAGTACTGAATCCGACCTTCGTTCCGCTCGTTCTTCAGGTAATCGACGACCTCGGGACAGCTTCCATTATCAAAAACCATCAGGTCAAACTCGATATCGCGCGCACCGTCGCGAATCGACCGCAGGCAAACATCTAAAACTTTCGGAAGCTGAGCATAATAGCCGCTCACGAACGGAATATAGTTCAAAACAGCAACCGTAATGCGAGCCGGTTTTGCGACCGATTTAACAAATTTAGCAGGATTTTGACCCAGACGCACGACAATTCCTCCGTTACCCTTTTCTCTGACGCTTCCGCCAGGCGGCGAAACGAGCGCGAAATTCGCGATAAGCTTTCGCCGGGTGAAACGCTGCAAAAAAAACATCGCCCAGGAAGCGCGAATTCAGCCGCACAAGCGGGAAAATCTCAATTTCGCGCTGGATCTTTTTCCAGCTTAACGGAGCTTTCACGACGGCTAAATCCTTCGTCAGGACATAGTCACAGTCGTTAAGATTAAAAATCGTCCGTTTCCCGCCGCCAAGCTCAACGTTTTTCTCCGATTCCGGAAGCCGGTAATGCGACTGTCCATTCGGCAAATGAGAATAATCATGATCTTGATGAATAATATCAATCACATCCGAGCAATTAATCAACTTCCAGCCCATGCGCCGTGCCTGATAAAACATCCAGTTATCCCAACCCGAACGACCGATCGCGAAATCTGGCAGCGTCTCAAAACAGGCGCGCGGGTAAACGAAATAATCGCTGCCGCCGATGGGGTGTCTCCGTGCACGCGTCCGGATCTCGTTTTTGAGATGCGTTTCCCAGCCTTCGGAAAAATCAATCAACGTCCGTTGATCTAAATCCCAGCGCTGACCGACGAGCAGGAATTTATCCTCACGCTCCGCGATCTTTTTGGATATATCAACAAAGTCTGGGAAAAGGAGAATATCAGCGTTGACATACGCCAAGAGCGGAGAATCCGACGTCCGCCGCGCAATATCAAAAATATCGCTCAGCAGCGGCGTTCCCTCATCGTTCCGACGAACGTCCCCAACGTAGCGGACGCCAAGTTCTTCCGCCGCTTCCGCGACGCCCGGATCATCGCCGATCAGGACAATATCAACATCTCGGTTCAGCGCTTTCCAGGACCGGACCGCGTTCGTCTGAATGATCCGGATATGATCGCGGTCGAAGCCTTTCGGCGCAATAAAAATCGTCATGCTGCTCACGATTGACCCGCCTGACTGCGTTCGTCGACTGCGTCAACCTGCTTCGCCTGCGTCGATTCGTTGAGCCGCTCAATTTCCGGATGCGCCGCAACGATTGCTAAAACGTCCGTCCAACGTGCCGACATCGGATCGGGAAGCTGCGCGAAAAGCGCCGTCATCATCGCATGGTCCTCCGGCGTATCGACCGTCCAACGATGAGCGCCGTAATCCGGCTCATGATCCAGAATGCGCACCTTACAGCGCCCTTCCGTATTATAGAACCATGGCATCACATGCTCACGTTCATACAGTTCCTTCGCTTCCGCGTCAGCCCGCGCCAACCACGCCACGGATACCATTTCCTCATCCAGTCCAATCGGATAGGTCCGCTTCCAAGGTGGTGGCAGGCGGTTCGCGGCGAAATCCGCGCCTTCCGCGTCATAAAAACGAATCAGGTCATCGATGAGTCCCGGATCAATCAACGGGCAATCGCCGGTGACACGGATAATCCGATCTTGAGGCTTCAGCCCCATCTCGTTAACGACCTGCATATAGCGGGAGAGAACGTCAAAAACTGATCCGCGGACGACTTTTACGTCATTCGCCGCAGCCCAATCCGCAATGGGATCATCGCTTTTATCCGTCGTCGTCGCGATCACCACATCGTCGATTAACGCCGCTCGTGCGCCCCGTTTAACGACCCAGTTCAGCATCGGCTGACCCGCGAAATCTTTCAAAACTTTTCCCGGAAGCCGGCTCGACCCCATGCGCGCCTGAATAACTAAAATGTTTCGCCCGCGTGCGTTTTCGTAAGCTTTTGTGATTCTCAATGTATTCTTTTCCCAATCGGCATCCTGTACGATGCGTTCACGAGCCGCAGTTCCGATAACCGTCTTCAGCCTTCCACGATCCCGCGCAAGCGCAATCATTTTCGCGGCGAGTGCTTCCGTCCCGCCGACCGGAAAAGTAAAACCGGTCACGTCTTCCTCGACCCACTCCAAATTTCCCGGAATATCTGAAACGAGAACAGGCAGCCCGCAGCCCATCGCCTCAAGCAACGAAACCGATGAACCGTCCGTAACTGACGAACTCAGATATAAATCCGCCGCGCGGTAATAATCGACCAGCTCATCATAGGGCTTGCGTCCGAGCCAAAAGATACGGGACTGAATCTCTGGCGACGATTCCGTCGCAAGGGCTTTAAGCCGTTCGCTCTCCGACCCGTCCGCAAGAATCATCAATTTCAAGGATGGCTCATCTCCCGCAGCTCGGATAAAGGCGCGGATCGTTGTTTCCACGCTGTAATTCGGCTCCAGCGATCGTAAGCTCAGCATCAAAAAGTCGTCGTCACGCGCGAGCGATGACCGGACGGAACTTTCGCCTGGAGAAAACCGGCGCGGATCGATCCCCCAAGGGAAAATCGACGCGCGGGAACGCGGATACCCCAACGCCGCGGCACTGTCCAACTCCGTGTAGCAGTCGCCCAAAAACCAATCTGCATGGGCGAGCGCAACCGTGGCACGCTCCTTCTGCGCCGGGTCAACGTAAATATCATGGTTCAGGTCAAAACCCCAGGACATTGCGACATGCGGATGCAGATCCGCTAACGCAACGATATACGAAACATCCGGAAGCGGTCCGCTATGAATGACGTCCGGATGAATTTCCGCCGCGACGCGCCTTAAGTCTTCCGCGACCTCGGGATAGGAACTCGGTTCGACGAGCCCTTTTCCCCAACGCCAATCGACGGCAAGAATCCCTTCCGGAAGCGGACGCCCGTCCAAGCCGCGTTTTTCGTCGCAGAGGCGTAAAAAATACCCCTCATGCCCAAGCGCGGCGATCGCGTTCAAAAACCGAACGTCATGAGGCGTATAATCGCGCGTGAAATACAATACTTTCATGCAATTTTTCTCGTTATGCTTCGTCCGACGCATCCATTACGTCTTCGAACGTGATTTCTTTTCCGAATGGCAATTCCGTTTTCAGCTTCAGCCCAATCAGCGCGTCAATTTCGCTCGGTTTAACCGCGCCGGGAATCGCCGGGCGCAGCACGTCCAGCATGGAACGCGTCAAGATCGTTCCCGCCGGCAGGTCGCGCGCCGCGCGGACGCAGCGCCGCTGAATCACCGAGGTTTCTTCTTCATTGGGATTGATGACCTTTGTTTCCGACCCTAACGCGCGCTCGAGCTGACGCGTCGCGACGACCATCTCTTCCCACGTCTTCGGATTCATCGCAAATTTATGATCCGGACCTTCGCGGGAATTATCGTCCGTGAAATGTTTCTCAATGACGCGCGCCCCAAGCGCAACCGCGCCTAATACAGTCGCGTGCCCCGGGGTATGATCCGATAGTCCGAGGATCAGCTCCGGCCAGCGGCGCGCATAATCTTTCAGGACATTCAAGTGGATATGATCAAAATTTTCGAGCGATGCTGTGTAATTCGTATTGCACTGCATCAGCACAAGTTGCGGATTGATCGCCGTAATCGTCTCAACCGCGCGGGTTACGTCCATGAGCGTTGACGCTCCGGTTGCGAGAAGAACCGGCTTCATCTTGGCAGCAACGCGTTCAAGCGCTTCGATCCAGTCAATATCGCCCGAGCCAATCTTATAAATCGGAATGTATCGGTCGAGATAATCGATCGCGTCGAAATCATAAGCCGCAGAGCAGTATAAAATCCCTTCGCGATCGCAGGTCTCTTTCAGCTCTTCCGACCATTCGTCCGGAACGGAAACGTCCTGATAGACTTCAAAGACCGATTTCTTCCAGCTTGCCTGATGCGACTGCTGCCCGCCCATATGGCGAAAGCCGTAATCCGAAACGATTTTCGGCGCTTTAAAATTTTGAAATTTTGCCGCGTCCGCGCCGGCTTCCTTCGCGAGATGGATAAGCTCTTTCGCGCGCGCTAAATCGCCGTCATGATTCGCAGCAATGTCGGCGATAAAATAAACCGGATCGTTCAATCCAACGCGTTTCTCTCCAAATTTCAGTTCCATCGATAACCTTTAATCCGTTCCGGCAGTCCTGCCTCTAAATCAGCGCGGAATTCCGCTAATCCGCTCACGCCGTCCGGAACGTTTCCGCCCAGGAACTTCGTCAAGCGGTCGATATTCATAATCAGGTTCGGCGAACGAACCGCTGTCAACCCGCTGTCGCGCCATGAAGTCGGCTGAACCATGTTCGGGTCAAATCCGAATGTTTTCGCAATCTCTACGCCAAAATCATACTTGCTGAGAACGCGCGATCCAAAAACATGAATCACACCAGATTCGTCCGAATCCAGAAGTTTTATTAAAATCCGCGCCAAATCACGGACATAAAGCGGACAGAAATAGACGTCCGTAAATCCGGAAACAACGCGGCCGGCTTTCAGATTCTGATAGAAAAACTCACTGAGCGAACGCTGACCGCTAATCGACCAGCCGTAGAAATTAACCCGGGCAACGATCGCTTTCGGATACGCCGAAAGAACCGAATTTTCCCCCATCAACTTCGTCGACGCATAAACGTTAATCGGATTCGTCGCATCGCTTTCGAGGTAGCCGCCCGGATTGGGGTTCTGACCGTCGAAAACCGCATCCGTCGAAATGGACAGGAAAGGAACCGACCGTTTCGCAGCCGCCTCCGCCAAGATACCGGGAATAACGCCGTTCATCATCCGTGCGTCATCCGAGTTCCGTTCGCAAACATCCAGATTCGCCAGTGCGGCGCAGTGCAAAATTGCGTCCGGTTTCGCCTCATCTATCAGCTCGTCCGCAAATTCCGCTTTCATAAAATCTTTTTGGATACACGGAAACGGCGCGTTATTCAGCGCGTTCCGGTTCAGTGCCCCGATGATTTCAAACGAATCGCAGTATTGCAGCGAAAAATTCAAGCCCAATAAGCCGGAAGCGCCCGTAACCAGGATACGTTTTTTCCCCATTCGCGTTAGTCCCCTTCTCCGTTGAGACTTGATTCGACCTGCTCGACCATCTTTTTAATGCCATCGATATTGAGCCATTCGCTGTTATTATCGCTCGAATAACGATAGTCGTCAGGGCAGCGCTTTCCGATTTTCTCCCATTCATGCCCAAACCAGGTCACGCCAGAGGGCTGGACGACGAACATATCGTCTAACTCGATCGTGTTGCGAGCCTCATCGTCGGAAATGAGAACCTCATGCAGCTTTTCACCCGGGCGAATACCTGTATAGACGAGTTCCGCATTCGGTGAAATCGCTTTCGCGAGATCCTTAACCGCCATCGACGGGATCTTCGGGACGAAAACTTCCCCGCCGCGCATCTGCTCAATGCAGCGGATGACGAAGCGGACACCGCTTTCGAGCGAAATCCAGAATCGAGTCATGCGTTCGTCCGTTATCGTCAATTTACCGCTGTTCCGCTGTTTCAGGAAAATCGGGACGACCGAACCGCGGCTCCCGACGACGTTCCCGTAACGGACGCAGCTCAGGCGTGTCTCTCGTCCGCCGGAATAGGCGTTGCTCTGAACGACGAGTTTCTCCGCCGCCGCCTTGGTCGCGCCATAAAGGTTGACCGGATTGACCGCCTTATCCGTGGAGAGGGCGAAAACTTTCTTTACCCCCGCGTCGAGCGCGGCATCGATGACATTTTGCGTCCCTAAGATATTCGTCTTGACCGCTTCGAACGGATTATATTCACAAGCCGGGACCTGTTTCAGCGCAGCAGCATGAACGACGATATCGACACCTTGAAACGCGCGTCGGAGCCGTTCCAGGTCGCGAATATCGCCAATAAAATAGCGCATGCATGGATGATTCTTCCCGGAAATCTGCATTTCATACTGTTTCAGCTCATCGCGGCTCAAGACAATAATCTTCGCCGGGTGATACTCGTTCAGCATGATTTCAATAAACTTCTTACCGAATGACCCTGTCCCTCCGGTAACTAAGACAACCTTATTGCTCCAATCCATGAATCATCCTCCGTTCGGGCTTCTCCTCTCCAGAGCCTGCCCCGCAATCTGTTTTTTCTATTTTCGCCCCAATCCGTTTCATCTCAGATCAGGACGCGATTAATCGATAATGTTCCGCTTTATTATAAACCGAATCTCAGGTGCGAGACTCGGCTAAAATCCACTCTTTTTCGGCGCTTTATGCGGTATCGGACTCAGGCTGATGCCTTTTCCATCACAATCAGGGGATACTGACCTTCTTCCCCGTATTTCGTCGGATTCGCCGTTTCCGCTTCAAATAACTTTCTCAGGACAAATTTCCCGTACGGCGGATGAATCAGCGCCCGAAGCCAACGAACCGAAACCGACCGCCAGCAGGCAATCGTGACTTTCGCGTTCGGCGCAACTTTCGGGAGCTCCGTCCGAATCCAGTCAGCGTTCAGCTTCTGGACGAACGTTCCGGTTGCTTTCGTCTTCTCCGCGCCCGAGGTTTCCGTTTTTTTCGGCTTCGGCTTTTCTTTTCCGCGCCAGACGGCGATACGGTGACCGATCGCTTCCGCAATTCGGATCCAATTCTGAGCCCGCTTCATCATCGCTGATTCGGTCCAACCGTTCACAACGACCGCAGTCGCACCCGGTTTCAGAACGCGGTAAAGTTCGCCCCAGGCTTTTTTCTGGTCCGCCAAATCCAAATGATGCAGCGTATGAAGCGAGACAGCATCGTCGATCGTCTCCGGTGCAAATGGAAGATTCGCGGCGTCGCCAACGACGAATAAGCCATGATCACCGATACGTTTTCGTGCTTCCATGAGCGCGGTCAGTGAAATATCGCAGCAGACACGAAAATCATGCGTTTCGGAATAAGTCAGATATTCAGAATATTGAATCGGACCGCAGCCCAAATCCAAAATCAACTTCCCCGGTTTCGCCAGATACGGCGTAATGCGCAGGTGGCATTTATGGATATATTCCGCTGAAATCGGGCGCAAGTCCTCATAGCGCGCGTTTTGATAGAACCCGTCTGCTTCGACCTTCCAGCCAATTTGGTCATAAAACGTTCGGACGTTTTCCTTCGTTTCCATAGCTTACGCTTCCTCTTCAGTTTTTAGATTCAAAATCTTCTCCCACTGAATCGGTTCACCCAAAAGGTACTCGAACGTTTCGCGATACTTCGCCGCCTCTTCCGAACCGAGAACGTAGGAGAATGGACGCTTGTCGTAATCTTCCCACATCCGGACCAGATGCCACGGAAACGGGAGCGCATATTCAAAGAAAAAGGAATACGCGTAAGACCATGCCGTCCGAACCTGCGTTTCGCTCAGAACCGCCTTCGACGGGTCGTCCAGGAACGCGTTGATCATCTTATAATACGAGACCCAGCTCGTCGGATCGAACGTAAAGCCGCGTCCGCGGTAATGCGTCTGACCGGCGACGATAACCGGAACTCCGCTCATCGCCATTTCCAGCCCCATCGTCGTTGTATATACCAGTCCGACCGAGGCAATATCGACCAGATCGTATGAGTTCGTCTTGTCCGTCGGCGTGATGAGATGGATATGCGGCGGAAGGTTGGGACAAAGCGCATGAACCACATCGACCATCGATGTTCCATGCGTGAACTGTTCGCCCGGATGAACGCGAATTACGAGCTGTGCATCCGTGCGCTCGAGGAAATATTGAATCGTGCGCTCGATCCATTCCGCCATATTCTTTGAGAATGTCTGGCGTCCGAGCGTCAGTGAGTCGCCGAGGACGTTGGTCGCAAGAAAGACAATCGGACGCTGATCGAGACCTAACTCCTCGCGGACTTTTTCCTGTCCGACGCGTTCGGATCCCTGCCAACGGCGGGAGAAATTTTCCCAAAGATCGGCTCTCTGACGCGCGCCGAACATTGCTCGGACTTTTTCCAGCTCGGCGTCCGTCGCAAGAACGTTCTTTCGAACCGCCCAAAGGTCATCCGTTTCCTGACGCATGACTTCACGGTTCTGCGCAATCCAGATGCGCTTCCGTTGTTCACCGAATTCATACGTCGTGACCGGAATCCCAAGCCATTTCGCCATGCGGTAAGCGACGCCCATTTCCTGAATCGTTCCATTCGGGACGATAATCTGATCCGGCTTATGCTCCTGAATCCAGTTATACAGCAGCTTGGCGAAAATTTCGTTCCGTTCACAGCGCAGCTTGAACAACGGATTATCCTTGCTAATCTCCTCAACCTGCAGCGTATACTGCGTGTCGTACGTCGAAACCTCATCCACGATACGATTCAACTCTTCAGGGAACGATTTATAGACCGGGAAAGACGGGAGAAATGAATGGATCTTCATGTACTTCTCCGCGCCTTCAAGAACGCTCCGGGTGTACAGGTCCTGCCTGCGGACGTCGAACTTATTGACCGGATTTTTCCAATCTGCATACGGCATATAACCGAACGTCACGTCATGCCCCGTCGCCGCGAAGTACAGCGCCAGCGTCGCCGCCTCCTCGATCCAGTAATGCAGCGAGGTAAATACGAGAATTTTTTTCGGGTTTTCCGTCGTCCGCTTCCCCGCTTCGATCTCTTCAAGCATCTGGGGGATGCGCGCTTTCAGGTTCTTCAGGGAATAACGTGTCCCGGGTTCGTTATTTTTCTTAATTTGAAAATAGAATTCCGCGGTCAGCGGAATCTCGCCCAATAATCGCGTAATTAATTGTTTCGTGCTCATAATTTTTTCTCAACCTCAATGACCCAATCCAATTTCGGACGCACTAATCCGGTACGCGTCTCAGCCCACTGCGTACCGGGCGCGCCGGTACCGTCTACGCTGAACGTCAGTGCCTGCTCATCGTGAAAATAGCGTTTGATGCGGAACGTGCTGGCGTTGACCCCGACGACGAAACGTCCTTCGTTCAAAATGTTCGCCGGCACGGTGCACCGACTCTTATATACCCCTGCCTGACGCGTCGAAAACTGGTCAAACTTCTCCGCGTCGTCAACGTCAAACGAGGTAAAAATAAATTCGCCGCGTGTCGAAATCAGGTATAAACCTACGCGCAATCCAGTGATCGCCTCGTCAAGACGATAACTGAATTCAATCGTAAATTCATCCGTCGATCGAACCGTATCCGATACCACGCCCGCTGAATTCAAAATTTTCAGCGAAATGGGCGCGAACGGCGCCGCACTGTCGGGAATCTCCTCCGCTTTCCAGGTACGTTCGCCATCCTTTGAAAACCCATGCGAGAGATAATAATCGACCGCCTCGGGCGTCGGCGCTTGAAGAATCATGCGCCCTTTTTCGAGAACGACCGTTTCACTCGTCAGCCGCAGGATCGCCGACATATTATGCGAAACGAACAACACGGTCCGCCCCGCATTCGCAACATCATTCATCTTCCCGATGCATTTTCGTTGAAATTCAGCGTCGCCAACCGCCAGGACCTCATCAACGACGAGAACTTCCGGCTCAAGATGCGCCGCGACGGCGAACGCCAATCGAAGGTACATCCCGCTCGAATACCGTTTAACCGGCGTATCAATGAACCGCTCCACTTCGGAAAAGGCGATAATCTCGTCCAATTTGGATGCGATTTCACTGTTTTTCATTCCCAAAATCGCGCCGTTCAGGAAAATATTTTCCCGTCCGGTCAGTTCCGGATGAAAACCCGTTCCGACCTCCAGCAGGGATCCAACACGCCCGTAAATTTTAGCCTTTCCGAGCGTTGGATCCGTGACACGCGAGAGGATCTTCAAAAGCGTAGACTTCCCGGCTCCGTTTCGACCAACGATGCCGACCGCCTGTCCTTCCTTGACCTTGAACGAAACGTCTTGCAGCGCCCAGAACGTATCCGATTCAGAGGTCTGCGCCTTGGGGCGGGTCAGGTTGTGAAACTTTTCGCTCATCGACTCGCGGAACGTCCGGTACATCGTCGGCATTGAACCGATCTTGTAGCGTTTTCCGATATTTTCGACTTCTACGGAATATCTTTCGCTCATTTCGGCTCCTAAATCACGTCCGCAAAATTACGTTCCATCCGGCGAAAATACACTAAACCGGTTACCAATATCGCCAATGAAATCAACGTCGAAAAAAGCAAACTCTGCCACGGGACGGAACCATAGGTGCCGAGTAAGGCGCGCCGAAAGCCGTTAACGACCCCCACCATCGGGTTCAGGGAATAGATCGCCTGCCATTTAGGATTGTGAATCAGGTCTGACCCATAGGCAATCGGCGTCAGATACATCCAAAGCTGCGCGATGAACGGGATAATGTAGCCGATATCCCGGTACAAAACGTCCAGCGCCGAGAACCAGAGACTGACGCCAAAAGCCGTGACGACCGTCAGCAGCAAATACAGCGGCAGCAACATGACATAAACGTTCGGCGCGTATCGGTACCAAACCATCAAGCCAATTAAAATCGGCAGCGCGACAAAGAAGTCGACGACGCTCGACAATACGCTCGCCATCGGCAACACCACGCGCGGAAAATAAATCTTGGTCACCATATTGCGGTTGCTGACGAGCGACTTACTCGCGTTGCGGAATGCGTTTTCAAACAGCTGCCAGGGAAGTAACCCCGCCAACGAAAAAAGCGGATAGGGGATCCCGTCAGAGGGGACGCCCGCTAAATTTCCGAAGAAAATCGAAAACACGAGCATCGTCATCACCGGCTGGACCACCGCCCATGCCACACCCAAAAGCGTCTGCTTGTATCGAACCTTCAAATCGCGCCAGCTCAGGAAGTAAATCAGTTCCCGATAGCGATAGAGTTCGCGCAGGTCAATTAATCGCCAACCGCTCGCAGGCTGAATCGTAACTTCCGGGATCGCATCGCTTTTTCTCGTTTCCAAAATAATTTAGCCTTTCGCTAAAATTCGTTCACGGTTTTCGATGTAATACTGGATCGTATTTTTCAAACCGGTCGTAAAGTCCGTTTTTGCTTTGAATCCAAATTCTGCTTCAGCGCGGCTGACGTCGAGCGCACGGCGCGGCTGACCATTCGGTTTGCTCGTGTCGTAAACGAGCCGACCTTCATAGCCAACTTCGCGAGCGATCAGCGCCGCTAAATCTCGGATCGAAATCTCCATGCCCGAGCCGATGTTAACCGGTTCAGCCCCGTTGTACTTCTCCGCGGCGAGGACGATCCCTTCCGCTGCGTCGCCGGCATAAATAAATTCGCGCGTCGGCGAACCGTCGCCCCAGATAACGACCTCCGGCGCGGACGAAAGTTTCGCTTCGTAAAATTTCTGAATCAGCGCGGGAATAACGTGCGACGATTTCGGACTGAAATTATCGCGCGGACCATATAAGTTAACCGGCAAGAGGTAGATCGCGTTGAAACCATACTGCTGACGGTACGCCTGAGCCTGAACGAGCAGCATCTTCTTCGCCAGACCATATGGCGCGTTCGTCTCTTCGGGGTATCCGTTCCAAAGTTCGTCTTCCTTGAACGGGATCGGCGTGTACTTCGGGTATGCGCAAATCGTCCCGATAGCGACGAATTTTTCGACGCCGCGGAGATACGCTTCATGCATAAGTTGCACGCCCATCATGAGATTATCGTAAAAAAACTCCGCTCCGTGTTCCAGGTTGGCGCCAATGCCGCCGACGTTTGCCGCCAAATGAATAATAATCTCCGGCTTGGCGTCGTCAAGCATCTTTTTAACATCCGTCGGATTTACCAAATCATAATTTTCAATCGCCGGAACAAAAATATCCTTCACACCGCGGGCGCGCAAGCTCTCCTGAACGAACGACCCAAGAAAACCAGCGCCGCCGGTAACGCAGATTCGCTTTTCCGCTAACGATGAGATAGATTTGGATAGACCCATGTTTGAAACTCCTCTCGCGGAGGCTTGTATACACATTTACCTCCTGCGCGCTATTAAAATACTTGCACTATTATACTCTATTAAAAGGTAGGGTCAAGGCACGCTCTATACCAAAGAATCACCGGTTTCGTCAAGACCTAAAATGACGAATCATGCAAAATTCATGACATCGTTTACCTCATGCGAGGTTTGATTGTAATAAATTGATTCGGCGGAGGACCATTTTCCCATATAATAAAAAACATGGGAAATGAAATATTTGTCTACTCGAATAGCTGTCTCTGTATCTTGCGAGAAGTTCCAGGCTCGTCCAGCTTTGGCTGATGTCCCAGTCAAAGCATAAGCGGACGAACGGAATTTTCTCGCGTGTATGGTTTTATCGGTGGGTGGTCCCGTTCGTTTTTCATTTAAGTCAACCTGACGATGATGAGCGACTGTGCCCCTAAGGTTCTCATCCGATAACAATTGTCCGAGTTATTGTTCAGTTTTACAGGAGTTCATCGTCCAATGAAAAATAAAGTTTTCCTTCTTTTTGTCATCTTCGCGCTTCTCGCGGTAATTGTTCCCGCTTTCGCACAGTCCGAAGGCGGATCCCTCACGATCGGGTTGAGCGTTGAGCCGTTGAACATCGATCCGGCAAGCGGCGTTTATATTCCTGAAGCTCTCGTCATTCAGCAGATTTTTGATCCCCTTGTTTACGTTGACCCCGCCGGCGATTTCGTTCCAGGTCTGGCGACGGATTGGAGCTTCAACGAAGACGGAACGGAATACACGTTCCATCTCCGAACCGACGTCAAGTTCCATGATGGAACAGATTTCAACGCCGAAGCGGTCAAATTTGCCCTCGATCGGGCGAAAAAAGGATTGACGCCGAACGCGGCTTCACCCGCGTTGTTGACGACCTACGAAGAAACGGTTATCGTCGACGACGCAACCGTAGCGGTCAAATTCAGCGAAACCAACGCCAATTTTCTGCTGGACTTGTCGCGGGCATGGCTGATGATCCCGTCGCCGTCCGCTGAAGAAGGTCAGCATATCGGCACAGGTCCGTTTATCCTCGAAAACTGGGCGGCTCAGGACAGCATCACGCTCAAGAAGAATCCGGATTATAACGTCGCTCCGTCGTTCCGTGCTCATTCGGGCGCCGCGTATCTCGACGAAGTCGTCTTCCGTATTCTCCCGGACACGGCGACACGCGTCATTGCGCTCCAGACCGGCGAAGCTCAGCTCGTTCAGGATCCAAGCCCGGTCGACGCTTCGACGATGAAGGATGATCCCGCGTATCAACTCTTTACTTTCTCCGCGCCCGGACTGCCCTCGCATCAGATGATCAACGTCGAAAAATTCCCGACCGACGACATCAACGTTCGAAAGGCAATGATTTACGCGGTCAACAGCGACGAAATCATGGAAAACGCGTCCATGGGCTTAACCCCCGCGGCTCACTCGATCATCTCCCCCACGACTTGGGGTTACAATCCTGACGTGGACAATATGTATCCGTATGACCTCGAAAAAGCGAAGTCCATCCTCGAAGAAGCCGGTTGGATCGATAGCGATGGCGACGGCATCCGCGAAAAGGACGGGGAAAAACTGACGATCGAATACCCAGCTCTCCCTGCATATGAAGAACAGTTCATGGAACTCCTGACTTACGCGCTCCAGGACGCCGGCTTTGAAGTCAATCTCCAGATGCTGGACGACGCGGGAATTACCGCCGTCGGTCAGGAAGGCGCTCACAACATCCTGAACATGGGGTGGATTAGCCCCGATCCGTCGGCGCTCAACTACGTTTTCCTTTCGTCGAATATCGACGGCGGCTCCGCATATACGCGATTCCGGAATGAACGGCTGGATGAAATTTTGACAATCGCGCCGAAAACGGTCGACGCCGAAGAACGCAAAGCCCTCTACGGCGAAGCCCAGCAGATTATCATGGAAAACGCGCTCATCATTCCGATTCATATCTACAGCTCAATGTATCTCGCCGATTCGGAGATTCAGGGCTTTGCGTTTGACGGAGAGGGCTACCCGGTCCTCTATGACATCTGGCTTGGCTCGAACTAAGCTGTTTGAGATTGAAAGAACGAGATTTTAGCTAAAGAATGTCAAACTATTTAGGGCGGCGTCTCCTGACATCTCTCTCGATTCTTATCGGGGTTTCGATCCTGACTTTCCTGATGATTCATGTGATGCCCGGAGATCCCGTTAAGGTCATGACAGGGCGGCTGACGACGTCGCCCGAAAGAATCGAACAGCTGCGCGAGGAATTGGGTTTCAATGACCCAATTCCCGTGCAGTACTTCAACTATGTAAAACGCCTGCTGCGGGGCGACATGGGGACAAGCATCCGTAACAACAAAAAAGTCTGGAACCAAATCGCGGAACAGCTCCCTGCCACAATCCATCTCGGACTCACGACGATCGCCATGTCGACGTTTTTCGGTATCGCGATTGGATTGCTCGCCGCGGCGACGAAATATTCATTTTTAGACCGGCTCATCTCGCTGATCAGCTTGATGGTCATCTCGGTTCCTACTTACTTCTTAGCCATTCTTCTGATCCTCTTCTTTTCCGTCAGGCTGAATTGGATTCCTGCCGTCGCGAAAGCGAGCGATCCGCGCGGAATCATCCTGCCCGCGCTTTCGCTCGGACTGGGGGAAATTTTCTGGCTCGGAAAAATCGTCCGAACGTCGGTCATCGAGGAACAGCTCAAACTCTACCCGAACCTCGCGAAGGCGAAAGGTCTTTCCCGGATTAGCATCCTCGTCAAGCATATCCTGCCGAACGTGCTAATTCCGACCGTGACCGCCGTCTCGATTCAGCTCGTTTACGTTTTCGCCGGTTCGGTCGTCATCGAATCGATTTTCGCCCGGCAGGGAATCGGCTCCCTCGCGGTGATTGGAATTAAAAATCAGGACTTTCCCCTGATTCAGGGAACCGTTTCGATTCTCGCCCTGATTTACGTTCTGGTCAACACCGTTGCCGATCTGATTTATGCGGTCGTCGATCCGCGCGTGAGGCTTGGATGAACAACGAACTGAAACGTATATACCGCGATAAAATGCCCAGCCGTCCGAAATGCGCCAACCGCTTTTTTTGCAACTTTAATTTCATGGTCGGCTTGATCCTCCTAATCGCTACGATCAGCACTGCGGTTTTTGCCCCTTACATCGCACGCTATGACGTCAATCAGCCCAGACCCAAAGAATCCTTTACCGCGCCGAACGCGGACCACTGGATGGGGACGGATAAACTCGGGCGCGATATCTGGTCACGCTTCGTTTTTGGCGGACGCGTCTCGCTCATCATCGGGCTCACAGCTGTCGTCATCGGTTTATTTTTTGGGACATTGATGGGGGTTCTCGCCGGATTTTACGGCGGGGTCGTTGATTCCGTTATCAGCTGGATCACCGAAGTTTTGATGGCGTTTCCGGGAATTCTCCTCGCCTTAACGATTATGGCGGTCTTAGGCGCCGGCGTAAATAACGTGATTCTCGCCGTCGGCGTCGGCTCCATTCCGCAGTTCATGCGTATGGCAAGATCAGCGGTACTCAAGACACGCGAAATGGAATACATCAATGCAGCACGGACGATCGGCGCCAGCGATGCACGGATTTTATTCCGCCACATTCTTCCGAATATCTACCAATCGGTCATCGTCCTGGCGACGCTCGGAATTGGCGGCGCAATTCTGGAAGGATCGTCGCTGAGCTACCTCGGACTCGGTGCACAGCCGCTGACGCCCGAATGGGGCGCAATGATCAACAGCGGACGAACCTTTCTAAATAACGCCTGGTGGGTCAGCGTTTTTCCCGGCATCGGCGTTTTTCTGGCAATTATGAGTATCAATATGTTGGGCGAAGGACTGAATCAGGTCCTGGACCCGGTTAATCAGTAGCGGAAAGAGAAATGGGACAAAATAAACTCATTCTGAACGGAAGGTTTAAACAATTTGACCCGAGAAAGCTGGGGCGCGCCGAACTCATTCATGGAGCTATCCTGATCGCAAATGGGAAAATTATCGGGGTCGGGGATCCGAATAAGCTCCCCAGCGAAACGATCTCCAACCTGACCCGAATCGACGCCAAAGGCGCGTTGATTGTCCCCGGTTTTGTGGACAGCCATAACCACTTTACCGCCATGGGGATGCAGGAGTTCGAATTAGATTTAGGCGGACTTCGAACCCGACGCGAAATCATGAACGCGCTCTCCATCGAAAACGCGCTCTCCGGGCATAAAAAACCGCTTATTGCGTTTAATTATGAATATGATCTAACGCCGGAGTCGGAACGCCTGACCGCCGCCGACCTTGAACGAATCGCCCCCAACCGCGTGATCCAGGTCACCGACCGGACGGGGCATATGTCCGTTACGACCCGAAGAACGCTCCAATTAGCGGGAATCAAGCTTCGTTCAACGGACTGCTTCGATTGTGAATTGCGCTGCGATGCCGTTACCGAAAAATTCAACGGCGAACTCTGCGGTGAAGCCAACCTGAAATTGCATCGCTATATGAGCAGCGGCTATCGCAGCAGCAGTGCTTTCCGAAAAATGAGCTGGAAACAGGCAGCAGAACTCGCCCTATCCAAAGGCGTCACCTCGATCCACGCGCTGATCGACGAAACCGAATTGGATGAACTCATCGCCTATCAGGATTGCCTCCCGATCGACCTTCGCCTCTACACGCAAACACATAACGTCCGCAAGGTCAAAGAAGCTGGACTGCGCCAGATTGGCGGCTGCGGCGCGGTTCTTTTAGACGGCGACACCGGACCGCATACTGCCGCCATGCTCGAACCTTACGCAGATCAACCGAATACGAACGGCACGCTGAATTACTCGGACGAGGAGCTGGAAGCGTTCATGACCGAAGCTCACGCCGAAAATATCCAAATCTCACTCCACTGCGTCGGCGACCGCGCCTCGGACCAATTTCTCCGCGTTATCGAAAAGGTCATCCGCAAACAGCCTGATAAAAAACTCCGTCATCGCATCGAGCATTTTTCTTTCGGAACCGCGGACCAGATTCAGCGTGCGAACCATCTAGGCGTCTGCGTCAGCGCACAGCCTGGGTTTAATTACTACTGGCCTCATGAAACGTATACCGAACTGCTCGGTGAAGAACGAGCGCACCGCGTCGATCCGATCGCGTCCGTTATAAACGGCGGCGTGCCGGTCGCGTTGGGGTCGGACTGCACGGTGACACCCTGCGATCCACTGTTGGCGATTCATGCCGCAGTAAATCACTCGCTTGAGCAGGAACGCATCAGCGCTGATAACGCTTTATATGCGCATACCTGCGGAGGGGCTTACCTCGCCCGGAACGAGCGAACCCATGGCGCAATTGCAGCCGGTTACGCCGCGGATCTCGCTTTCCTTGAAGCGGATCCCGCCGAAGTCGAACCAAGTCAGATTAAGGAAATACCCATCCTGAGAACGATTTATCGGGGTGAAACCGTTTTCGAACGAAGCTAAAAAGCGATTCCGCCGCGCCTGAGAACGCTCAGGTAGATCACGATCGATCCCGCGACCGCCGCATTCAGCGACTCGAAACCGCCCGGCATCGGCAGCCGAATCAGCTCGTCGCACGCTTCCCGCGAAAGCCGCCGCAGTCCTTCGCCTTCGCTCCCGACGACAATACCGAGACTGCCGCCGAGTCGTTTCGGAGCAACGTCAACCGCGCCTTCGCCGCCCTCAAGCCCAACGACCCAGCCGCCGGCTTCGCGCATAGCTCGAATCGCCTGAGCCAGGTTCATCTGCACGACCGGAATATGCTCCGTTGCGCCGACCGACGCATGAACCACCGCGGGCGTCACGCCGGAAGAACGCGCCGTTGGAATGACGATACCGTGCATTCCCGCCGCAGCCGCTGTCCGAATCAGCGTCCCCAAATTTTGCGGATTTTGAATCATATCCAAAAACAGGACGAATAACGGATCGCCGGACGCGGCGGATTTCGCCTCAATATCTTCCCAATCTGAATAGTGAAAACCGCTGACTTCGAGCGCCAGTCCTTGATGATTCTCGTCAATTCGATCGAGAACGCCGCGATCGACGAACATCGGCGGAATTTTCCGCCGATGCGCCAAATCGATAATTTCCGCTAATTTTCCCTTGACTTCCGCCTTTCGGGAAACGTAGAAACGGAAAAATTCCCGGCTCCGAAGCGTCAGGATTTCGTAAACAGCATTCCGTCCAGTAATCCATTCCTTCATGACCACCCCCTGACGCAGAATCGATAACTGCCTACGCCCAACGCCACGCCGTCCCGTCTTTCGAATCCTCTAAGAGAACCCCGTTCTCCTTGAGACGGTCGCGAATTAGGTCGCTCATTTTCCAATTCTTTTCCGCGCGCAACGCCAAACGGACATCGACCAACAGCTGAACAAACGGATCCGCGCTTCCGGACTGATCGGAATCGCCTTCTTCCAGCGTCAACCCAAAGACCGAAGTCAATTCGCGCAGCGCCGTACACGCTTCGTCTAACTCAGCGTTTGTCGCGCCTGCGTCCTTCGCTGCATTCATGGACCGAACGAGTTCATACAGGGAAGCCAGCGCACCCGCGGAATTGAAATCATCGTCCATCGACGCGGTGAACCCCGCTCTCGTCGCTGCGACCTGTTTCGCTAACAAGTCGACCGTTTCCACGCTCGCGCCGCCCGCTGCCGCCGGCGCCGGTTTCAATGCGTTGCGCAAGCGGTCGATCGCCTTTTCCGCCTGATTCAAAACTTCCTCATTGAAAATGACCGGATTTCGGTAGCCGGAATTGAGAATCAGGTAACGGAATGAATCCGCGCTGTGGTTCGTCAGGAGCTCATCAATCGAGACAATATTCCCGATTGACTTGGACATTTTTTCGCCTTTCAACTGGAGCATTCCATTGTGAATCCAGTACGTTGCGAATTTTTTCCCCGTGAAGCTTTCGCTCTGAGCGATTTCGTTTTCGTGATGAGGGAAAATCAGGTCGTTTCCGCCGCCATGGATATCGATCGAATCGCCGAAAATATGATAATTCATCGCTGAACATTCAATATGCCATCCCGGACGCCCCATACCCCAGGGCGATTCCCAGGCGGGCTCGCCCTCTTTCGCGCCTTTCCAAAGCGCAAAATCCATCGGGTCTTCCTTCCGATCGTCGGCTTCTTTCCGAACGCCGACACGCATATCATCCAGCCGCCGTCCCGAAAGCTTTCCATAGTCTTCGCGCTGACGAACGCGGAAATAAACGTCTCCTTCAAGCGGATAAGCAAACCCCTTCTCAACCAGCGCCTGAACCATGGCAATGATCTGACCGATTTCTTCGGTCGCGCGCGGATTGTACGTCGCGGGGAGGACGTTCAGCGCCGCTAAATTCGCCTGAAAATCCTGAATGTACCCCTCCGCTAACTGGAACGGATCAACGCCCATCTCATTCGCGCGGCGGATAATCTTGTCGTCGACGTCTGTAAAGTTCATCGCAAAACGCACGTCGTAACCGCGATAGCTCAGATACCGGCGGATAATATCGAAAACGACCGCCGACATTGCATGACCAATATGAGCTTTGTTGTAAACCGTCGGACCGCAGACGTACATCTTGACAATTTCCGGTTCCAGTGTATTCAACGGCTCTTTCGTCCGGCTCAGCGTATTATAGAGTTGAATCGTCATGATTGTCCCAACTTTCCGCGTTCTTCCGCCACAATTGAAACGTCCAATTTCTTGAACAGCGGGGAAATTTCGCCGAAGCGCTGTCCCGCCGCTAAGTCCTGCCATTCCCATTTTCCAGCCGCCGGATCCGGGTCATAACGCAGGACTTCACGCTCGCCAAGCACGTCGGAAACCGTTTGGATATACGAATTTCCGAAAAGCTGGTCAGAGAAACCCAAAATTTTATTGAGCTTTTCCGAACTGAACGGGAGAACCGGCGAGAACAGAATTTTCAGGTTGTTAATCGCCTGAAGCGCGTAAAAAACGCGCGTCGCCGCCGCGTCTTTATCCGTCTTGACCAGCGTCCAGGGCGACGTGACATCCAGATAGCGATTAACTTCGCTCGATAACCGCATCATTTCAGCCGCAGCAGCGCGGAAATGCGCCTTCAGCAGCTCGTCGCCAACTGTCCGGTACCCAGCTCGAATCGTTTCGATTAAGTTTTCGTCCTCGCTGTCGGCGGGTACGACCGGCGTCGGAACTGCGCCCCAGTGCTTATTCGCGAAAGAGATAACGCGGTTGGCGAGATTTCCCCAGTTCGCGACCAGCTCGTTATTATTCCGCTTCAGGAAATCTTCCCAATCCCAGTCCGAATCCTGCGACTCCGGCATCGTGACCGTCAGGTAGTATCGGAGCGGATCCGGATCATAGCGCGTTAAAAAGTCATTGACGTAAACCGCCCAGTTCCGTGAACCGGAGATTTTTTGCCCTTCTAAATTCATGAACTCATTCGCAGGAACGTCGGTCGGCAAGTTCAGCGGTTTATTCGGTTCACCCGTAAAGAACGTCCCAAACTCCGTCCCCGTCCCGAAAAGCTGAGCCGGCCAGATAATCGCATGGAACGGAATATTATCTTTCCCGATAAAGTAGTACGTCTCCGCGTCCTCGCCTTCCCAGAACGTTTTCCACTCATCCGGCTTTCCAATCAGTTTCGAATACTCGATCGTCGCGGAGAGATAACCAATGACCGCTTCGAACCAGACATATAAGCATTTTCCATCTTCACCCTCAAGCGGAACCGGAATGCCCCAGTCCAGGTCGCGCGTGATTGCCCGCCCATGCAGGTCATTCGCCTGAATCGAGCCGAGTGACTGCCGGATGACGTTCGGACGCCAGGCATCCTCGCGCGATTTCAGGAAGTCGACGACCGCTCCTTGCAGCTTACCTAAATCGAGATAATAATGTTCCGTTTCGCGGAGCTCCGGAACGGATCCGTCGATTTTTGTGCGCGGATTGATAATTTTTTCCGGGTCGAGAAGATTGCTGCATTTATCGCACTGATCCCCGCGCGCATTTTCATAACCGCAAATGTAGCATGTTCCTTCGACGTAGCGATCGGGGAGAAATTTCTGCTGCGAAACGGAATACCATTGTTTCTCGGTCGACTGATAGAGATAGCCGTTTTTTTGCAGTGCTAAAAAAACGTCCTGCGAAACTTTGAAATGATTCTCGGTGTGCGTACTCGTGAAAAGGTCGTAAGAAATGCCCGCGTTAATGAGCATCTCGAGGAAGCTCCGATGAAAACGCTGGTAGACTTCGAGCGCTGTCGTTCCTTCGTTTTCAGCGCGAACCGTAATCGGCGTTCCGTGCGCATCCGTGCCTGTCAAGATGACAGTGTCGTGACCCATCAAGCGATGCGTCCTGCCGAAAATATCGGCGGGCAAGTGTGAGCCTGTTAAGTTCCCGACGTGAATATGCGCATTCGCGTACGGCCATGCTGACGTAACTAAAACCGGTTGTTTCTTCATCTTCAATCGTCCCTCCGCATTATAAAATGTACGGTTTTTCGAAAATTTACAGTAAAATTCTATCACAGCCCGGAAAATTCACAGAAGAATCCCCACGAAATAAGCGGAGGTCAGCTGGGTTGTCAGATCGATGAATCGGTCCGTTGGAAGCCGCGAAAGGGTAGCATTGATGTTAGACGTATCGTTTACTGCCATAAGTCAAGAACTGCCGCATCGGCGGCCATATTGGGTTCGAAAAATCGTTTTCTTCTTCAAGCGTTTTCCGCCTCAACTTTGGATAGTCTTTCTCGCCAGTTTTATCGTCTCGTTAAGCTCATCGATGGGGTGGCCCTACCTGAATATCTATCTTCGCCAGCGTCTCGGACTCCCGCTTCATTTATCGACTATGCTCGCGTCAACCCGCGCCATTTCGGGCATTGCTGCGTCGCTGACGATTGGAACCTTTTCGGATAAATTCGGGCGGCGCGGGATCATCCTTGCGTCGGTCGTCGGAGGCGTCTTTTTTCATGTCTTGATGGGATTGTCGAATCAGGTCTGGGAATTCCTGTTGCTCCTCGCCGTCTGGGGCGCGCTCGATAACTTCTATTCCGTCGGTTGCAACGCCATGATTGTTGACCTGAGCGACCGCGAGAATCAGCTCGAAGCCTTCGCCTTGAACCGCATGGCGCATAACACCGGCATCGCGATTGGTCCCATTATCGGAGGTATCCTCGCCAGCCGCTCCTACCAGCTCAACTACGGCATTGCCGCCGTTTTCTATTTTCTCGCCGTCCTCTTAGCCGTTTTCTTCCTGAAAGAAACGCTCGGACACGTGAATCCCAACGCGGGACTGCCCAAATCTGAGGCGGAAACTCCGAAAGCGACGCGGATGTCCGACGTTCTCCGCGATAAAGTATTTATCCTCGCCGCCATCTTTTTATTCATGATTACGATCGGATCCGCGACCGTTTTCACGCTTCTCCCGCTCTATGCCCGCGAAGTTTACGGGATCCCCGAAAGCCGAATCAGTATCGTTTTTTCCGTCAACGCGCTCCTCTGCGTCTTTCTCCAGCTCGTCGCGACCCGTTTCGCTGTCAAAATCCATCCTTTCCACGGCATGATTTTCAGCGCCGGTCTTTATACGATCGCCATTTCGAGTTATGCGTTCTTCCCGTCCGTGGCGTGGTACTGTCTCTGCATGACGGTTCAAACCATTGGTGAAATTATCCTCTCTCCGACAATGCTGTCACTGACGGCGAGGCGGGCACCGGCGGACGCCCGCGCCCGCTACATGGGAATCCTCAACCTCTCCTATCCCGTCGGCTCCGCCGTTGGACCCGCGCTGGCAGGGAGTATCTTTGAACGGATCGCGCCTCAGGCGATTTGGATCAACGGTGGAATATTCTCCTTCTTCGCCATGATCGGGTATATCTTACTCAACCGCTCCAATAAAAATGACCCGAAGCTGGTAATGAAACACTAACTTCGGGGCATCCGCGGCATCTGCATTATGAGGGAGAGTTATTTCAATTCGTCCGGACAAAGGATCTTGAACACAATTTTATGATTCGTCCGCGGTGAATGCAGCGTTTTGGAAGGCATATGCCCATCCGACGGAAAGAAAATCATGAAATTACCCGCCTTTAACTCGGTCAGACAGCCCTCTCCATGGTAGAAAACATAGTCCCGCTCCGGGTTGGCTTCGATTGGCTCGAGCTTGCGGATGTCCTGCCAGTAAATCGCTTCCTCGCCTTCGACGAGGTATTGAACGTCAATGTAGCGGTGGTGCGACTCGTATTTTCCTTCAGCGGCAGGTCCCGTTTCATACGTCTGATTCAAAATGAACAGGTTCTCACTGACATCGGTTCGTCCTTCAGGAAGGGATTCGATCCCCTTTTCAGCGATAAACCGAACCGCATCGTGAAAGCCCGCACCATATTTTTCATATCTATGGAAATTTTCAAAACTGTCTAAAATCATAACCGCTCCTTATTCGATTTGTTTCCGCTTTCCATGAACCGCACAAGAATTGATCTCATATCATCGTACACAATCAGAAAGCTGCTTATACTTAATGATTATAGTGCAAATCAAAGTCCGGCGCAGCCCGCTCGTCAGTCATCTGCACCGGACGACCAAGAGAGAATCGTTGAATGAGAGAGAAAAAATATCCAAGTTACCGTACCGCCGCGGCGACCCTGCGCTGGGCGGAAACGCTGAATCCGGGCAACTGGATCCGCCATAGTATCGTCGCTGGGAAAGCCGCAGCCCGTATTGCGGGCGCAGTCCCGGGCATGGATGTAGAAAAGGCGCGGGTTTGCTGCCTCCTGCATGATATTGGACGATACGTCGGCGTCGTCAAGGCGCGCCACCAAATCGAAGGCTACCGCTTTTGCATGGAGCGCGGGTGGGAGGACGTCGCGCGCATCTGCCTGACACATACGTATCCGCTGAACGACATCCGACGCTATAATGAATATTGGGATATATCCGACGAGGAAAAAAATTTTCTCGCGGAATTTATTGCCTCGGCGGAATATTCAGATTATGACCGTCTCGGGCAGCTCGTCGATTATCTGGCGCTCCCGACTGGATTTTGTATCATCGAAAAGCGCATGGTCGACGTTGGACGCCGGCATGGCGTTGACGCGGGAGTTGTCCAGCGCTGGGATAAAGTCTTTGAGCTCAAAGCGTATTTCGACGGGTTAGCGGGCGTGAATATTTATACGCTTCTCCCGGGAATTACGGCAAATTCGATTCGTTAAGCTTTTTAGACCCAGTAGAAAAAAAAGAAAGGATAACCGCATGGAAATCAATACGTTCCCTTATTTACATAAAGTCCAATATTACGAAACCGACCAAATGGCGGTTGTCCATAACGCAAATTATTTACGTTGGTTTGAGGAAGCGCGGACCAGTTTCATGGAATTGGTTGGGCTGCCCTATGCGAAATTGGAGGAAATGGGGATTCTGATCATGGTCATTTCGTCCCGCTGCGATTATAAATCGCCGCTTCGATATGGCGAGACCGCGCGCATTGAACAACGGCTGACCTTTTTCAACGGCTATAAAATGACGGTTCAATATAGAATTCTGAGAGATAGCGACGAAAAGCTCTGCGCCGTTGGTGAAACGCGGCATGCCCTTCTCTCAAAAGACTTCAAGCCCATCCGGCTCATGAAGGAATACCCGGAAGTCTACGAACTTTTCCGCGGCTATACCTACCCCATCGAACCGGACGAGGAAGAAATTCTCTAATCTGCGTTCCGGAAGATCATCCGCCGTTCAAGAAAGTCCTCAAACGTAAAGACACAGGAGTCAATATGCGCATGAAGCGAAAATTTCACAGCAAATCCAACATCGCGCAAACGGGAAACGAACGTGAACTTTTATACAATATTTCATGCGGCGCGATGCATGAAAAAGGGCTGGTTCCGACCTTTCCAAAATCCGTTATCGACGCAGTCTCACAAATCAATGAACCAGAACATCCAGTTCCAACCGACCGGGACTTGCGCGATTTGGGTTGGTGTTCGATCGATAACGACGATTCGCGCGATTTAGACCAGATTTCCGTCGCAATTCCCGGCGAAAATGGGACGAATCGGATTCTGGTCGCGATCGCGGACGTGGACGGACTCGTCCCGCTCAACTCAGTCATTGACCGTCATGCCATCCAAAATACAACATCCGTTTACCCGCCGGGGCATATTTTCCCGATGCTTCCCGAAAAACTGTCAACCGATCTGACGTCCCTCAACCCGGACGTTGACCGCGTCGCAGTTGTGACCGATATGACCTTTGACGCGGGCGGGAAGATTATCGCAGAATCGATTTATCGCGCCTATGTCCGGAATCACGCCAAATTGGCGTACAACACGGTGGGTCCCTGGCTTGAAGGAAAGACGGATCTCCCCGAATCCATCGCCGCTGTACCAGGTCTGGCTGAAAATCTCCACCTCCAAAACCGGATCGCGAAACAGCTTCGTCAGCAGCGCGATCGAAACGGTGCATTGAACTTTGAGACGATTCAGGGCGTTCCCATATTCAAAGACGATAAAATCGTCGAGATTCGCGTCGAAGAACGCAACGATGCGAAAAACTTAATCGAAGATTTGATGGTCGCCGTTAACGGAGTTACGGCGCGGACGCTCCGTAAAAAAGGCTTTCCGTCGCTCCGCCGTGTCGTCAAAACGCCCGAACGCTGGGATCGGATCGTCGAAGTTGCGGAATCTTACCGCGTCATCTTGCCGAAAAAGCCGGATTCAAAAGCGTTGAATGAATTCTTAGAGGAGGAGCGAAAGAAAGACCCCGAACGTTTTCCGGATCTGTCGCTGACGATCATCAAGCTCCTCGGTTCCGGAGAATATATCGCCGAGAAAGCCGGTGCGTCCGGCGAATGTCATTTCGGACTCGCGGTCAAAGACTATTCCCATTCAACCGCGCCCAACCGCCGCTATCCGGATCTGATAACTCAGCGGTTGCTGAAAGCCATGTTCAAGGGTGAAAAGCCGCCCTACTCCTATAATCAGCTCGAGCGTCTGGCGAAACATATGACCGAAATGGAAGATCAGGCGGCGAAAGTCGAACGCAAAGTTTATAAATCCGCCGCCGCACTGCTCCTGAGCGACCATGTCGGCGAAATTTTCAGCGGCTTCGTGACCGGCGCGAGCGAACGCGGGTTCTGGGTTCGAATCGTCGAAGTTCCGGTCGAAGGGAAAATCGTCCAAAACGAACGGGGACTCGACGTTGGCGACGCGGTCAGGGTCGCGCTCGTCTCGGTCAACGTTGAAAACGGTTTTATTGACTTTCGCCGGGTTGGCTAAATCGTGTTACGATAACCGAAAAAAATTGGAGGTTACGAAAGGAATGTATACTGAGATTCAGAAGTTCATGTTAGAGACGCTTAAGACGCTGCTCGCAATCGACAGCCCAACCGGAATGACCAGCGCCGTCATCGACAAAACCGCCGAAATTTACCGCTCGATCGGGTATGAACCGAAACGAACTGAAAAAGGCGGACTCGTTATCGACTTAGGCGGTGAAGGGGACGCAATTATGACTTCGGGGCATGTTGATACCCTTGGCGGGATGGTCGCCGAAATTAAGAGCAACGGAAGAATGAGAATTCTTCCCGTCGGCGGGCTTCGCGTCGAAAACACGGAATCCGAAAACGTCCGCGCTTATACCCGCGACGGGCGCGTCTTTGAAGGAACTTACCAGCTCGACAACCCCTCAACTCACGTCAATCAGGAATATGACAGCGAGAAACACACCTGGCAGAATATGGAAGTCGTTTTGGATGAATTTACGTCCAGCCGCGAAGAAACGGAAGCGCTGGGTTTTGAAAATGGCGAGTTTATCTGCTTCGAGCCGCGTTTCCGGATCACGGATCGCGGGTATCTCAAGAGCCGATTTTTGGATGATAAACTTTGCGTCTCGATTATGATCGCCTACGCGAAAGATCTAAAAGATCGCGGCGTAACGCCTGCGCGGCGCGTCTATCAGCATGTCACAGTTTACGAAGAAGTCGGGCATGGCGGCGCGGGGTCAGTCCCAGCCGATGTAACCGAATTTCTCGCGCTCGATATGGGTTGCATTGGGAAGGGTCTGCGCTGTACGGAACGGAATGTCTCGATTTGCGCGAAGGACGCAACCAGCCCTTACAGTAAAAAGATGGTAGACGGATTAGTCGCTGCGGCGAAACGCGCCAACATTCCTTACGCAGTGGATATTTATCCCCGCTACGGTTCAGACGCGGACGTCGCGCTCAAAGCTGGCTACGACCTGCGTCATGGGCTCATCGGTCCAGGCGTCTACGCGTCACATGGCTACGAACGCTCCCATATCGAAGGGATGACCGCAACGTTCGACTTACTGAAAGCCTATATCGGTGAAGCGTAACCCCCAGCGCACAACACCAAAAGAAAACCGCTCGAATGAGCGGTTTTCTTTTGGTGTTGTGCGCTGGGGGGGAATCGAACCCCCACGTCTTGCGACACATGGCCCTCAACCATGCCTGTC
>DAOUFB010000018.1:0-9696 GCA_034430135.1 Flexilinea sp. | reverse complement strand
GTTCCGAATACGCCGACGACCACGGATTTTGTTTTCAATACAAGCAATGTTGCGGGCTGTTATGGGAGCGGTGTTGTGGAAACAACGCAGTCATTTGAATTCAAGGACACGCCGGGGAACGAATTCGCCATCGTCAGTTTTCCGCTCAATGAAACGGTTGATGAAAGTCGATTCCGTTTTTATGGCGACAAGGTCATCAAGGAGTTCGACTACAGCGTTGTTCTACAGTTCCGTGACAGTGGCGGAAAAGGGATTGAGTTCACGTATACCTATAACAAAAATACCGATCCCATGGATCGCAGCATCAACACATTCGCCCGAACAGCTATGAATGCGGCTTTCAGCTGGGACAATAAGCCGATTAAGTTTCATCACGGTACAATCTTTATCAAAACCGTCAGTATCTCAGACATGCCGGATCTCGCAAAATTCAAATTCACCCTCTACTATCAAAACATCGATCCGACGCTTGGCTTCGAAAACTCCATGTTCCATTTTGAACGGGAAATGACGGTTATCGCGGGACCGAAATGTACCGACCCAACAAAACGCTTGTATCGGACGATCAACGGCGCTTACGATCCCTGTTCCACCGCGAAGCAAGTCTTTACCATCGACTTCCGCAACGCAGCCGGAGAGGGCTATATCGTCAGGACAGATCCGGAGCTTCGCGGCGGAACCGCGGATTTGTCGCTGATCATAAATTCAGCAACGCAAAGCGGCGTACCAACACGGAACATGCATTTTGAGGCAGAATACTGTAAAAACTCGACCTGTACCGAACGCGAGCGGCAGACAGGAACCTATATTCACCGCATTTACGTCGACGATGGCGAGCTCGATAACCGCTGGTGGCACTATACGGAGACGCTCTCTCAGCATGACCGCACCTTCACGAAAATCCCGATGCGTATTTTTCACCTGCTGCCTGGGCGAGAATTCGAAGTCAAGGAAATGCACGTGACCGTCAACCGCGCCGGAACCTACTTCGTCCGTGCCTTAATGCCTCATTTGAGCACGACGGGGGCGAACCCGTACCCCAACAACTACTGGATGGGATTCTACCTGACCGTTCCGGAGAAGAGCGCGGATTTGACCTGTGCGACCTCCGGCGCCGATGGGTTTTATAAGATGATTTGGGATGACTGCTTCGAGTCATATCATTCGCAGACACAGGAATTTAAAGCCGTTGAAGAAAAATATGGGCATGTCTCGAACTATTCGCCCAAAGCAATCGATTATAAGTTCAACGGCGAAAAATCGAGCATGACGGGCACGGCGAATATCGTCGCGCTGGACTGCGAATTCCAGCCGTTAGTCGATGGGGTTTCCGTCGAAGGGGCGAAATGCGAACGGGATCGGATCCTTCTCCCGCCGTTTGTCCGCGCGATCGTGAAAGGCGGGAAGATTGAATTCCCGTTCAAGCCGGGTATTCATAAGAGCGACACGCTGAACGAATTTACGATGGCGTTCGTCCGCGAAACGACGATGAACACGATGAACCTCTTCATCAACATGACCGATCAGGAATGTCCGCGCGAACCGATCCCGGATACGGGATATTCGCTCCGTTCGCCAGCTCCGAAGACGACCGCGGATCAGTCCGGGTTCATCTTCACCGGCAACACGCTCCAGATTCCGGCGATCGGTCTCGGAATGGAGTACCCGATTGACATTGTCCATATCAACTACCTGAATGGGACGGATCTCTCGGGCGGCTATGATCTCAAGGTTTTAGGCGGATATATCGGCGAGCTCGAGGGCGGCGCGTATCTCCCCTATCCGGGGAATACGGTTCTGACCGGTCACTATTACTCGAAAGGCGTTTTCGTCAACCTGACGAATCTCCATATGGATGATGAAATCTACATTTATGGAACGGACGGGATGAAGTACACCTATCGGGTGAATAATTCCTTCTGGACGGAACCGGACGATGCGTACATGATGTTCCAGCCCAACGGGGAACGATCGCTGACGCTCGTGACCTGCGATGATTACAATTTCGTGGAGGATAAGTACCTGAAACGGTACATCGTTCAGGCGACGATCGACTCGATTGAGCCGTACGTGATGCCGTAAGGCGTTCGGGGCTAAGCCTGAAAACTTTCCTGCACTTGCGCTAATATGCGAATCTGTGTATGGATGTAAAACGATCAAAAACAGGGGGTCAGCGAGCCCCCTGTTTTTATATAAATCAGCTCACACCCAGCCTTACGGCGCAACCTCCTGCAAAGCTATGCAACCCTGCGGCTGACCACGCAAAGCCTAAGGCTCTTTCCCTAAAAAGAACCGATAAGGAAGCTCAGCCCAAATCCGCGCGCAGCGAGCCGCGCCGAATAACGGACTGCCCATGATATTCCCCCGCTAAATCCTCGCTCATGTACCGAATCGCGACCCACTCATTCTCCCCGATCCGAACCCAGGTTGACTCGCGCCGCTCGCGCTCCCCGAACGTCGTTCCGCGATTCATCGACCGCACCACCGCATACGCCAGTCCGGGACCGCTCCGAACGTTCAGCGCATCGCAGCTGACGTACCATTCCTGTTTCACGGTATCGCGCGCAGCTTTTTCCCGCTCCGCCGCGATCAGCGGAAGCGGATCGATCGCCTTGCCCCGATGACGGACTTCAAAATGGAGATGAGGACCGGTTGAATTTCCCGTCGACCCGCTCATGGCGAGAACCTGCCCCTGAACGACTTTCGTCCCGGGCGTCAGCGACGTCGTCAGCAGGTGAGCATAAATCGTCTCAAACCCGCCCGCGTGGCGCAGGATGAGATGAATCCCGTAGCCTTTCGCGTCCCAGTGCGCGCCCGTGACGACCCCGTCCGCCGCCGCGCGGACGACCGTTCCTTTCGGGAGCGCGAAATCGACGCCCGTATGCCCCTGCGGGTCGGTCAGCGTCTCGCCGAAACGCTGGGTAATCGGATACGTTCCCTGAAACGGGTAAACTAATTCAATCATGGTCTCCTCCATATATCTATTCACGGTTAATTCTTTGCATGATCCATATCCATCAGCGGATCCGCCGCACTCCCATAGTCGCCGACCGCCGTTCCGCCCCGGAACTCCTTATCAAGAACCGTGACCAGCGCCGCGCTCATGACCAAATCGTCATGCAGCCGACCGTCATGAACCGGATCGCGCGCCCCATCCGGAACGGACCAGCTCAAACGCTTCTCCGGTCCGTCGGATACGATTCCCTGCGCCGCACGCAGCTGTGCGAGGAACAGGTCGCGATAGTGAAGCTGATCCTCGTCGCCGACCCCCGCTTCGCTCGGCTCACGCCAACGCCCGCCCTCCAACAGCGCGACGAAATCCCAGCCCAACGCGCTTTTTGACGAGGCACTAAAGACAAAAGGACGCACGACAGCCGATCCGAGACGCTGAAGAAGGGTCGAGGTCGGTCCCGCGCCGACGCCCGTCGCGTCGGTTACGACCCGCCCGCAGTCCCACGCCCGCGCTAACCGCTCAATATCCTCCGCCTGAGCCTGAATCGGACGATCCAGCCATACGAAGCGCCGAACCGGAAGCCAGATAATCGTCTCACCATCGCCGCTTGTCTCACGCCGAACGATCGTGACCGCCGTCCGATCCCGCTCGGGTTCGTCCTCGCGTATCGTTCCCGACGTTTCGCCCGAACCCGCGAAATCGACGAGGAGGAAGTAACGCCCGTCCGAGCACGGTTCAGTCTCAGCTCGGTACGCCCCGATAAGTCCATCGACTAACTCCGCACGGAAGAGCCCGACCTGACCGTCGATTTCCTCGCTGAAAAACTGCGTCCGAATCATCGGGTGGTTCCGTCCCAGCCGTGAAACCTGTTCCGCGACGAACGCGCCATAAGTTAGCACCTCACGCGCGACGTCGTCTGCCGTCAGAACATAAGCGTGACGCGGACTTCCAATGCGCTTCCCTGCTGCCGCGCGCCGATCCGATTCCTGAGCCGCGCGCAGTTCACGTGCAAGAAGCGTATCCGACGTCCAAGCTGTCCCCCAAAAGACGATCACCGCGTTGCGCGCCGCCGCCATCGGCGCAATATCGCCGTCAAACTTCGTCTTCGCGACGTCCTGTGCCTCGTCGATTTCGAGCAGGAGCGACGCCGTCGCCCCGACAATACTCGAATCCGGACTTCCGCTCATAAATGAAATCGTCGCCCTGCCGAGCTGGATGACCGCCGCGCCAACCCGCTTCCAACGTCCCGCCGTGAGCGGATTCCGCCCAAGAACGCGCTCCAACCGGCGCAGACTCGTCAACGCCTGCGGGTCGAACGTCGGGCTGACCTTAACGATCTCGCCCCCCTCCTCCGAAAATAAACTCAGCAGGTACGCTTCGAGCTGCGCCTGAAGCTCGTTTTTCCCGCTCTGGCGCGGAAAGAGAATAACGAACCGCCCGCCCTCGCCGCGTAGAACCGCGCGGACGATCGCGCGAATCGGTCCGCGCTGATACCGACGCAGCCGTATCCCGCCGAGCGCAGCGAAAATCGCCGGATCGCCGAAAACCGTCCGCAGTTCGCGCTCGCTTAATCGCCAGCCCCGCGTTTTCTTACGCGCCATGCTCCGCCTCCGTTTCCCCAGCTTCCCCCGCTTCCGCGCGCATCTCGGCTAAAACCTGCGCCAGTGCGGCGCTTAAATCCTCGCTGCCGACTTCTTCGCTGCGTTCCCGCTGCGCCATGAGCGACGCTAACCGTGAGCAGGTTCGCCCGACGACGTCCAAGACATGCAGCCGTGTCGCTAACGGGAGCGTTTCTTCCGTCTCTGTGTCCTCCGATACGGTTTCCATCCGCTCCGCTAAAACTTCGATTAACCGACCTAAATCTAACCGTTCCTGTGCCATGCCGCTCCTTTCATTCGTTCGCTCCAAGCTTATTAGAAATTTCATTCTATTTAAAATACCGCGGTTTGCGAAATCTTTCAACTATGAATTTTCATAGTTTGGCGCGTTATAATCTTCATCATGTTGAACGACGAGAAAATTTACCGGTTGGGGACCCGAATTCTTAAAGCCGCGTTCGTTTTCGCGCTTGTGATCGTCTGGGGCATGACGCTGAACCGGATGGGCGTCTGGTCATGGGGACGGACGACGTTCCCGATCACGTCGATCCATGCGGAAACGGGCTTCGCCGCCCTTTCCGAGCCATTCCCCGGCGAAATCCTGACGCGCGGGATCGATATCCGCCTCATCGAAAACGGCGTCCCGCTTCCGCGATACAGCGATGCCGAGACCGAAAGCGTGCGTGCGCTCGGCGCGGGGCGTTTCGCGGTCTGGGAAGACGGAACCGTCCTCTTTTCCGCGTCGGATCCAACCAACCCGGCGTCGAACGGGCGGACTTACGCGCTTTCGCTCCCGAAATTCTTTCCCAAACGCGCCGTAAAATTCAGCTATCGGCTGACCCTTTCGCTCGCATTCCTCCTTTTGATCGTCCAGTTGCCTAACCTTTGGGGACGGCGCGCCGCTCTGCGCTCTGCGCTGCGCGAAAATCGCTGGCTGATTCTCGGCTGTCTCGCGGCGGTCATTCCGTTTTTCGCACTGAGCTTCCGGCTCATTCTCCCGCGCGATTTATGGGGCGATGAGCTCTATACCCTCCAAAATTACGTTCTGAACGAGGATCCGCTTTATCCCGCGACGGTTTACGACTACCCGAATAATCACGTCCTGTTTAACCTGATCCTCGGCGTCATGACGCGCGGACTGCGGATCACGGATTTTTCCGCCGCTGTGCATGAAACGCCGCTCCTCCGTCTTGCGTTGCTTTGGGTACCGGCGTTTACGTTCCTCTTCGTCGGGCTGTCGGCGCGAAGATACGGAAAATGCCCCGCCTTTGCCGCCGTCCTGCTGCTCGCGTCGTGTCTCCCCTTTTACGCCTGGGCGCTCCAGCTGCGCGGATACGGTTTATCGATGATGCTCCTCAGCGCGCTCGTCCTCGCGATCCTGCGCCAGCGCGAAGCGCCGAGCCGAGCCGCCGAAATCACGATCGCCGGACTGACCGCCGCGCTGATCTACGTCATTCCCTTTAACGCAGCCATTCTGAGCGGGTTCGGCGTTGCTGCGCTTTGGAACGCGGTGCGCGGACTTCAGCGGTCAAAGGATCCGATCCGCGCTGTCTTCCGCGCCAATCCCGACGTTCGGTTGAGCGGTGCACTGCTGTTGGGCGTCCTGATAGGGGGAATTTGCTACCTGCCGATTTGGAACGAAGTCCTCGCGGTCTACCTCCCCGGCGGTTACCATCAACCCGAAGCGCTCAGCCTCCGAAGCCGAATCATTTTCCCAATCAGCCTGATCCGGACGTTCTTCCTGTCGTTCATCTCCGAGCGGGCTGAGCTGACGCTCGTCTTTGCGCTGGCGCTGATTGCGAACTTCGCGCTGCGCCGAAAGCTTGAGCGTTCGCTTGTATTCCTGATCGATGCGCTCGTTTGGACGCTGATTCTCCTGTTCATCTTTTGCGCGGCGACCGGTTACCGAATGGGAACGCGGATGCTCCTGCCGCTCGTCCCGCTCGTTCTCCTTTTGGCGGGTGTCCTCCTCGCGGAGACGATCGTGCGTCTCCGCTCGAACCGTTGGCGCGTGGGATGTCTTGCGCTGCTGACGGTCCTGACCTTAAGCCCGTTTATCCGTCAGGCTTCCCAATATGCCGCGGAGCCGATCACGACGGAGACGACGCTCGACAACCTGGCGCATCCGCCCTTCCTGTCATCCTCACGAAACGCGACCGAAGTCCTCGCCTACCTGCGCGAAACGCAGCGCGGCGCCACGCCGATTCTCTATCCCCTGTCCGGCGACATGTACGAATCGGAACTCTGCGCCGCCTATGAGCTGCCCTGCTACCCCGATCATTACGGAACGGAAGGTCAGCGCGTCTTGTCCAGCGGCGAACCCTACCGCATGGTTCAGGCAACGATTCAGGGCGAAACGAACCCCGTCATCGCGCGCGAACCTTATCGGAGCGAGTGCAGCGCGGATGAGGAGTTCGCCCGCCGCTTCTCCCCGAATTCAATATTCACACTTTATAACTGCCGAATGGGAAATTGATTGTATACTTGAAAAGGCGCGGAGCGTTCGTCCCGCACCTGACAACTGGAGAAATAACTCAATGAATCTGACCCGCCGTGTTGTGCTTTGCCTCGCCGTTCTCGGGAGCTTTTTTTTCGTTCTCGGCTGCCGTCCTGCTTCCGCCGCTGTCGAAAAAGGCAGCTTCATGAACGTCTATTTCAATGATCCATATGCGGATAAGCGCGATACGACGCTTCAGCAGCTCATCATCGATGAAATCGACGCCGCCGCAGAACGCGTTCTCGTCGCGACCTATAACTTTACCGACCGGGATGTCGCGGAAGCCATGATCAACGCCGTCGATCGCGGGCTCGAAGTCCGCGTCGTTATCCATGGGGAAAACGCAGATAAATCGACCGTCCGGGACATGGCAGACGCGGGCGTCGAAATCTACGAAGCCAACGGCTCTGGGCTAATGCATTCAAAGTTCATCGTTATCGACGGCGACCGATCGATCAGCGGCTCAGCGAACATGACACCCAGCTCATTTTTTTACGATAATAATTTTATGATCCTGATCCAATCGCGTGAAGCGAACGCAATTTTCGCCGCTGAGTTCGACGAAATGTTCTTTGATAACCTGCTCGGAGCGAATAGTCCGGTCAGCGCGGCGCCTGGAATTATCGAACTTGCCGATGGGACGAAATTCCTGCTCCGTTTTGCGCCGGAAGATGAGGTCAGCGGCGGACTGCTGACCGCAATCAATGGAGCGAAAGAGAAAATCCGAATGCTCGCGTATTCGTTTACCGAAGATAATCTCGGAAAAGCACTCAATCAGCAATTCCGGAATGGCGTCGATGTCACGGTCATTTTCGAGGCGGACAAGGCATATTCCGACAAGGGCGGGGAGGCTGGATACCTGAAAGATCAGGGCGTGAAAGTTTATCTTGACGGCTCAACCGACGCGCTGATGCATGAAAAAGTCCTGATTATTGACGATTCGTTCGTCGCCGCTGGGTCGTATAACTTTACCCGATCCGCCGACCGGTTCAACGATGAGCAGATTTTATTTATCAGCTCCACCGAAATTACGAGTTTCTTTATTGAGGAATTTGAAAAAATCCTCGCCGAAGCGAAATAAGACGTTTATGACGGAATAGCGGGGAGAATCAGGTGTTTTCCTCCCGATACTCCCAGTTCTGCCTGTCAAAATCAGGAGTATAATCAAAGCTGGGAGCTTTTGAATGGGGGAAAATTATGAATTACGAAAGCCGAAAGCTTGAATATAAAAGAATCTTCGTCGAGGACATAAAAAAGACGATCATTGCCTTCGCAAATACCGATGGCGGAGAAATAAAAATAGGAATTGCTGACGACGGAACGATCACCGGCGTCAGCGACCCGGATGAGACGATCTTACGCGTTCAAAACGCGATTCGCGATAATATTGAACCCGACGTAACGCAATTCACTGAGTGTTGCGCAGAAACCACTGATAACAAGACGATCGTCGTCGTACGCGTTGAACGGGGAACCGATCGACCCTACTATCTCTCCTCGAAGGGGCTCCGCCCGGAAGGCGTGTTCGTCCGCCAGGGACCCTCTACCGTCCCAGCGTCCAAATCAGCCATCCGCGAAATGATTAAAATTTCTTCCGGCTATTCTTTTGAGGAGTCCCGCTCATTGAATCAATCGCTGACGTTCGAAAGCACAGCGCAAGCGTTCAAAGAGAAAGGACTTGATTTTGGCTCGGCTCAACAAAGAACATTAGGACTGATTTCTGCGGACGGAACATATACGAATTCAGCGCTGCTCCTGTCCGACCAATGCCCGCATTCGATTAAAGCCGCCTATTTTCAGGGGACAGATAAAATGATTTTTCGAGACCGGCGAGAATTTAGCGGCAGTCTTTTAAAACAATTAGAAGAATCGCTGCGGTATCTTGACCTTTTTAACAAAACCAGATCCACCTTTCCGGGGATTTATCGGGTCGATCAGAGAGATTATCACCCACTCATCCTTCGAGAAGCTGTCCTGAACGCGCTGATTCATCGGGATTACAGCCGTTTTTCGTCAACGCTGATTAGCATATTCGACGATCGAATGGAAATCGTGAATTATGGCGGCTTAGTGGAAGGCATGACGTACGCCGATCTCTTAAACCGTATCTCGCTCCCAAGAAACAGGCGGCTGGCAAATATTTTTTTCAGGTTAGGACTTATCGAAGAATATGGAACGGGAATCGCCAGAATTTTCGACGCATATAAGAACTTCCCGCAGCAGCCGAAAATTTCAGTCGCGCCAGTCTCCTTCCTGTTGACGCTGCCGAATATGAACGAGTTTGAAAAAGATCAGGGTCACGAAATGAAAAATTACGCGAATAACGAGCGGGATCGTGAAATCATGCGCTTTTCCGCTGAACGAAAATCCATTACACGGAAGGACGTTCAGGAACGGCTTAACATTTCTGAATCGACCGCGGGGTCGGACCTGAAACGCTTAACCGACCTTGGCGAGCTGGTTCGGATTGGGTCAGGTAAAAATGTCCGCTATGTTCCCGTGTCTTTGGCGGTTCGACCCTGAAAAAATCGCGCCAATTTTAACGATCAAAAAACCGCTCGGGGAGAGTCCTGAGCGGTTTTTGTTGGGATACCTGGATTCGAACCAAGATCCACGGATTCAAAGTCCGGTGTGCTGCCATTGCACCA
>DAOUFB010000017.1:0-19139 GCA_034430135.1 Flexilinea sp. | reverse complement strand
GGAATACTGAGATCCTGAACAAAGGTGAACTGGTTGCAGGGGATGCTCGGCGGCGGCGGAGCAATCGCCGTAGCCGTCGGGGGATAGACGTAAACTGGCGGTTGAGTCGGCTGCTGCAGTGCGGCAAGCGTTGCGTTTAGCGAGGTAAGCGTCGCGTTTACCATCGCCTGTTCCTCCTCCAAGGGATCCGTCGTCATGACGGGAGTTCCGGTCATCATCCGCGTCATCGCATCAATCGTCTCTATCAGCGATCCGGTCTCGTTCTGAGCCGTCGCCGTCGCGGACGTACCCCATTCAAACGCCTCAATCGTCTGCCGCAGTGGTTCGGCTTCGTTTGGCATCGGCGTCGCCGTCGGTAAAAACGCCATGACGGTTTCATGAACCGCCGTCGCGATTTCGCGGTCCTCGTCCGTATACGTCGCCGTCGGACTCATCGCTTCCAACGTCCCGGCGATCGCCGTTTCAACGTTTTCCGGCTTCGCGAGCGGCGTCGGCGTTCCAGTGAAATAGGCTTCGATCGTCTGAATCACGAAAATGTCAATTTTCATTTCCTTGACCGAGATCGTCGCCGTTTTCGCTATAAACGCAGCGACCGTTTCCGCGATCGCCGTGCCAACAAGATCCTCGGACTGGGCGATCGGCGATAAAACGAAGACCCCCAAAATCACAAGGACACCCAATAACGTCATCAAGACTGATTTTCCAGTTTTCCCGTTCATATTGTTCCTCCTTAACTCGGGCAACTGTGTGCCCGCTGGTACACGCTCAGATTCGCTGCTTCTTAATCAAATTCTCAACCTGGTACAGCTTATCACACTGTTTTATATTATTATATATATACATTGTCACTAATGTTCAAAAAACGGATTGAACTCACCTATACCTGAACCCGGATTTATTTTATTTTTATCGGGTTCGGTCGACGGAGCGACCGCCTTGCCGACTTAATCCATAGATTAAGCGCTCGGCGATAAAACGAAAACGCCCAGTGGCGCAAGAATACTTAATAATGTCACGAAAATTGATTTGCCTGTTTTCCCGTTCATATTGTCCCTCCCGAACGCAGACCACCACCTGCCCGCTGAACCGCACACCCAATCGGAAAACAAAAATACGACCCTGTTTGGTTAAATTATAAGGAGAATTTAAACGTGAATAGAGTGACGTTTATCATGTTTTTAATATAATTGTCATAGATATTCGCAATACAATAATTTTATAAAAAATAAGCTTCCTTTTTATAAGTTAAATGTCATAACCCGCCAACCGTAGGAATCGAAAAAGAGTATCATGTTTTGAGTTGCAGTCGTTCAACCTGCAGATTGAACGATGGGGCGGCGAAGAATCGCCGGATTCGAATCAGGATAAGGAGACCCAATACTTGCTGAAAATTGGATTAGACGTTGGTTCAACAACTTTGAAGAGCGTTGTTATAAACGATCGTAACGAAATCGTTTATAAAAAATACGAGCGTCACTTTTCACAAATCACGGATAAGGTGATCGGCATGCTGACCGACATCGTCCAAACATTTCCCAAGGAAAAATTCGCGCAGCTGAGCGTCGCCGGCTCCGCGGGAATGGGATTCGCCGAAAAAGCCGGTATTCCCTTCGTTCAAGAGGTTTTCGCGACGAAAGCGGCCGTGCGCGCCTGTAATCCCGAGGCAGATATTGTGATTGAACTCGGCGGCGAGGATGCGAAAATCCTCTTTCTGCGCGGCGTGATGGAAGTCCGGATGAACGGGAGCTGCGCCGGCGGAACGGGTGCGTTTATCGATCAAATGGGAACACTTTTGGCGATGACCCCGTTGGAGATGAACGAAGCCGCCAAAAATCATCAAAAAATCTACTCGATCGCCTCGCGCTGCGGCGTCTTTGCGAAATCGGATATTCAGCCGCTCCTGAATCAAGGCGCTGCAAAAGAGGATATCTGTGCTTCGATTTTCGCTGCGGTCGTCAACCAGACGATCGCCGGTCTCGCGCAAGGCAGAGAATTCGACGGATCGATTCTCTACCTCGGCGGTCCGCTGACTTTCCTGTCCGAGCTGCGGGCTTCTTTCGACAATGCGTTAAAGAAGGAAGGCGTCAATCCGGAAAACTCACTTTACTACGTCGCGCTCGGGGCGGCGTTCGTGTCGAACGAAAACGCGATCATCCTCGAAGAGACGATTGCGAAAATTTCCGTCCTCGGCGTTCATCAAGACTATAACGCGCTCCCGCCGTTATTCAAAGATGAAGAAGCCTATCGGAATTTTTACGCGCGTCATCACGCCGGTTCGGAACGCACGGATGCACCGTTAACCGCGAGTCAAAAGGCTTATATTGGGATTGACGCCGGCTCGACGACATTAAAAGCCGTCGTTCTGAACGAGGACGAGGACATATCCTACGCGAAATATCTTCCAAATAACGGAAATCCGGTTCCACTCGTTAAAAACTTCCTGAAGGAGGTATACGAAAAATATCCGGAGATTCAAATCGTCGCCGCAGCAGCGACCGGCTACGGCGAAGAGATCATCAAGAATGCTTTCCATGTAGATCATGGCGTCGTCGAAACCATTGCGCATTTCACCGCCGCCAGGAAATATGATCCCGACGTCGATTTCATCATCGATATTGGCGGGCAGGACATTAAATGCTTCAAAATTCGGAACGGCGCGATTGATAATATCTTCTTAAATGAAGCCTGCTCATCGGGCTGCGGCTCATTTCTTCAAACTTTCGCCGGCGCGCTCGGGAAATCGATCGCCGATTTCGCCCAGACAGGGCTCATGGCGGATAAGCCAGTCGACCTCGGATCACGCTGCACCGTTTTCATGAACTCATCGGTCAAGCAGGCACAAAAAGACGGCGCATCGATCGAAAATATCTCCGCAGGGCTCTCGATCAGCGTCGTGAAAA
Source organism: Flexilinea sp. (assembly GCA_034430135.1). Taxonomy (GTDB): domain Bacteria; phylum Chloroflexota; class Anaerolineae; order Anaerolineales; family Anaerolineaceae; genus Flexilinea. The sequence goes on along the minus strand of DAOUFB010000017.1, from coordinate 16,239 downwards.
ACGCGCTTTATAAGGTTATCCGCGTCCGTGATACCGAATCTATCGGCAATCATATCGTCGTTCAAGGCGGAACTTTCCTGAACGACGCCGTTCTGCGTGCCTTCGAGCTCGAAATCGGTCGGCACGTCATCCGTCCGGAACGTTCCGGATTAATGGGGGCGTTCGGCGCGGCGTTATATGCGAAAACGGTCGCCGAAGAAACGGGTCAGTCCAATTCGACCCTCCTCGACACAGCAGGGCTCGAATCTTTTAAGCATTCGGTCCGCGCTGTCACCTGCACTCACTGCACCAACCGCTGCCGTCTGACGATTAACACCTTTGACGGGGATCGCCGTTTCATCGGCGGGAATCAGTGCGACCGACCGATACGGACAGCGACAGCGAAGCCAAAGTACAACATTTTCGAGTTTAAGAAAACGCTTCTCCGTGAATATGGGGATGATGAAGGGAAACGCCGCGAAACGATCGGGATTCCGCTCGTCCTGAATAACTACGAGCTCCTCCCATTCTGGCATAAGTTTTTCACGAGCCTCGATTTCGGCGTCAAAATTTCGCCGGTCTCGAATCGTAAACTCTACCTGAAAGGGCAGCATTCGATTCCTTCAGATACCGCCTGCTACCCTGCAAAAATTGTCCATGGACATATTGAGGAGCTTCTCGATAAGAAAGTTGACGCGATCTTCTATCCCTGCATGAGTTACAACTTCGACGAAGGAATCAGCGACAACCACTATAATTGCCCCGTCGTCGCCTACTACCCCGAAGTCATCGGCGCAAACGTCAAGCGCGTTAACGAAACCAAGTTCATTAAGGACTACGTCGGAATTCACCGCCGGAGAGATTTCCCGAAGAAGATTCATGCCGTCCTCGAACGCGAATTCGGACCCATCCCGCTGAAGGACGTCGAACGCGCGGCGAATGAAGCGTACGCCGAGCTGAATCGCTATTTAACCGCGGTCATGGACAAAGGCGACGAATTCCTCCGTCTCGCGCGGGCGGAAAACCTCCCAGCGATCGTCCTGAGCGGACGCCCGTATCATCTCGATAATGAAATCAATCATGGGATCGATCGCTTCATCGCCGACTCCGGCGTCATCGTTCTCTCGGACGACGCGCTCCTCCGTCACTACGAAAAATTTAAAACCGGGGTTCTGAACCAGTGGACGTATCACGCCCGTGTCTACGGCGCGGCGAAATTCGTTGCGGACGCCGGCGATCCGAACTTAAACCTGATTCAGCTCGTTTCTTTCGGCTGCGGCGTGGACGCGATCGTAACCGACGAAGTCCGCTCGATCCTTGAAGCCAAAAATAAAATCTATACACAAATCAAAATTGATGAAATTACCAACCTCGGGGCGGTCAAGATACGAATTCGATCCTTATTCGCCGCCACGCGTCAGAAAACAGGAGTTTACAATGACTGACTCACCTGAACGCATTGAATTTACCCGGGAAATGAAAAAGAACTACACAATCCTGATCCCGAACATGCTTGATATTCATTTCCGTTTTCTCGTCAATGTCTTCCGCCGCAACGGCTACAAAGTCGAGCTGCTGACCAACATTGGTCCTGACGTCCGAAACCAGGGGATCAAATATGTTCATAACGATACCTGCTATCCGGCGCTGCTGACGATTGGTCAGATGATCAGCGCGCTGAAAAGCGGAAATTACGATTTGAATAAAGTCGCGCTCGTCATGTCGCAGACCGGCGGAGGCTGCCGTGCGTCAAACTATATTCATCTCCTTCGTAAGGCTTTGATCAACGCGGGTATGGGTCATATTCCGGTTATTTCGCTCAACCTGTCGGGGATGGAGAAAAATTCCGGCTTTACGCTGACGCTTCCAATGCTGCGGCAAGCGTTCGCAGCTATGATTTACGGAGACTGCCTGACCCTGCTCAGCAATCAGACGAAACCTTACGAAATCAACTACGGGGAATCAGATAACCTCGTCACGCGCTGGGTGAACGAAATTTGCGAACTGTTCGCGAAGGGCGGAGCCGTCGACCGAAAGTCGATTCGTTCGCTGCTCGCGCGGATTCTGGACTCGTTTGAACGCGTCAAAATCGCCGATCAGAAAAAAGTCCGCGTCGGCGTCGTTGGAGAAATTTATGTAAAATATTCGCCGCTCGCGAATAACGAGCTCGAAAAATTCCTCTTCGATCAGGGCTGTGAAGTCAACGTCCCGGGCATTTTGGCTTTTCTCCTCTTTAAGATCGATAACCGCCTCGAGGATATTGAGCTCTACGGCGGAAGCGGACTGAAGAAAATCGCCGTCTCGGTCATGTTCAACTACCTCCAGCAGTTCGAAGATGACCTCCTTTCGGTTCTCCGGACATCGAAGCGGTATACGCCTCCCGCCAGCTACGCACATTTGAAAGAATTAGCAGCCCCATTCATCGGTCGCGGCTGCAAGATGGGCGAGGGCTGGCTGCTGACCGCGGAGATGCTCGAACTGATCGAATCGGGTTACGAAAATATCGTCTGTGCACAGCCGTTCGGCTGCCTCCCGAATCATATCGTCGGCAAAGGCATGATCCGCGCGATTCGCGAAACGCATCCCGACGCAAATATCGTCGCTGTCGATTATGACCCCGGCGCGACGCAAGTCAATCAGGAAAACCGAATTAAACTCATGCTCGCCGTCGGGCGCGAAAAGTTAGCCGAACGCAGCGAAGAAATCCGAGAAGCCGCTTTCGTCAGGGGAAACGCCGACTACGCCTTCTCGCTGATGCGGAAATAGCGCGTTGCAAGGGTCCAGATAGTGCTGTTTGTTGTCGAATCTGAACGCATGTACTATAATAAAAGCATTGCAATGAATAAAGCTGGAGATTAAACGATGGCACGAAAACAACAAAGCGAAAAAACCGTCAACATCACGACGAACCTCGACGACGCAGCCAAGCGGATGCTGCTGGATAAGGCAATCGTCGATATTTCAAAACGCTACGGCGAAGGCTCGATTATGCGCCTCGGAGAAGCGAAACATATGCAAATTGAGGCAATTCCGACCGGATCTCTCTCGCTCGACCTTGCGCTCGGCGTCGGCGGTATCCCACGTGCGCGCATGACCGAGATTTTCGGACCCGAATCTTCCGGGAAAACGACCCTCTGTCTCCATATCGTCGCCGAAGCGCAGCGAAAAGGCGGAACCGCCGCTTTTATCGACATGGAGCACGCGCTCGATCCAATCTACGCGCAAAAAATCGGCGTCAACATCAATGACCTCTACGTCTCACAACCGGACACCGGCGAACAGGCGCTCGAAATTACTGAAACGCTGGTCCGATCCGGCGCGGTTGACGTCGTCATCGTCGACTCGATCGCCGCGCTCGTTCCCCGCTCTGAAATCGAGGGGAATATGGGCGAATCTTCGATGGGAGTTCAGGCGCGTCTCATGTCGCAGGCGCTCCGTAAACTCTCCGGCGCGATTAACCAAACGAAAACCTCCGTCATCTTTACCAACCAGCTGCGTCAGAAAATCGGCGTTATGTTCGGAAATCCGGAAACGACTCCGGGTGGATTGGCAATGAAATTCTACGCATCCGTCCGCCTCGATATCCGCCGGATCAACGCGATCAAATCCGGCTCGGACGTCATCGGTTCGCGCGTCCGCGTCCGCGTCATTAAAAACAAAGTCGCTCCGCCGTTTACCTCCGCTGAATTCGACATCATGTACAACGAAGGGATCTCAAAAGTCGGCGATATTATCGATCTTGGAACGAACCTCGAAATCATCACCAAGCGCGGCGCGTTCTACTCATACAACGACATGCGCCTTGGACAGGGACGAGAGAACGCGAAAGAATTTCTGCGCGCAAATCCGGAAATGACCGCTGAAATCGAGACAGAAATTCGAAACCTGGCACAGGGCGGCATCCTGCCGTTCATGAGTTTTGGCGACGAAGAAGGGAATATCGAAGGCGACGACGACGCAATTTCGGACGATCTATAATTTTCGATTCAATCATTTATCCTAAAATGCAGGGAAAAATAGGCATACTTCCTGCACTTTATCAGTGAGGAACTTCTTTAAAGAAAGGATTCGGGTAACCCATGGCACTTCGACGCGCGCTCGGAACAGACGTCAGCTTTTGGCAAGGAAATATCGACTTCCGGAAAATGAAAAAAACCGGTGCGTCGTTTACCTTTATTAAGGCGAGCCAGAACGTCTGGTATGATAAAAAATTTCGCCAGAATTGGGCGAATGCGCGGGACGCCGGAATCCTCCGCGGCGCGTATCATTTCTTCGATATGCGCGATGGATCAAAATCCGCAAAGGAACAGGCGCGTTACTTTGCCTCGCTCCTCAAGTCCGACATGGGCGAACTTCGTCCCGTCTTCGATTTTGAGTGCCCGGGTGTAAACGGCTACCCATCGCTGCCCGACCACGATACCTGCGTCCGTCATGTCTATGATTTCATGAATACCTTCAAAAAGGAAACCGACATTTTCCCGATGCTGTATACGAACCTCGCCGGGATTCAGCGGCTCTCTCCGCTGAGTCAGTTTCTCTCAACGAAGGAGCTTTGGATCGCATGGTATTATACGAAATCACGCACGCCGAAAATTGGTTCATGGCCGCGCTGGCGCTTTTGGCAATATAAGGTTACCGGCAACGGGAAAGCCTTTGGCGTTGAATCCAACGGACTGGACATGAACGTTTTCAACGGCGACGAATTTAATCTTTACCGCTACGCAAACTCACTGGGTCTCGCAAAACGCCAGCTCGTTCAAAACAAGTCGTTTCAGCCGGACGAACTGATCGACGACCCGCAAATCCTTCTCGAGGAAGACTAAACCTCGGGAAATTCATATCGCAGGTTTCCGATCCGAAGATCGGTTACTCAGTCCATTGCAGGAAAAACGCCTCCCAGCGCGGGGGTGTTTTTCGTTGATCAACATGGAGCATCGTTATAATTTAGGGACAAGCTGGTTAAATAAAAAAAGAGCCAACAAAGAGATTCGAACTCTTGACCTGACGATTACGAATCGTCTGCTCTACCGACTGAGCTATGTTGGCATCGGTTAGGCGCTAAGCCCTTAACGCTCAGTATTATACCAGTTTTTTCCATTCTGCAAAGAAGATGCAAAAATTTGTGATCTTCTAAAAATCGACCTCGTTCTCCGGCGTAAGCGTCCGTTCCGGAACCATATCGCCCGCCCGACGGAGCGAATTTTTTCCATACTTAATCCGAATCTGATCCACCGCTTTTAGCAATTCACCTTCCTTAATTAAAGTTTCTGGCGGAGCGATGAACGTCAGCTGATCCGCGCCGCAGGCAAACCCCGATACCCCAACCCCAATCAGCCGTACCGGATCGCGCGTCGTTTTCCAAACCTCGCGCAGCAAGCCAAGCGCCGCATCAAAAATCGCGCCATCCTGATTAATCGGCGGATCAACTTTCGTCTGGCGGACGATCGTCGAAAAATTCTCCCAGCGGATTTTAATTTTGACCGTATTCCCCGCTAAGCCAGCTTTCCTTAGCCGAAAACCAACTTGATCCGATTGACTCCTTAACTGGCGCGTCAGCAGGTTAAAATCACGGATGTCGATATCGAAAGTATTTTCCTGCGATACGGACTTCGGATCATCTGAGGCAGGATTGACCTGCCGGCAATCGATGCCATTGGCGTGCTCATGCAGGTCCAGACCATATTTTCCAAAACGTCTGAAAAGCGTCTGTTCCGGAACCGCCGCTAATTGCCCGATCGTAAATATTCCCATATTGCGCAGCGCCGTTTCCGTCTTTTCGCCGATACCCCAAAGCGCGGAAGTCTTCATCGGCGCCAAAAACGCTTTTTCCGTTCCCGGCTCAACCGTAAAAACAGCACGCGGATAATCCCAGCCCCGGGTTGATTTCTTCCCGACGTTATTCGCGATCTTCGCGATCAGGAGGTTCGCCGCACCGCCGAACGAAGACGGAAGATTCGTCGTTTCCAAGATTCTCGACTGAATCGAACGCGCAATAACCGCTAAATCACCGGAAAGATCCGTTACATCCAAAAACGCTTCATCGATCGAGATCTGTTCAACGAGCGGCGTCGTGTCCCAAAGAATACGCATAACTTCGCGGGAGCATGAGCCATATTTCCCGTGCCGACTGGACACAACGCAGAGATTCGGACAAAGACGGATCGCATGCGCCATCGCCATACCGGAACGAACGCCGTAACGTCTCGCAGGATACGAGCACGAGCAAACCACACCGCGCCCGTCCGGACTGCCTCCAACCGCGAATGGCTTCCCGCGCAAACTCGGATCAGCCAACTCCTCGACCGCGCAAAAAAACGCATCGAGATCCATATGGAGAATTTTGCGTGCCGTTTTCATACGTTCTATTATAGCACGTTTGTTTTAGAACACGCGCAAAAACAACATTTCACCCGGTCACAGCTTCAATCAGACTGACCCGTATGACGCAGAAAATAAACACAACCAAAAGCTGCCGTTTGCGGAAAGGTATCGAACGGCAACGCACGGGTAAATTCATATCCGGCAGCCGTGAGACGCGCGACATCCCGAGCAGCGGTGGCTGGATCCTCGCCGATAAGGAGCACATCAGAAACGCCGAGTTTTCCCAAAGCGTCGACCGTATTAACATGAAGTGATTCGAACGTCGTATCCAGGATGACAACGTCGGGGCATTTCGGCATATTCGGCAAAATCTGGTCAGGGAATCCAATATAAAGCGAAAAATCATAATCCGCCATAGAGTCAGATTCCAAGTTCAAAAGAAACCCATCCGCACAGCCGCTCAACTCGGAGTTTTCGCCAGCGGGGTCCGTCTCAAAAATCGCGCTGCAGTCGCCCCCGCGGGATGCCGCAAACATCGCCCAAAGACCCAAACCCGGACAAACCGTACAAACCGCCTTACCCTTCCAATCCGGAAGCAGACCGGACAACATTTCAAACAACGGAGCGTAAATACCCGGATTCCCATAGAACGGCGCTGTATCCGGTACCGCGATCTCGAAACCGCCGACATCCTGAACCATGGTACTGCCCCCGCTCATGACATAGCTGCCGCCTGAGCCTTGATAGACGACAGATACGGCTAAATCAGTCTCAAGTTCAATCTCAGGTTTTTCGCTTTCGCCGATCAGGATCATCTGAATTTCGTTATCGCGATCTGCGCGCAGTACGGCACCATGCAGCCCGTGTCCCGTTTCGAACCTCAGCTGAGATATAACTTCATGGATAGCGTCCACGGCAATTGGGCATCCAATTTCCGAGTTCGACGCACGCTCGGACGAAAGAAGGGGAATACCGCCCAGTGTATACAAAATATCCATATCCGGCGAGTCGTCGTAACTTTTCTTCAGGGCTGGCGACCGCTGAATCAGGAACCCATTTTCAGCTAAATATCCCCACTCCTCCCTGGAAACGACCATCGGCAAGATCTCGACCGCGGATAAGTCAAGCTTTCCCACACGTGTCAACTGATCTCGCAGGATCGAAATTTTGACTTCGTGCTGCTTTTGGACGGGCAGGAACTGCAAATCGCCTTTTCCTAAATCGACAACCGACGGATCGTAAGCTTCTAAACGATCTTCGGACGACTCAATAAAATCTTCGGCGAACCCATTTAGGAAGCGTTCCCCTTTGTCGTAGAACGCCGCAAGAACCACCTCTCCCTGGATCACACCGGGAATGAAGATGACCCGTCCGTCCGCCAGCCGTGCGATGCCCTGACCGTCAGAGCGATAGCCGATGATCGTGACTTCCTCCGATCGCTGAACCGGGGATTTATTTTTTTGCGCAGAATCCGCCGCTGGGATCGCTGCCATGCGTTCCTGATCTTTTTTCGTCATGCGCTGGGTTGGCTTTTTTGATTGCATGTCATCTCCATTTTATATTTTTATATCCGTATTATAGCGTTATTGCACGCATCTTTCTTTTTATCCGCCTTCGTGGTAGAATTTTTCCCTGATAATATCTGCGCGCGCATCAGCCGCGAATGGGCGAAAGACTATGAAGAGTCACATGAGGGTGTTCTATAAATTTCGGTCAATCCAACTATCTTGCCTGCTATATTGTTTTTGCCTTCTCCTCCTCCTGACCACGCCGCACGTTCAGGCAGCGTCCGATACGGATGCCCATCGCGTAGACGTTGTTCCCATTGACCATTTTACCGCTTCTGAAAAGTATCAGTATAAAGACATCGACTATCCGCTAACGCTCATTAATCAGCAGACGCTGAATTACCGCGGCGGACCAGTCGTCTCAGCCTGCACCGCGGCGTCATTGGGGATGATTTCTGAATATTGGATGAACGGTGATTACTCCACGGCGCAAGTGTTTGCCCAGCTGATCATTGACTCAAACGACGATCAGGGACTTTTCAGCCCGTTTGACGGACTCCTAATCACGGATACAGTCGACGAGCTCAAAACGATTAACTATGATTTATTCGTCATTAAAAACAGTTCGAAAGAGGCGCTCCTGAACAGTCTCGAAACGATCGGACCGGTCGCCGTTCTCGTTAAGTCCGGCTGGATACGCAACGGCGCAAATCATATGGTGATCGTTTCCGGCTACGAGAAGGACAATGACGTCGTCAAAGTTTTCGATCCAAACCTGAACCAGCCAATTCGATTATTCTGGTCTTCGTTCGACCGCATTTGGAAAATCAACTTCACGGGGAAGGACAGTGATCCGCTCCGGCGAACTTTCTTCATCATTGTTCCAAAAGCAACGCTTTCCAAAACTGCCTCGCGCTAATCGCTTAAGACTGCTTCGTGATAATCGCTTTATTGTTAAAGAAAGGAGACCCGTTTCGGTGCGCTCCCTTTCCGCTTCATGAGGTTGTATAATAAGACCATGAAACGACGGATCATTTTGTACATCGTCTTAATGGTTGCTTTTTGGATGGCTGCTGCCGTTTCGGTTCAAGCCGGCACGCCGACCCGTACAGCGCACCCAACAGAGACCCCAAAAGCGCTAACCTTTGAAAACGGCGCGTTCGATGAAGCGGGGAACCTGATTTTCCTGGCGACACCGACGCTTTCTATCCGCTCATTTAAGCCAGTTTCGGTCAGCTATTCCGTTCCGCTCATCCGCCAAAACAAGCTGACGCACCTTGGAACGCCGACCGCCCGCGGCTGCACCGCTGCATCCGTCGCCATGGTCTTAGGCTATTGGCAGCGCATAGATGATACCAACCGGATCCTTGACGCACAGCAAATCATCGACATCAACACGCAGCAAGGACAATTCTTTCCCCAAAGCGGACTTTCTATCGAAAACGTCGAGGACGAGCTGAACCAGCTTGGATACGAAATTGCCATTCTGCGGAATGGGACGAAAGAAGCGCTCCTCGAAGCGCTCGACACATTCGGACCAATTGCGGTTCTATGCAAACTCGGTTGGAAACCTGCCGGCGCGAACCATATGACCGTCGTCACCGGCTACAACGCCGAAACCGACCGCCTCCTGATCCATGACCCGAACATCGCGCAACCGCTCGATATCGCTTATTCGACGTTCGATTCAATTTGGGGACTTGACTATTCCGCTGTACAAGACGGCTCACTTCGCCGTGCGTTTTTCATCATCGTTCCCGAAGATTTCGAAAACAATAAAACGCCTGAACCCTAAGAGAAAGAACCTAACCGTAAAAAACAATCCACGAAGGAGTCCGCATCATGCCCAACACCTATTATCCTGAAGAAAAAACGCGAAACTGCTGGTGGCGCGACGGCGTCATCTATCAAATTTACCCCCGCTCGTTCGCGGATTCGAACGGCGACGGGATTGGCGACCTGCGCGGAATTATTTCCAAGCTCGACTACATTCAGGATTTAGGCGTTGCCGCGATTTGGCTCTCGCCGATCACCGTTTCGCCCGACTTCGATTTTGGCTATGATGTATCGGACTACCTCGACGTTGACCCTAAATATGGGACGCTCGACGATTATAAAGAACTCTTAAAAGAGGCGCATTCGCGCGGGATTCGCGTGATCCTTGACCTCGTTTTAAATCATTCCTCGACGCAGCATCCATGGTTCCAGGCATCCAAAAAATCGCGCGATAACGAATTCAGCGACTATTATCTCTGGCGCGATGGAACGAATGGAAAGAAGCCCAATAACTGGTTCTCGATTTTTGACCAGGCGACCGGCTGGGAATACGTTAAAGACCGCGGACAGTATTATTTCCATATGTTCGTCAAGGAACAGGCGGATCTCAACTGGCGCAATCCCAAAGTTTACGAAGAAATGATGAATATATTTCGGTTCTGGTCTGATCTTGGAACCGACGGATTCCGCCTCGACGTTTTTAACGTCTACTTCAAGGATGAATCATTCCGGTCCAACCCGTTCAAAATCGGCGATTATATGCCGTTCAACTGGCAGGATCATATTTACGACTGTGACCAACCGGAGATGGAGCGCGCGGTCCGAGACATCCGCGCCATCCTGAACGGGTATCCTGAACGGTACGTCGTCGGCGAAACCTTTTTATCGAATCCCTCTAAGCTGCGCCGCTACGCGGGCGAAGATAAGCTCCACGCGATCTTTGACTTCGCGTTTCCGGTCGCGAAACGCACGCCTGATGCCTACCGAAAAATTATCCGTGCCATTGAGGAGAACTGCGGCAATGAAATTTGGCCGACGACCGTCTCGAATAATCATGACCTGAAACGTTCCGCGTCACGCTACGGGCTGGGCGAAACGGACGAACGGTTAAAAATCCATGGAGCGCTCGTCCTTCTCCTCCGCGGAACGCCGTTCATCTATTATGGTGAAGAAATCGGACAGCGCGAAACGAAGGTACCGCGGGCGAAGCTGATGGATCCCGTCGGGAAGCGCTTCTGGCCGATTAATAAGGGACGAGACGGCTGCCGCGCGCCGATGCAATGGAACGCGGAGAAGAACGCCGGTTTCAGCGACGGGACGCCCTGGAATTCGCTTCATCCGGACTATGAAACGCGGAACGTTGAGGCGCAGCAGCGCGATCCGCAGTCGCTCCATGCCTTTTACAAAGACGTGATCGCACTGAGAAAACAGGTTCGCTCATTCCAGGTTGGTTCGCTTGAGCTTCTGGATGACCGAAACGAATTCGTTCTGGCGTTCAAACGTGAATTCGAAGGTGAATGCGCCTATGTTTTGCTGAACTTTAGTCAGTTGCCGTCGTCCGTTCGGATACCCAACCTGACCGCAAAGACTCGTTTTACGAAGCAGTTCTCCAATAAGGAAATCGCTTCACCGAACGATAAAGGCGAGATCAAACTCGCCGGAGATCAGGCGCTCATCCTCGTCGTCAAGGAAGACAGGAAACGGAAATGACCGGCGCAACGCAGCAACGCAACCGTTGGGACAAGCTCGGAACAATCTCAGCAGCGGTCATCATCCTCGGCTTGAGCATCCTGTTCGTCTTGCTGCGCATCGGAACAAACGGCAAGCTGACCGATTCCGTCGCGGCACAAGACACACAATCCTACTTCGCTTGCGCTGAACGAAATTTCCTGTCCCGCGAAGGCTATACTTGTTCACGGTCAGCAACAATACCTTTCCTGTACCATCTCCTGAACCCCTCGGGCGAAGTCGAATTGACGAAACTCGCGGAGCCCGTTTTCGGCTCTGAACCCCGCCTCGCGATTCAGCCGGGGACCGAACGGATCGTCACCTTTCAACTCATCCTCTCGATCGTCAGCTGGCTGATATTGACCTGGAGCGTCGCCTTTTCATTTCACCGTTTCAGAACGCGCGTAACAGCGGCGCTGATCCTGTTCAGTTTCGCCTTCGTGCCACAGCTATCCGATTGGGACTCGATTCTTCTTTCCGAATCCGTCTCCTTTTCACTTTTTGCGCTCATGAGCGCGTTTTTCCTGATTCTTTTGACGCTGGCGCTTCGTCCTGAACCGCTGACCAAAATCCGGACCACTAAAACGATCATCGCCGCCGTCCTCTTTTTTATCAGCGCCTACGCATGGGTTTTTACGCGCGACACGAACGCGTATTTTCTCATCCTGCTCATCATTGCGCTGGGACTCGCCGCCGTTCTCGCGTTCCAGAGGCGCGCGCTGTCTTCAGCGCTTATTTCGCTGGTCCTCGGGATTCTCCTGAGCGGGCTTTTCGCCTTTCATCAGGCGACTTTCCGGGAATCAGAGCGCTGGCTGCTGCCCATGCTCAACAATTACGTCGGGAACGTATTTCCATATGAAAGCCGGGTCGCATGGTTCGAAGAACGCGGAATGCCGGCGCAGCCTGAACTCATCGCCAAAACCGGATCCGCCGAATATAACGACATCTACGAACAAGCGGAATTTATCGATTACATCAAGCGCAGCGGAACGCGGAATTACATCTCATTTCTCATCCATCACCCGCTCCTGACCCTTCGGGACACGTATTTCGCGCTGGATGGATTTTTCGCAGAAAATATCCAGCCTTTCTACTACGGCGCGGACGAAGATAAACCCCGCTGGGCGGAGCCGTTCGGAAATCTTCTTCACCCCCTTTCTTCTGCGCTCATCCTTCTTGTCCCGCTCCTCTGCGCCGCGGTCTGGCTTCGCGGCGGTTCGGCCGTCCCCAGCCCGCGCGTCCTTTTCCTTTGCACCCTGACGCTCGGCGCCTTCGCATTGATCTGGATCGCTTATCTCGGCGAAGTGCGCTCCATCTGGCGTCATGTCTTATCCGGCGTGCTGGTGCTGCGCCTCGCCCTCTGGCTCGCGGTTTTCGAGCTGATCGAAGGGAAACCCGACGAGGCAACATGATCTAAAGTCACAATTTTCAGTTATAATCCCCCGTATCAAACGAGCTGGTCATCAGGCTCGACCGTCAACCGTCTGGAGAAACCTATGCGTAAAACGAAAGTCGCTTATCAAGGCACACCCGGCAGTCACTCCATGACCGCCATCGAAAAAGCTTTCCCCAATCAGGATATCGAAACCTTCATCTTCCCCACCCATAAAGAAGCTTTGGAAGCCGTCGAAGACGGAAGATGCGATTATGCCGTTATTCCGATGGAAAATTCGCTTCTCGGCTCGAATCACTCCAATTATTACCTGTTGACGCAGAAGTATCTATACATCGTCAACGAAGTCTACGTCCCGGTTCACTACGCCCTAATTGGGCTTCCGGACGCAAAGATCGAAGACATCTCCCTGGTCATCGCACATCCGGGAGCGCTCGAAGTCTGCCGTACTTATATCGACGGACTTCCGTCCCATCCCAATATCGAAACCGTATACGATACGGCGGGCTGTGTCGAGATGCTCTTGAATTTTTCGAATCCTGAAACCGCGATGATCGCCTCTAAATCCATCGCTGAATATCATGAACTCAACGTGCTCGCGGATCATATCGAAGACGGGAGCGGGACAAACCTGACCCGTTATAACGTTTTCGCCCGCGAACCGGTTCAACCCGGAGCCAATGGGATCACGAGCGTCGTTTTCACCGCCGCGCATCAGCCCGGATCGCTGACGAACGCGTTGCGTGCGTTCGCTGACCGAGGGATTGATATGACCAAAATTGAGTCGCGCCCGCTTCCGGATCAACCGTATGAATACATGTTTTATGTGGATATTGACGGACCCATGTCCGATCCGAAAATCCGCGAAGCCATCGATGACCTCGAATTTCATCACACCCAGTGGATTCGCGTCTTAGGCAGCTACATCTCCCATAAAGAGTAGCCCGGTTTTGTTCTAATTTTAGATCGCTCATGTCTATTTTTATTGCATTTTTAATTTGCGTCGGCTTTTCTTTCGCCGGCGCAGCTTTTTTTAGGATCCAAGTTCCGCCCATGGCGGGCGCATCGTATTGGCTCAGCCGAAAAACCATGCTCCACACCGCGATCAATACTGCGCTGAACTTTCTCGGCATCGCCGTATTTGAAACGATTTACCGCTTAAGCCGTCCGACACTCCGCTACTTTTTCCTTTTCCCCGGTGCCGCATCGCTCAAATTTTTCATCGCCGGCGCATTTCTCGGTACCGCGCTTTACGCGCTCCTGAGGATATTCATTCACCGCCGCCGCTCGGGTCAGCCGCTCAGTCAAAACCTCCCCGCGCATGGGCTGCGCTGCGCGCTCATCGCATTGAGCGCCGCGTTCCTGCTCGAATTATTCGTTTTCAACCTGCGCCATTACGAAATGATCGCTTTTCCGCGCTATAAACCAGCCGTCCTGGAGCGCCATAACTTCAGCCCCTATGGCTTCTACTTCAACCGCGAATCCCAGCGTTATACGACCTATCAACTTTTTTCACAGACATATCGCCTCGAACTTTATTTCGAGCCAGTCGCAATCCGTAACCTACAGCTCGAATTTAAAGCCGACCCGCCGACGACACGTGTCGAGCTCCGAATTAATGATGAAGCATTTGAATTTGCCGATCATGGCTATGAACTTGAGCTGACGCCGGACATCCCGCGCTCGCTCCGGATTCCCGTCCGAACCGTTGGGAAGAGCAACCGCATGACGATCCTCTTTCCTGACGTTACAGGATCAGACGACTTTGATTTCGAACTGAATCGGATTTACTTGAACGTCCAAATTCCGCTCAATCTATCCTTTCCGCGTTTATCGATTCTTTCGCTTTTCCTTTTCGCTATCCTTTTATTTATCCCGGGAACGCCCGCCTACAAGCAGCCCATTCACCCGCGCAGCCGCTTCCAAAACACCGTGCTTGCGCTGACGTTCGGGCTCATCGCGCTTTATCTCGGCTGGACCGCGCTTTCAACATTTAGCGGGCGGGTGGACTGGAACGTTGGCGCAAAAAAAATATTGCGCCAACTGAATGAAATTGGCGAAACCGCACACCCAACCTACCCGATCGCACGCCAACTCACCGACGCGCTTATCGCCCGTCAGCTATACCTCCCCGATCGTCCGGACAATTCCATTCAAAGCGCCGAACGCCCCTATGACGTCAGCTACCGGGATCATTACCATGTCCAATATCAATGGGATCGTGCCTACTATCAAGGGCGCTACTACGCTTATTTCGGCGCAGTCCCGATCATCCTGACGCTTCTGCCGTTCAAGCTCCTGACCGGGGAAAATCTCCCGATCATTTTCGCCGCGCTCATGTTCGCGCTCGCCGCCGTAGCCGGACTCTTCGCGTTGACGCGTACGATCGTGACGAGCTTTTTCCCGGAAGCACCCTTCGGCGCACTCATTTTCGCGATCCTCGGTGTCATCGCCGTTTCAAGCGTTCCATGGGCGCTTCGCCGCTCCCTGATTTACGAACTGTCAACTCTAAGCGGGATCGCATTCGCCATCTGGGGGGTTTTACTCACCCTGCGAACCGTTCTGACGCTGCGGAACGATCAAGCTCTCTCCCACTGGACATTGATTCGGATCGCAATCGGTTCATTACTCGCCGGCGGGTTCAGCGCGCTTGCGGTCGGCTGCCGTCCGACTATGGCGCTGGTATTTCTTTGGGCTCCAGCTCTGATACCGATGATTCGCCCTCAACGGAAAGCGATTCGGGCATATTGCGTATCCGCGCTAAGCTACGCCTTGCCTGTCCTGATCGTTGCGCTGCTGTTAATGCGGTACAATCAACTCCGATTCGGGTCAATTTTCGAATTCGGCTTCAGTTATCAACTCTCGCTTCCGAACGCATCGCTCGGAAAGATAACAACCGCGCCCGGTGCGGTTTTCATTGCTGCTCTCGCCTGCCTCTTCCACCCGTTTACGCTCTCTGCGCAATTCCCTTATATTTCGCTCGCACCGCTCGGAACGCTCCCCTATCATGGCTATATTGCGCATGAAATGTCCATGGCTGGCGTTTTCACATTTCCGTTTGCATGGGGCGTTTTCGCGCTCATACTTAATCGAAAACGAGCTGCTGAAAAAAAGATTCTCCCCTTTGTATTCGGCGCGGTCCTCTCCGCCGCTGCACTATTGCTGACCGTTTCCTTTGTCGCCATCCTATTTCGCTACACGCTGGACTTCGCCTGGATCGTGGGACTCGTCGCAGTCTGCGGATGGTTCGTCTGGCGGAATGGCGTGAGCGCGAATCCGGATCGCTGGCTTGCCGCTGCGGCATGGGTTTCCGTCCTCATCGCGTTAGCGCTTTCTTTAAATGGGGATCAGGCGTGGTTCGAGACCTTGAACCCAATTCAATTCGACCGGCTGCGTTATTTATTCAGCTTCTGGTTATAATCCGTCGCGCTGGATCAAAAAGAGGGTGTCCCCAAACGCTTTTTGCGCGGGAAAGAGACGTGAATATTTTTATCGTATCGAGATGTCCATGACTCCCCCACTCCGCTACGCTAC
>DAOUFB010000016.1:0-3530 GCA_034430135.1 Flexilinea sp. | reverse complement strand
ATCTTCGCCGGTTTACGGGATAAGGGTTGGGGCAGCAGCCGATTCTTCGGGTTGTTGACGCTGAGCCTGACGGTTTGGATCGCGGTTCAGTGTGGCGCGGCGTTCTCCGTCCGGACGATTCAGGTTGCGCTAATCGGATGGATCCTCCTGAATGGTGTTCTTTTCCTGCGTTCACCCAAAGTTATTCTTGATGAATTGCGGGCGAATCGGCGCCAAATTCAGGCAACGGAACTCGTTTTCGCGGGGCTTTTCCTTTTTTTTCTTTTCATTCGGCTGGGGAATCCGGATCTCTGGCACCCATACAAGGGCGGCGAAAAACCGATGGACTTTTCTTACTTCAATGCCGTTATTAAAAGTTCGATTCTTCCGCCCTATGACCCATGGTTCAGCGGAGGAACGCTGAATTATTACTATTATGGATTCTTTGTCAGCGGATTACTGACGAAGACCTTGGGCGTGATCCCGTCGATCGCATATAACTTGATTTTGCCGAGCTGGTTCGCGTTCTTAGGCGCTTCTGTCTACGAGATCGGCTCGACGGTTTTCGGTGCTTTCCGTCCGAACGAAAGCGAAGGAACTTCCACGAAGGCGGGGCTGCTTTCGGTTTTCATGGTTCAGCTGATTGGAAACTTAGGCACTTTCGGCATCCTCGGGAAAGAACTCATCGAATTGGGCGCGCAAGTCTCGCCCGCAACCGACGCGGCGTCCTCATCGGTTAAAGCTTTTTTTCTGGGAATTTTTCAGCTTTTTCGCGGGCAACGTTTCCATCTCTACCCGGGAGACTGGTATTGGATCCCGAGTCGGGCGATTCCCGGCGAACCGATTACCGAATTTCCGTATTTTACTTTTCTCTATGGCGACCCCCATGCGCATTTATTCGCGCTGCCGATGACGGCGTTGGTGTTGGCGTGGCTCGTGAGTCTGGCACAGTTTTCGTTGGAGCCGCGAAAGACGCGTTTCATCCGTTGGGTCGCGACGCTTATCGGAGGCGGGGTCATCCTTGGATCGTTGGTTCCGACGAACACCTGGGACTTTCCCACCTATTTGGGTGTGGCTGCTGTTGCGCTTGGGCTGGTCAACTGGGGTGCGAATCCGAGCGGCGCGCGAGTTATGGCGCGAAAGGCGGGCGTTTTCATCTTTTCGACCGGACTGACTGCGCTGACCGCGATTGGGCTTTTTTATCCTTACTTTTTGACGAATACGCGCGAATCAGCGATTAACCTTTGGAGCGGCGAACGAACGCCGATGGGCTCGTACTTAATGCATTGGGGTATCTTCCTGTTCGCAATCGTGACCTGGTACGTTTTTGAAACAGCGGATTGGCTTCGCGGCGTGAAACTTTCCTCGTTCCGGCGCTTCTTCCCGAAAATTCGATCGGCGTTCTACGTGATGAGTCTCCTGTTTGTCCTCGTTCTCGTTTTTTTCGCGGCGACCGGCGTCGCAGTCGGGGTTATCACACTGCCGCTCATGATTTGGACGCTGTTCCTCATGCTCCGCCCGAACACGTCCGTTCTTAAGCGGCTCGTTTTCTTCTTTCTCGGAACCGCTTTCTTTATCACGCTTTTTGTCGAATTTACCGCGCTGGCTGGCGATATCGGACGCATGAACATGGTTTTCAAGCTTTATAATCAGGCTTGGATCCTCATGAGTATTGGCGGTTCGATTGGGCTGGCGCAGGCGCTTCTGAATTTTGAAATGCGGGCGAAAACCTCTGACGGCTCCGATTCGTCGGTGAAGACGCTTTGGACGGTTGGGCTTTTGATCCTTCTAAGCGGGGGCGTTCTTTTTACGATTACGGCGTCCGCCGATAAAATTACGGACCGCATCGCACGGAATGCTCCGCACAGCCTCGACGGCATGACATACATGGATTACGCGGCGTATTCGCAGGACGGTTTCGAGATGGATCTCAAACAGGATGCGAACGCGATCCGTTTTCTTCAAGATACCGTCGTGGGGTCGCCGACCATCGTCGAGGGACACGCGACCGAGTATAAATGGGGTAACCGCATGACGGTTTATACGGGACTCCCGTCGGTCATCGGCTGGAATTATCATCAGCGTCAGCAGCGCACGATGATGCATGAGGCGGTTTGGGAGCGTGTCGGCGATGTCAAGGCTTTCTATGAGACGGATGACCGAAGCGCGGCGAACGCATTTTTGGTGAAATACGGCGTTCACTATATTGTGGTTGGGCAGCTCGAACGCGGTCTGTATCCGGGGGCTGGACTTGAAAAGTTCGAGGCAGGCGATGGCGAGGACTGGTTCGAAGTATTCCGCGATCATGAGACGGTTATTTATGAGGTGAAGCATGATTGAAATCTTAGCATGGCTGGCGGCGCTGATCGGGGTAACGATCGCCGCGTCGCCGATCGCGTTTCGCTTTTTTGGCGGTTGGCTCGGCGGGGGTTGGGCATTTTATCGACCGTTCGCGCTAATTCTCGTCGGTTTTACGTTCTGGATCTTAGGCGTATTGGGTCTGATTCCCAATTCGGGTGCGGGTGTCCTTGTTGCAGTTTTGATCGTCGCGCTGGTTTCAATTTGGGTATTACACGGTAATAAAAAGCAGTTTATTTCTGAGATTTCGCGTAGTCAACGATCAATTTTGCTTCGTGAGCTGATTTTCGGGATTGGCTTCTTAATCGTCGTTCTGATACGCGGGACGAATCCAGATATAGCCGGAACGGAGAAGCCGATGGAGATGATGTTTATCAATTCCATTCTGCGTTCGGATACGTTACCGCCCGCGGATGGCTGGCTTAGCGGCTATTCGATTTCGTACTACTATTTCGGTTATCTGATCACGGCGCTGCTGGTTCAGCTTTCGCGCGTTCCTTCAGAGGTTGGCTTTAATCTCATGCTGGCGACTGTTTTTGGTATGGCTTCAGCGGGGGCGTTCGAGCTGGTCAATGAATGGCTCAATCAGCGCGCGGGTCATCGGCAGGATCGTGTTCGTGTTTTCGGCGGGGCTCTGTCTGCGCCGGTTTTCGTTTTGATCCTGGGAAACCTTGAAGGGCTTTTTGAAAGTCTGCATTCGCTTCATATCGGATGGACAGCAGAGGGGACGAGCGGTTTCTGGTCATGGCTTGGGCTGAAAGAGCTTGTCGACGCGCCGCGTTTATCGGCGTCGATCGATCCGACCGCGCGCCCGGGTATATGGTGGTGGCGCGCGAGCCGCGTCCTTTCGGATATAGGTCTTGACGGAACATCTCACGAGGTTATTGACGAATTTCCGTTTTTCTCGTTTTATCTCGGCGATCTTCATCCGCATGTTATCGCAATCCCGTTTGTTTTGCTGGCGATTGCGGCGGGCTGGACGCTGTTCCGCGCGGCTTCGAACGAGGCGCGGTTGGATTGGGCTCGGATAACCGTCCACAGCGCAATTCGGGCATGGGGACGGCTCATTCAACGGCATGAGTTTTGGATTGGCGCGCTCGTGATCGGCGGCAGTCTTTTCATGAATACGTGGGATTTCCCGTTTTTATTTCTGCTGACTGTTGCAGCGGTTGCGATCGCGCTGAACCGCGGTC
>DAOUFB010000015.1:0-5777 GCA_034430135.1 Flexilinea sp. | reverse complement strand
TGGGAGAGTAGGAAATTGCCAACCCACTCTTTTTTGTTTAACTTGAGATATTGAAGATGAACGCGGACTGATGAATGTCGATTCGCGTTTATTGTTTTAAATAATGCCATGATGAAACTACTGAATCCCGCGCAAACCGGCTAAGTTTGTATTGACACGACCTCCATGAGGTGGTAACTTTAAGTCGTACGGTAGGTTACCTGCGGACGGGTAACAATAGAAGCTCAGTTATCATCAAAGGGGTGAAATATGAAAAAGTTTATCAGCGTTTTGATTGTTGTAATAATTGCGGCGGTTGCCTTGATTGGCTGCGGTCCGAAAGAACCTTCCGCACCTTCAACTTCATCGGATGGCGAAGCGGCTCCGGTTTCGATTACTGTTTTCAACTCGAAAATGGAGATTCAGAGCCAGATGGAGGAGATGGCAGAGAAGTATTCAAAGGAGAAAGGCGTAAACGTAGAAGTTTATTATTCGAGCGATACCGTTGCACAGCATCTCGCAACCAAGTATGCCTCTAATGACCCGTATACGATTTCGATGGTAGACGCGAAGGACATTTACTCGTTAGCGGCGGATCATGCGATTGACCTGTCGGATCAGGAATGGGTCAATGATACAACGCAGGAAATCGGCGTCGATGGGAAGGTTTACGGCTTCCCGTTCTGTATTGAAGCACGGGGCGTTATTTACAACGCGGACGCTATTACGAAGATAACCGGCGAAGAGTTTGATCCGGCGTCGGTTGCGACGATGGACGATTTCGTTAAGTTAATTGAGCAATTGAAAGCTGGCGGGATGGATTCTCCAACGGGCGTTATGAAGGAAGACTGGTCACTGGCGGCGCACTATCTCGCTCAGGTTTATGAAGAACAGGATGATCCTTCCGGTTTTATTCAGGATTTGATTGCCGGATCCGTTGATTTGAATAGCGATCCGCGCTTTACTTCCTTGATGAATACTTTTGACGTTCTCAAGGATAACAACTATGCCAAGGCTTCCGCAATTTCGGCGGAGCGCGAAGTCACCGAGCAGAAACTTGCCGAAGGGGAAATCGCGTTCATGTTCGGCGGAAACTGGGACTGGTCGGTTATCAATGCCTATGAATATTCGGTAAACATGGGCATGATGCCCGTGCCTCAGAATTCTGATGATGATTACAATACGAAGCTGGTTGGCGGCGGGTCGAAGTATTTCTTCATCGACTCATCAGATACGATTTCTGACGCACAGCGGCAAGCCGCGAAGGACTTCCTGAACTGGCTCGTTTATGACGCAGCGGGTCAAAGCTTCGTCGTTAATGATTGCGCGCTCGTTCCGGCGTATTCGAATATTACGCTTTCTGTTTCCGATCCGCTCGGAAAATCGGTCAAGAAATATACAGATGAGGATAAGCTCGTCGCGAATTATAACTATCTTCCAGATGACCACTACGCTGTCGTTGGTGCGTTTTTCCAGAAGTACCTCGCCGATCAAACCGATCGTCAGAGTTTTGCGGATGAAATCCAGGATTACTGGAAGAGCGTAAAAACCTCAAGCGCTGAATAAAAAATCGCTTTAAAATAAAAACAGGCGCCGCCGAATTCGGGCGGCGCCTGTTTCCCAATATGTGAGGGTTCGTTATGAAACGTAATACGATGGCTTACAAGACAAAGCAGTTCTTGATCTTCGCCGGACCTGTCGCGATTCTCTTTACCGGAACGGTTATTGTGCCCTTTGTCTATGGCTTGTACCTGACGTTCACGAGCTGGGATGGCATCTCGAAGGTCAAGCCTTTCGTTGGTTTGGAAAACTATATCGCTGCATTTCAGGATACAGCCTATTGGCAGGCGCTTAGCAGAACCGTGGTTTATTCCTTCTTCTCGGTCATCCTGATCAATGTCGTTGCCTTCCTTTTGGCTTATATGGTCACGACCGGGATTCGGGGTCAAAATTTCTTCCGCGCCGGGTTTTTCGTCCCGAACTTAATAGGCGGCATCGTTCTCGGTTATGTTTGGAAATTCGTTTTCAACCGTGCGTTCGTCGCACTGGCGCAAGCGGTCGCGGGAGGTACCGCGCCCTCGCTCTTATCTACCACGAACGGCGCGATGTTCGCCTTGATTCTGGTTTCAACCTGGCAATATGCCGGTTATATGATGTTGATTTACGTCGCCGGTTTTATGGGCGTCGCGGCGGATTTGAAGGAAGCGGCGATGATTGACGGCTGCACCCCATGGCAGGCGATGCGCAACGTTACGATTCCGCTGATGCGCGCGTCTTTCGTCCAATGCCTTTTCCTGAGTATTACGCGGACGTTCGTTGTGTACGATGTGAACCTGTCGTTGACGAAGGGCGAACCGTTTAACTCTTCGGTCATGGCGGCGATGCACGTGTATAATCAGGCGTTCGTTTACAAGAATTACGGTTTGGGTCAGGCGGAAGCGCTGATCCTGTTCGCTATCTGCGCAATCGTGGGGATTACGCAGGTTCAGATCGGAAAGAAAGGCGAGGTGCAGGCATGAGAGCCGATAGTGATAATGCCTTAAGAGTCCGGAGAATTTCAAATGCGCTCAAGATCGCGCTCCTGATTCTTGTTTTTCTCATGTTTATCTCCCCGTTCGTCCTGGTTGTCATCAACGTTTTCAAGATGAAGGGGGATATTAACTCTGACCCGTTGGCGATTATCGGGAAACACGGTTTTACGTTCCAGAACTTTCCGGAAGCGATGCGGAAGATGAATTTCTGGCGTGTTTTCGGGAATTCGCTGATTATTACGATTAGCGCAACGATCCTGACGATTCTCGTCTCGGCGATGGCGGCGTTCGTGATCTCTCGTAATCATTGGAAAGCGACGACGATCCTTTTCTCTCTGATGATTGCCTCGATGGTCATCCCATTTCAGGTTCTGATGGTTCCGATTGTTTCCGTTTACGGCGGTATTTTTAATGTCCTGAATCATCGTGTGACCCTGATCCTGATGCATATCGGTTTTTCCGTCTCCATGGCGACGTTCATGTTCGATAAGGCGATTCGAACCAACATCCCGCTTGGGCTGGAGGAAGCGGCGGAAATCGACGGCTGCACGCGATGGCAAACGTTCTGGTGGATCGTTTTCCCGCTTCTGAAACCGACCGTCGCGACCGTTGCGATTATTGACGCAATGGCGTTTTGGAATGACTATCTCCTGCCGAGTCTGGTTCTTGGACGGAAGGA
This sequence comes from Flexilinea sp., assembly GCA_034430135.1. Lineage (GTDB taxonomy): Bacteria > Chloroflexota > Anaerolineae > Anaerolineales > Anaerolineaceae > Flexilinea. Next base: position 2,588 of record DAOUFB010000015.1, on the reverse strand, counting down.
GCTTTATACGCTTCCAATCGCGACGCAGGCATTCTACGGAACGTATTCGACCGATATCGGGCTGGTCATGGCGGCGCTGCTGCTGGCAATGCTGCCGATTTTGATCCTCTTCGTTTTCCTTCAGAAGTACATCGTTGCGGGGGTTACTTCCGGAGCGGTCAAAGGCTGATTCATTCGATTTACCGTGCTTTCGGAAGCTGACGGTCAGGCGTTTCCGTCAGCTTTCGCTGTTTAAGTGTTGGAGAGAACGAACAACTATTAATCTGAAAGCAGGTTATATTGAACGGTGCAGTCATTCCAGATTGACCCAATCCAGTTTCCGATTCCGCCTTCTTTGGTTCGATAGGTAATGATGACGTTTGGCGCGGACAGCGCGAGGTCGATTCGCAGCAGATTCGTTTCTATGCCGGAATAGCTGTAACCGTTGCGAAAGCGGCTGTCGTTGTACGTATAAACGACTAAGGCATCGAGGACGGGGTTGTCCGGAAGGTTCTCGATGATGTCCGTCTCGCCAGACTCGACCAAGTCGGCGATGGTCGGACCGCCGGAGCCGGCGGGGATTCGGTCGACGACCGCAGTGCCGCCAAGTCCATGGAAGTAATCGTCATCGGCGGACTTAATCGGCGGCGCGGATAGGAACGGGCTAAGGTAGTCGATCCGATAGTTGATTCCGAACGCAATTTGATGAATTCCATAAGCGAAACCAGCGAGATATATCCCCAGCCTATCCGCCGTCGCATATCCACGCAGGATATCGGTATCGGTGATTTCATTTCCATTTTCGTCAAAATCCATGTTATCCGGATTATAAAAATTGATTTTTAACTTGTATCCACCCTTCGTCCAAAATGGTTCGGGTTGATTCGCCCTGTCGCCGGAGGGATAGAATTTCAGCGAACTGAAATCGTCGAATGCCAAGGTTATTTTGATGATTTCCGCGTCGGCAGGGATGACGCCGTTGAAGAATGAGAACTCCTGCCGAACCACGGCGCAGAGGGGCGCGTCCGCGTTTCCTTCCCGTACGCCGTCCAGATACGTCTCGACGCAATCCGCTTCCGTCTCGTCTCCGTTTCCGGACAGGGTCAGCGAAAACCGAATTTCCTCGGGGCTAATTTCAGGGTTTTCCAGGTTTATTTCGAATCGATCCGCTGCGTCGATTCGTGTTTCGGTAATGTCTACGGCGATAGCTCTTTCAATCCCGCTGAAAAATGTGATTCCAATCATCAGCAACGAATATAGTTGTATCAGGTTGTGTCTTTTCATAATAAAGTCCTTTTTATATAAGGAAGTATCTAAGATTAATAATTTTTAAGCGTCACAACTTAATTGCAAATATTGTTAATCAAGATCCCAACCTTCAATATACAACCAAATGTTTGGATGAGTATAGTTTACGTACGAATAGGACCCCCATGTGGTCGGACCTTGGACTACCGAACTATCCCATGAGTCTGACCGAAGTCTAACATTAAAAAACGAACTTCCATCTGTAACACTGGTATTAAGCGCAACCTGATCTGTCTGAGCGAAAACATTTATTTGAGTTATGAGAAGAATGAAAACAACAAATAACAAATACGTATGTCTGTTCATTTTGTTCTCCAGAACCAAATCTTAGATACCTCTTCCTAACGATTGGAACAGATCGTCTAAATAACTGTCAAGTGATAGTTATACCTATTATTGCATGATGTTAATCTGTAAGTGTGAGAAAACTCATCTGATAACGTGGTATATGACACTTGCGATAGCGATGGAGAAAAAAATAAAGGGCAGGTTGTCCTTCATAGAAAGTGATTGGTAAAAAATGATAAAAGACAGCGGTTTTTTGCCGCTGTCTTTTCGAGTAACGCGCTATCGGCAAGTTACCGGCTAGTTAGATGTCACATGACAAATGTCATATGTTTAAGACAAATGTCATATTTTTCTCCAAAACCGTCTAAAATATATGGGCGCAAAGAGCGCAATACGGCAACAAGAAAGAGGAGAGAAATTATGACTGTCGTAATCTTAATCGGATTCGCCGCGCTGGCGAGTTTCTTCGGAAACTATCGTTTCGAAGACTAAATCCAACCGGATGACACGTTCGTCATCCCACTTTATTGTGATCATAACAAACGCCCGAAGTTCTTCGGGCGTTTGTGTTTCATTCGAATCTGCTTGCGCTTTGTTTACTGAACAGAATCGACCGAGTAGCGGACGGAGCCGCTGAAAGCTTCACCGGGAGCGAGGATCAGAAGATGCGCAGTTTCCTGCTTCCCGTCCGCATATAGATTATGCACGTCGTGAGAGCAGGTCCAGTTTTCCAGACAAATGAAAGACGCTCCTTCCGGCGAGTAGATGACGCTGTGGGTGAACGCGTTGTCCGCTTCGACGGTCAGTCGTTTCCCAATCGCCCCAAACGTCAGCGTCATTGGCTTTTCCGGCGTCATCCCCTGATAAACGTCATCGATAACCATGCCCGTGATCGGCTGCGCACCGCGCAGGTCGTATTTCGCATGGCTCGGGTCTTCGAGCGTACCCGCTGCCTGATTGACCCATTTCTGCGCCGGAACGTGAATTTGAATCGATTCCCGTTCGCCGTGGAG
>DAOUFB010000014.1:0-3770 GCA_034430135.1 Flexilinea sp. | reverse complement strand
TTCCCGGAATTACCGTTATTCCGGTTTCCTCGTTATCCGTTCTCTATTCATATCTGATAGGCGATACCGTTATTGCGCCTCAGCCCGCGCCTGAACTTGGCGAGGTCATTCCTGTTGCTGTAACCGACTTCGCGGAAATCAAAGGACAGGAAGGCGCGCGCCGTGCGCTCGAAATTGCCGCGGCAGGGGGACATAACATCCTGCTCAGCGGGTCGCCCGGATCCGGGAAAACGCTGATGGCGCGGGCGCTGCCCTCGATCCTGCCGAAGATGACGATTGAGGAAGCGCTCGACGTGACGCGCGTTTATTCGATCGCGGATCTCCTCCCGTCTGACCAGCCGCTGGTCCGTTCGCGTCCGTTCCGTTCGCCGCATCATACTATTTCCAACATTGGGCTCGTAGGCGGTGGAAATCCGCCTCGCCCCGGCGAAATATCCATGGCGCATCGCGGCGTTCTTTTTTTAGATGAGTTTCCGGAGTTCGGTCAGCGCGTTTTAGAAGTCCTGCGCCAGCCGTTGGAAGATAAGACCGTGACGATTTCGCGTGCGTCCGGGTCGGTGACTTATCCGGCGAATTTCATGCTGGTGGCTGCGATGAACCCTTGTCCCTGCGGCTATTATGGCGACCCCGTCACGGCATGCACCTGCTCCCAGATGACGATCGCGAAATATCAGAAGCGGATCTCGGGACCGATGCTCGATCGGATCGACTTGCATATTGACGTCCCGCGCGTCGATTTTCAGAAGCTGACCGGACAGGGGTTGAGCGAACCGTCGGAGAAAATACGCCTTCGGGTTGAAGCGGCGCGCGAACGCCAGCGGGTGCGTTACCGCGGGCTGCCGATTATGAGTAATGCGGAAATGCGTCCGGCGGAGATTCGGAAGTTCTGTGCGCTGGACGCGGCGGGTCAGGCGCTGATGAAGCGGGCGATGGAACGCTTCGAACTGTCCGCGCGTGCGTTTCATCGGCTTTTGAAGCTGGCACGGACGATCGCGGACCTGGCTGGGTCGGAAACGATTCAGCCCGAGAACGTCGCCGAAGCGGTTCAATACCGACCGAAACGGACGCTCTGAACTAACGGATCCGTTCGAGCTGAATCGTGATGGAAGTGACTGTATAACCTAAATGATGTTTAGCTGCGTCAATGGATCCGCTCGATCTGAATTGCAGAGGAAGCGACTTTATAACCTATAATGATGTTTCGCTGCATCAATGGATCCGCTCGACCTGAATTGCAGAAGAAGCGACCGCGTTTTCGACTTCGGACGGGGTTGGAAAACCGACCGATGCACCGGTAAAGCGGATTTTCAGCGCGGCGAACGTCTCGGCTCGGATCATGGCTTCGATTGGACTGTACCCGCGCATGGCGTAATTCAGGAAAGAAGAGAAAAGTGCGTCGCCTGCGCCGATCGTGTTGACGACCGGACCGACTTTCGCGGCGCTGAACCCTGTCATCTCGTCCCGCTTTCGGTCGTAGAGGAGCGAGCCATGTTCGCCTCGTCCGATAGCGATGATCGAAGAGGGATAGCGGTCTTTCAGGTGAAGAAGAAACGTTTCCGGCTCGCCAATGATATTTTCGCCGCTCAGGAATAGCAGGTCGGCGTGTTCCATGAAATCGCGGTTATAGGCGTCGTCAATATCGCTAATAACGTGGACATCGGTCGCGATTCGCTTCCCGGCGGCTTTAATCTCGCGGAGAAGCGTTCGATTGAAATTAACGTTGCAGAGTACGACCCATTCGCAATCCCTGAGCATGGGAGCTGCGTCGTGAAAGGCGAGCGTTTGATCCTGAATGTCTTTTAAGTCGCAGTATATCTGGCGCCGACCGGAGCTTTCATAAAGCACGACCGAGGTCGGCGTCTCGGATAGCCGCGGAAAAATACCTTCCGTGGACAGCCCATTCGCGTTCAGTTCCGCTAAAATCCGTGACCCCTCGGGATCGTTTCCGAGAAAAGAAATCAGGGTCGGCTCGTTTCCTAAAACGGCGAGCGACTTCGCTATGTTGAGGGCGACGCCGGAAACGACCGACTTGACCCCGAAAAAAGCATAATCAATTGGGTAATATGCGATTGGAAAACCGCGGACTTTGACGGATGTTTCAATGTTGACCAGACCTGAAACGGCGATTTTCATCTTCTCCCATTCTCCTTAAGAACGAAAAAAAGCAGCCCGATTTTGTTGCGGGCTGCGTCCTGACTTTGTGCGCTGGGTTACCAGAGACCGAAATGCTTTTTCGGTGATTCCTTTTCTTCTTTCTCGGAAGAACTGTCCGTTTTGGAATCGACCGGCGCGTCCGCGTCGTCGTCCGTTTCGGTCGGGATCATCGGCGTCGGCTCAAACGTGAGATCGGAATGCGGTTCGATCGGAGCGGATTCCTCGACTGGAACGACGCTGACCGTCTGTGACTCCATCGCCTGACGCATGATTTCTGCCTTCTCTTCGCTGAATTTCATTTTCTCTTCCATCATTTTCAGCGCGCTGTCCAGTTCGTTTCGGGCTTCAATCGCTTCCTTACGCGCCTGATCAGCTTCGGCGGCAGTGAGCTGCGCCTTGCTAATCGCTTCCGTCATGTCTTGAATTTCGCGGTTAGCGTTGACCTGAGCGCTTTCGAGGTGATCTTTGGCTTCTTCGAGTTCGAAAATCTTCTGGCGAAGGTCTTTATTTTTGTTTTGGGTGTCAATCAAGTCCGCGCGGTATTTGGACAGGCTATCCTCGAGTCCGCTGAGTTCTTTCTTATGCGCGCGATCGGACTTCTTCCAGCGGAGCCAACCCGGAAGCGTGAAAACCGCGGCGAAAAGCGCGCCGATCGTCAGCGCGAGGATCATTAGGATCGCGAGCGGCAAGTCGAAATACCAGATAAAAAAATTGAGGCGCGCCGTAGCTGTATTCTGGACGGCGAAAATGACCGCGATAACCGCGAAAAACAACGTGAGAATCATGCCGAATTGCATAACTGAACCTCCTATTAAAACGTAAAATCGTTTTCCCAACTTATGTAGTCTAATTTTACCCGTTTGTACGGGGAAAAAGGGAAAACGATTTCAGTCTGGGTTAGTCTTCTGACGGTGCGATATGGTTGATCAGCAATTTCAGGATTTGCAGTGCGCTCTGATGCTCTCCGACCATCGTGTTCCAAATCGTGTCCTCGCTGGTAATTCCCAGGTACTCTCCCGCAGGCAGCTCATCGGCGTGATCATAGTCCTGACGCCAGTCGGAATAGTAGTAGTCCATGAGTTCTTTCTCACGCTGGAACATAACAGGCAGTTCGTCGATCAACGCCTCAAGCTTCTTGACGTCGGCTTCGCAACGCTCATAAAGCTCGGTCATGGCTTTAAGCCGCGCGATCGTCTTTTCCTTTTCCGCGGGGGTTAGGGGTTTGAGTTCTTCTTCCTCGTAGTCTTCAGCTTCCAAGTCAATTTCTTCAAATTCGGGTGTTTTGCTCATGGTTTTTCCTTTCAAAATCTCGTTTTCTCAATAACTATCATTATAGACGAAACATTACCGTCAAAAGATTCATGATTGGCGAGGCATTCCTCAGAAAAAAGCAAATTTCAGGAAGAAGTCATAAGAAAAAGGGGAAGCGCTTGACAGGTGAAAAGGAACGCCTATAATTTCCTCTCGTTGCCCGCTGAACAGGGCGCACATTGAAAGGTGAATATGGGGTCGAAGTGAGACGAAAGACTGGACGTAGACGGGTGAAAAACTCGGAAACGAAAAAGTCACGAAAAAAACGATTCACTTGACAGGAAATAAAAAAACCATATAATTCC
>DAOUFB010000013.1:0-6221 GCA_034430135.1 Flexilinea sp. | reverse complement strand
AGATAGTTCTCGACGATACGCTGATGCTCAAAATCCGCCCAAACAGCCGCGATTTCATCCATCGTCATCGGACCAGTTACGTAATTCTCGGTCGCGAAAACTTCGTAGCCGTTGTTATATCCGTACAACGGGATCCGCTCACGAACGCTTCCAGCGTGACCCGGCAAGCCATCCGCCATTATCTGCGCCGCGTCCTGCGCGCTCGCGTTCAGGAATGGATCCTCTTTTAAACCGCGATAGCCCAGATCCGAACGCAGACTGTTCACCCAGCTGATGATCTCAGCTTTGGTCACGACAAGATAAGGCGTCGGCGTCACCGTGAACGTCGGAATCGAGAGCGTCGGTGTCGGACCAAAGAGCTGCCAATTCATCTTATTTACCGCGCATGACAGAGTAAATAATCATCCCGGATCCGACCAAAATCGAGAACACAATACCCAAAATCAGGAAAGTCCGCATGGATGTCCGCGGCAAGTGCGTCTCACGTTTAGGAGAATTGGCTGTTTCCTGGGCTGCGGCTAATGTCGGCGTTGCGGCGATCGCCGTTTCCGTCTGGGTCGGAACAAGCGTTGGAAGCGGCGTCATCGTTGGCGCAGAGGTCGCGGTCGGAGTTACCGGAATAAATAATTTCCAGCCCACGCCCAGCGCCGTATCTTCCGTCAGTCCATTAATACGCATCAATTCGGCAAAATCCGCGCCCCACATTTCCGAAATCGACCAAAGCGTTTGACCGGCGGTAATCTCATGGCGGAATTTACCGTCCGCGCTCATCGTCGCCAAAAGCGTCGGTTCGGTCGTTGGTCTCGTGTTATTCGCGATCATCTCTGCGCTTGGAATGAGAAGTTTCTGATTCAGAGAAATCGCCGACACGTCATGAATATTGTTCCACGCAGCGACATCTTCGATTTTGACCCCGTATGCCGACGCAATGCTCCATAAGCTTTGCCCATTTTGAACAATATGATAGACTTTCCCGTCCGCGTCCGGCTCAGCAATTTTGATGCTGGCAATGACCTGTGACATATCGAACACCGGCAAAGCGTTACCAGAAGAGGAACCGCCCGAAGTTCCGCCCGCCGAACTCCCAGAAGACGACGCGGAACCAGAATAGCCGCATCCCTGCCCCGTCGCAGGGTATGCGGCTTGAATGACGTAGTAGGTAACTCCGTTCGCTTCGGCAACGCCCGCGCCAATATGGCAATACTTCCCATTGCTGGACGCGATCTGGTGGGTCGCATCTGCCCAAATAGAGGAAATTTGATCGATCGTTGACGGACCCGTCGCAAAATTTTCGGTCGCGTAGGCTTTTCCGCCGTTGTTGTACCCAAACTGAGAAACGCGTCCGGATACGTCGCCAATATGCCACATCATCGAATAATTCGCCATCGTCTGAGCCGTGCTCTGTGCACAGTTCATCAACGCCTGATCAACCGCCAACGCTCCCAGACCGTATCCAGCCCGCTGCCCATTGATCAACGAAATCAAGTCATACGCCGAAACGGTATTCACTTTCTGCGCACGCGCTCGTCCAACTCCAATGAAGCAAAACGCAACTAACAAAGCGATCGCAAATCGCAGAACAAGTCGCAAAACGGCTGGGAAACGAACGCAGAAGTTCATGGATCCTATCGCGGCGCGATATCCGTCAGACGCGGATTCATGAAAATAATCGTATCGTCCGAAGTAACGCCCCCATTCGCCTTGACTTCAAAAATAATCGTAATATCTTGATCGTGGTACCCATAATCGCTCAAGTTTACGTTCCATTCCGAAGCAAAACCGTCATTGACTTCATGATTCTGGGCGACGAACTGTTCTGCACCGCCGCTCGGCTGGACATACAGTGTCACGTTGTTGTCACAGAGCGGCGCGTTCGGAGGACAGGAAACCGCCGAACGAAGCCAGGTTCCCCGTGCAACCCGCAGCGGACCAAAGGCGACGCGCGTCATGCCGCCATCAACCATGGGCGGCGCAAGAATAATCGACTGACTGCCGGCGTAATTGCTCTCCATCGTCGGCGACGGGTTATAGTAAGCGACACCGCGCCCGCCGCTCCGATCCGAACTTCCGCAGAAGAAAAGCCCATTCGTATCGGAACATATCGCACCACTTAAATTTTCATAAAAATTATACTGGCTTCCAACCTGAAAAACGGATGTCAGCCAAACGACCCCATTCGGTCCGGCGCCGTAAACCGTCCCGTCAGGCGACTTAATTCCCCAGGAAGTCGTATATTTTCCTTTCTCCTCCGGCGCGACGAGCGGGATCGAAATTGGGGCGGATTCACCCGGCTTCAAAATCCGATCCGACGTGAAGAGCGGAAATTCCTTCGCCTCTGAAACGAGCGATCCGCTGATAAAAACGATTTTATACTGCCGATTCATCGTGCAGTTTCCCGAATTTTGAATGTACCAGGTCTTGGTAAACCGTGTCCGCGGCATCGTCATCGTTCCATCCGGGAACGTCACGTCCGAAAGAAACGTGAACCGATTGGTGCAGCTGCCCTGCGGCGCAGGAGCAAGATCCACCGTGGGGATCGACATGCTTATGGGCGAGCCCGAGCTTCCGCCGCCTATCGAAAGCGTCGGGGTTGCGACTAAAAACGAAACAGTCGGTTCCAATACGCCGGACTGACCCGACGAATCCAATTTACCGACCGCCTGAAGCTCGATTCGAAGCGTTTCCAATTGTGCGTTGAATTCGCCGGAAACCTGCGTCAGCAGGATTTCGCGCTCCTCCACAGCCCTGGTCTCCATTTGGAGTTCCTTCGCCGCCACCGCTGCATCCACGGTCGATTGAACGCTCAGCTCGCTCGGCGGATTCGCGATACAGCCCCCCAAGAAAACCATCAAAACAAGACCCATTCCTGATAAAATTTGAACGCGTCGTTTCATTTCACCTCCACTTTGACCCAGAGAGATTTCGTGTAATCCGATCCGGTTCCGAAGCGGTTTCCGTTTCCGTCTTCGAGTTTCCAATACGCCGCATAGGCGCCCGGTTTCTCCGGCGCAGTCATATACACGGACAAATCGATCGTTTCGTTCGGTTTAACCACCGTCCCTTTGGGAAGGTGCGTCCATTCCTCCGCGGACATCGGATCGCCCATTTCAAAAACGATCGCGTAAGCCTCCGTCCAGTCGCAGGTTCCCGTGTTGCGAACCTGCCATGTCTTCGTAAACGGCTTTCCAGCGCTAACGATCGCATGATCCGGAATCGTAACGTCCGCGATAAAATCCATTTTATTCTCGCAGTCCGCCGCCGCAGACGGAAGTGAAATACCGCGAGCCTCCGCCGCCTGCTTCGTCCGAATTGCGTCCGCGACCGAAGTCACGGTAAAAGCCGGTTTCGTGATAGCCGCGCTTACCGGCGCAGCTTCCGTCGCGGTCAGGCTGATCGGCGCTCCGCCCGCAGCGAGCGTTTCAAGCCGCCGATCGACCTCAAACATAACTTGTGTGGACATACGCATCTGTGCGTCGTCCACCAGCCAATACATCGTCTCAGCAAGATTCGCCGTCGGTTCAGCCGCGCCCGAAACCAGCAGTGAATCCGGAATTAAGCCGCATCCGCTCAACGCCAAGCCCAGAACAAGAACCGTAAAACCTAATATTCCAGCGCGCACAGTCCGAATCAAACGAAAACCTCACGCTCTAAAGGCTGATAGCGGGTTATTTCAACGCCAACCCCTGCCACGAACCGAACCGCCGACGTTTTTTCGAGCCGAACGGTAACTGAAACCGTCTTTCGTTCCCTTAGGCAAACTGCAGCGATCTCCTCAGCTAAGCGCTCCACCGTCAAGCCGTCATACGCTTCAACATGCGCTAAAATCCGCTTCGTCAGCTCGCTATAATCCACGCTGTCCAGATAGTTATCGCTCCGAGCCGCGAAGGAAAGATCAGTTTCAAGCGTCAAGTTAATCAGGAGATCCTGCGGACGGGCGCGCTCCTTCTCGGTCACGCCAATCCGTCCCCGCGCTAACAGGTCGCGAATGATAATTTTATCCAGCGTTCGCGCCATATTACTCACTAAAGACAATGTTCGGGTCAACCATGCGGCAGAAGTCGAGCTCATAGGTATCATAATCACTGCCAATCAGCTCGTTGTCCCTTAAGGATGCGACAGGTTCATAATCACTGCGGCATTTCACCGTGAATTGATACCCTTGGGTAATCGCCATAACTTTCAAGTCAGTCGTCTTAAGAACGATATCCGTTCCGGGCTGAATGTACTTTAAGGAAGGCGATATCGAATTGACCCGAACGAGGACGAGTCCTTTTCCATCCTGCCAGAGGCGCATATTTCCATAGCCGTAAATATCGCTGTATTGACGCTGAGCCGCTTCGCCCCGGGTTTCAATATTAGAGGACGGATCGCCGAGCATCGTTACATTCAGGGTATAAATCTTATTGTCGATATTCGTACCGAAAGACTTTTGGGTCATACCCGAATCCGAAACGCGTGACTGACAGCCGCTCAATAAAATTGCGCTGCCGATGACGACCAAGATCAAAAACAACCCCCGACTTTGCTTTTTCATAACTTAAATCCCCTCCCAATCGGTATGCCGCATAAAACTGTTTTGTCTGGATTATATCCCAATTCAACCAACGAAATCCCAAGAAAACGACAGTCACACCGTCGAATACGCACCGTTGTGAATTAGCCTGACTTGATCCAGTCCATCACGTCTCATCCAGATCATAATTTCTTTTTCACATCAAGCAGATAGAAGACATTTTCCAAGCATAATTCGTTTAAACTCAGTGAGAATGTACGCAGGCAAGACTGCGTTTTTTTCGTCCGAATCCGGCGTTGTCTTGTATAATGTAGATGAGCAAGTTATCGGGGAATCCCCGAAAAAAAAGAAAATGGAGAATCGAATGAGTAAAACTGTCGTTATCGCCTGTGACCATGCCGGTTTCGAACTAAAAACGGCGGTCGTTCAAGCGGCTGAAAGCATGGGCTGGACTATTCTCGATGTCGGAACCTATTCGACCGCGAGCGCCGATTTTCCCGATTTCGCGCAGTTGGGCGCGGAAAAAATCTTACGCGGAGAAGCGGACCTTGGAATTTTCATGTGTGGATCGGGCGTTGGCGTTTCCCTCGCTGCGGCGAAAATCCCGGGAATTTACGCCTGCGTCTGCCATGATATCTATTCCGCGCACCAAGGCGTGGAACATGACGGGATGAACGTCCTCTGTCTCGGTTCGCGCGTCATCGGGAGCGAACTCGCGAAAGAACTCGTCCGCGCATTCCTCAACGCGAAGTTCAATAATGCGCCCAATCAAATCCGCCGCCTCAACAAGATTAAGCAGATTGAAGCTGGCGATATGTACCTTTCGGATCGGATCAAGAACCTCGAAAACGCCGGTCAAACCCTTTATCAGCGTTTCCCGCGTCTGCGCGAGATCGACTTCAATACGCTTCGGCAGCAAGTTGCGGACAACCGCATTTCCGGTATTGTCCTCGACCCCTGCGTCCTCTGCGGAACGGCTTCATGCCGCCGAACGCTGGACAACCGTGCTGTTCCCCTGCGCATGAATCAATGGAGCGTGACCCGCATGTACCATAACGCAGCGGCTGCGTTCTGCCGGAGAGTTACTCAGACGCTCAAACCTATCTACACGGAGACAAACGGGGGAAATGGATACCTCGTCGTTCAGCCGGCGTTTGAATCGTTTTCGGCGGAATATAAAATCGCGGAAGCGATTCGCGCCTTCTGGAAACTCGTTAACCGTCCCAATCTGATTATCGCGCTTCCGGTTGGCGTTCTGAGCCCGTCCGTCTTTGGCGAACTTTTGTCCGAAGGCGTGAACCTGGGTTTCAGTTCCGTGACGAGCGAATCGCGTATCCGTGAAATCGCCGAAACCTATCTGGCAGCGCTCGAAAGCCGCGCCGCCGAAGGAAAAACAATGGGGACGCTTTGCTGCATGGCGGCGGTCGAAGCAGACATTCTCGATAACACGCTGGAAGCGGAAAAGCTGAATGATAACTTTTCGATCCTTACGGCGCAACTCGCCGCCTACACCGAAAGCTTCAACCAATCCGAGCGCATGAAAAAACTCATGGACGCAGGCGCGAAACCCCTGCGGATTCTTTGGATGACGGAATCGAGCGAAGGTATTCACTATCAGAACCAGCTGATCGTCAGGAACACAATCAGCGCTATGACCACAGCTCAGATTGAAGAATTCCGTAAAGATGGACGCCTGACCCCGCTGTCC
>DAOUFB010000012.1:0-1545 GCA_034430135.1 Flexilinea sp. | reverse complement strand
AGACCTTTCTGTGATATCCTTCGCTCTTCGCGCGTATTTTTCAATTTACTTTCCATGTTCTGATTTGTGGTAAAATGACGAAGAGAGGGGCGGCGGCTAACCGCCCCAACTCAATTACTTCTTGCGTTTCCAGTTGACCGTGAACCAGTCGACTTCGTAGTTATCGAGGATTTTTTCGATGATTTGCTCGATAAACCGGATAGCCAACGCAAGAAGTTTTATTTTGAACTCTTCGCTCATTTTCCCTATTCTCCTTTCTTTCAAAGTTCCGTTGAAGCTGTTCCCTTCAACGTCGATAAGTATACCACAAACGCGTTATAAGTCAAGTAAAACAACATAAATATGACAAATAGACGTCAAAAAAATAACCCGCCCGGCAGCATCACACCTACCAAGCGGGCTAAACAATAACCTGTGCCGTAACCTCTATCCGCCTATTCCAAGCTGTTGTTCGATTTGGCTGAGGCGTTGCTCTATATCATTAATCCGTTGTTCAATCATGTAATTATCTGAATGATAAGAAATAGTTACCTCATCTTCATTGACATAGCTCATTAAATCGCTTTCTATTCTTATCTTTTTGATACCACTATATTCAGTACCATTGGCGTTAACTACCAAGCCGGCCCAATCGCCGCCTGATCCGCCGCCAGTCATCGAGATTTTCATCCTGCCATTGCCAAGATTCTCTAACTGCACGCCCGCGCCTGCCTCAACTTTATCCGACAGAAAATAATTCATGATCCGGTTGATCGTCCCGGCTAAAACGCTGAACCTCGTCTCCTCGCTCATCGCGCTGTAAGTCGTTACGTTCTGGACAGCGCCAAGCTTCATATCAGATAGAGAATCGCTCTTCGCTAATTTTTTTATCTCCAGATCCTCGATATTCGACTTAAACGCTGCATGGTCATAAGCCGTATAAGCTCGACAGATTGGCGCGCCCGTTTCCCATGCGTTCGCGGTTGTCCCGCCAAAACCCCGTTCAATCCCGGTCAGCGTGTTGCCTGTGATCCCGTTGTAGCGGATAACCTCCGCATCAGTTCCCGTCCCGATCGTTGCCAAATTCGGCGCATCCGGAAAGGCGGAAATATCCGCAACTGGGATAGAAGAATCCGCCGCGGTTACCCCGTTCGTAAGCGTCGTTTTCGGTGAGTTATTGACGCCGATATACATTGGTTCTAAAACTGCCATGATACTGCTCCTTTGCTAATAATTTCCGCCGCCGCGCGATTGAATAAAGCCCTGAACGAAAAGGTTAATCCGAATATAAGCTAAATCGTTTGGCTTCACCTCGATGTCAATCCATGTGCCGCGCGGGATCTTTCCGCTGCTGTTCAGGATGAACGGCGTCAGGTCAAACTCGCCGGATTTTCCAATGTCCAGCCGTTTCGTTCCCTCGACCCATACCTCCGCGCTTTGCGGATTCCCATACTCGAAGATCCCTTGTTCGATTTCATGCGCATGCACCGGAATACTAACCTGATGCGTATGCGCCGGAATTGACACGTTGTGAGCATGCGCCGGAACGCTGACGCGGTGATTGTG
>DAOUFB010000011.1:0-4687 GCA_034430135.1 Flexilinea sp. | reverse complement strand
GGTAAAATCAGGATCGTAAACCCACCTGCAGGAGGCTCGACATGCCATTCTTTATCGTACGCCGGAACATTACCAGGCTGACCGTTGACGCGATCGTCAATCCCGCCAACACGTCGTTAGCTCCCGGAGGCGGGGTCTGCGGTGCGATTTACCATGGTGCGGGTTTCGATAACATGGTCGCAGCCTGTGAACCGCTCGCGCCGATTCAGGTCGGCGACGCGGTGATAACACCGGGATTCAAGCTGCCAGCGAAATACGTCATTCATACAGCCGGACCGATCTATGATCCGAAGAAACGCGCTGAATGCGAAAAGCAGCTCCGCCGTGCCTATCGAAATTCGCTCCAAACCGCGATTGGGAATAACTGCCGAAGTATCGCGTTCCCGCTGATTTCGAGCGGAATTTACGGATACCCCAAGGAAGAAGCGCTCGCCATCGCGCGGGACGAGATCAATCGGTTTCTTGAAGAAACTGACCTCGACGTCACGCTGGTCGTGTTCGACAAAGATTCATTCAAGGTCAGCCAAAAGCTCTTCGGCGACGTTCAGGAATTCGTCGACAACTACTACGTTCCTGAACGTTCAAGGCGTTTTGGAGGACGGAGTCTTGAATCTTCCGGCTGGACGACCTCGGCGAAGTTATCCAAAGATCAAGCTCTTATAGATTTCGAAATGGTTCGCGGGTCTGAGCTTAGCGATCGCGATGAATCCGAAGCAGGAACCATTGTTTTACATGAATTTCAGTTGCCTGACATTCAGGAGGCAGTTCAGAACCTTGACGAGACGTTCTCAGAAGCGCTGCTGCGTTTGATTGATGAGAGGGATCTAAAAGATTCAGCAGTCTACAAACGAGCTAATTTGGACCGGAAACTATTTTCAAAGATCCGAACCAACTCAGATTACCGTCCCACAAAATCAACCGTCATTGCGTTAGCCATCGCCTTGAAGCTAAGCCTTCCGGAGACGCAGAACCTCCTTCAAAAAGCGGGCTTTGCCCTGTCCCGAAGCCAGAAATTCGACGTCATCATCGAATATTTTATTACCCATGCGAAGTACGATATTTTTGAAATCAATGAAATTCTTTTCGAATATGACCAGCCTCTGTTAGGTCAGCGCGTTTAAAAATGTCGCTTCGGAAACGACCTGAGAAGCGAAGCTCGCCGCTATGCTAAAGATTAAAAATAGCCGGAGGCAAGCTCATGAAAACAAACTTAACTGAATTGGTATTCGTTCTCGATCGAAGCGGTTCCATGTCGGGTCTTGAGGATGACACGATCGGAGGTTTCAACAGCATGCTCGAGAAACAGCAGGCGCTGGATGATCCCTGTCTCGTGACGACGATTCTCTTTGACCACGAATACTTCACCCTCCATAATCGGGTCGATATTCACAAGATCGCGCCGCTTACGCGAAAAGACTACGAACCGCGCGGATCGACGGCATTGCTCGATGCGTTAGGAAAATCGATACAGGATACCCTCAAAACCCAAAAATTCGCATTAGCGCACGACCGCGCTGAAAAAGTTCTCTTCGTCGTCATCACCGATGGCTACGAGAACAGCAGCCGGTATTTCAACGCTGAAGAGATTAAACATCTGGTCGAGAAGCAACAGTTCATCTATGACTGGGAATTTATCTTCCTCGGCGCGAATATCGACGCGATTTCAACAGCGGCGGACCTCGGGTTTCACAAGCGGAACGTCAGCGATTTCGTACCCGACGGCGCGGGCGTCCAAACAGTTTTCAATTCAATCGGATGTGCGATTAAATCTTGCAGAATAAGTCCAGCTGGAGAGAAACTCTCAGCGGATTGGAGCGCGAACGTACGAAAAGATTTCGCGCAACGCGGAAACAAACAATAAACGGTACGAATTGAACCATATAACGCGACGATTATTTCACAGGATGGCAGTTTTTTTCGGTCGGATCGCTCCGGACATAAATCCGAAGCGATCTGCTGTCCTATAACGGTTGAGAGCTGAGCCGTAAATAACTGTAAACGGATAAAATAGGCAACGGAGAATTCGCTATCGTAATTACGTCCAACCGGCAGGGATGACGGATGAGGAAAGCGCTGCGCATGATCGGTCAACCACCAATTATGAAATAGCTATCGATCGGATACTGCCGGTTTATCGAATAAAAACGGTCATCGCTACATTCTGAAAACTGAAAAAGGAAATAACCTATGGAAAAAATCGTCGTTAAGTTCGGCGGCACGTCGCTCGCCACCGCAGCACAGTTTCAAAAAGTCAAAGGAATCATCCTGCGTCATCGTCAGTCCTGCTACGTCGTTGCGTCCGCGCCGGGGAAACGTTCAGCCGACGATACGAAAGTAACCGACTTGCTGTACCGCGCATTCGACGAAGCCGCCGGAGGATGCGATTTTTCCCCAACGCTCGATGAGATCCGTTCGCGTTTTGACGAAATTATCCGCGGTCTGAATCTCGAATTCGCATTGGATGATGAAATCGCGCTGATTCGGCGTCATCTCCAATCCGCGCCTCAGCGCGATTTCATGGCGAGCCGCGGTGAATACCTCAACTCGAAAATTTTAGCCGCATTCCTCGGCTTTCCGTTCATTGATCCAGCCGACGCGATTCGATTTAACGCGCAGGGGCGGCTCGACGCTGAACCCACGAACGAAGCCCTTCGTTCCGCGCTTGAACCGCTGCGTTTCGCCGTCGTCCCGGGCTTCTACGGCTCGGATCCGGACGGTTCAATTCGGACGTTCTCCCGCGGCGGATCAGACGTGACCGGATCGCTCGTCGCCAAAGCGGTCTGCGCGGATGTTTATGAAAACTGGACTGACGTTTCCGGCTTGAAATCCGCTGACCCGCGAA
This sequence comes from Flexilinea sp., assembly GCA_034430135.1. Classification (GTDB taxonomy): domain Bacteria; phylum Chloroflexota; class Anaerolineae; order Anaerolineales; family Anaerolineaceae; genus Flexilinea. The sequence goes on along the minus strand of DAOUFB010000011.1, from coordinate 1,845 downwards.
TCGTTCCGAACGCACGGACGATTCAGGTCATTTCATATCGCGAACTGCGCGAACTTTCCTACATGGGCGCAACCGTTCTTCACGAAGACGCCGTTTTTCCCGCCCGTGAAGCCGGAATTCCGATTCATATCCTCAATACGAACGATCCGGACGCACCGGGGACGATGATTGTCGCGGATATTCCCGCCGAAAGCGCGGTCAACCCGATTACCGGAATCGCCGGACGAAAAGGTTTCGGAACGATCTTCATTGAAAAGACGCTGATGAACCAGGAAATCGGTTTCGGACGAAAATGTCTGAGCGTGATCGAAGCTTCAAACGTATCGTTTGAGCATATGCCGTCCGGAATTGACACGCTCTCGATCATCGTCAACGCCAATGAATTTAACGCACACCGCGAGGAAGTGCTCTATGGGATAATCGACGCCGTCGCGCCGGACTCGATCAAATACGAGGACCAGCTGGCGTTGATCGCCGTTGTGGGCCATGCGATGATGCGAAAGAAAGGCGTTTCCGCGAAAATTTTTACCGCTCTGGCGAACGCCGGCGTCAACATCCGTATGCTGAATCAGGGGTCTTCCGAGCTGAATATTATTATCGGGATTGAAGAGGACGATTTTGAAACTGCGATCCGCGCGATTTATGATACGTTTTACGGCGCCGCGCCGACAACAGCCGAACAGATCTAACAAGCAAAAGGCTGCCTCGCTCAAACGGCGGGCAGCCTTTTATTAATCACACAATAAAACTTTAGAACGCCGGAGCGACTGCGCCCTTGTACGTTTCTTCAATGAACGTCTTCATTTCGGGGGAGGTCAGCGCCTGTGAAATCACGAGAAGCGCCGGGTTGAACTCACTGCCGGAACGGACGACGAAGACATTCGCGTACTTGATCGCAGCTTCGGAATCTTTCGCTTCATGCGCCAACGCGTCGTCAGTCGTCAGACCCGCGTCAAGAGCGTAGTTGCCGTTGATGACCGCTAAATCGACATCCTTGAGCGAGAGCGCAACCTGAGCCGCTTCGATTTCAACGATTTCAACCTTCTTCGGGTTGTCGACAATGTCTTTCGCCGTAGCTTCTAACCCTTTACCTTCAGCGATCTTGATGATCCCGTTGGCTTCGAGGAGAAGGAGAGCGCGCGCTTCGTTCGTCGGATCGTTCGGAACGGCGATCTTGGCGCCTTCAGCTAACGCGTCGATCGATTCGGTCTTGCCCTTGTAGAGACCCATCGGCTCGAAATGAACCGGGACGAGGGGAACGAGCGCCGTCCAATTCGAATCCTTTTCACTCTCCGACTTATTGAAGTCGTCGAGGTAGGGAACGTGCTGGAAGAAGTTCGCGTCGAGTGAGCCATCTTCGAGAGACATGTTCGGAAGAACGTAGTCCGTGAATTCAACGATTTCAAGATTGATGCCAATTTCCGCTAAATCATCCTTGATCGATTCGAGCATGGCAGCATGCGGAACCGGGGAAGCGCCAACCTTGACCGTGACCGGATTTTCCTTCGAGAAAGCCGATTCCGTCATGACTTCAACCGCAGCGGCAAGAGCTTCGTTCGCAGCCGCAACCGTCGCCATCGCGTCTTCCTGCGAAATGCCAGAAGCGCTCGCCAACATGGCAGCCGCTTCAGCCTGAGCCGTCGCAACCGCCGGATCAACAGTTTCCGCTGCCGCAGCAGCAGCTTCCGCCATCGGCTCTGGAGTCGCGGTTGGATTCGCGCCGCAACCAGCGAGGAGCATCGCCAGAACTAACAACGCGGACAAAACAACAAAATAATTTTTTTTCATTAAAACACCTCTAAAAAAAGAATCTTGTAAACCGGAAAAGACCGGATTTTACCAATA
>DAOUFB010000010.1:0-10407 GCA_034430135.1 Flexilinea sp. | reverse complement strand
TAATTTATTGACTCTTATGCTGGCGGTTCTCGTAATGATGATGGGTGTCAGCGCTGCGTATGCTCAGGATTCAGCTGAACAGACGAGCCCGGAATATGTTTGCGGTTACTACTATCAGGACGGACAGCGGATGAACGACTGCTTCGGCGAAAAAGCGGAAGTGCTTTTCGGGGATGCGGATGGGATTAACTTCGTTCAGCAGTCTGAATATTACAATCGGATTGGAAACTACGAAGCGGCTATCTCGGTTCCGGCGGTCAAAGGATTAGCGGACGCGGACGCGGAGAAAGCGTTGAACGACCATTTACTCAACGTTGCTTACGCGCTGATTGACCAGTTTGAAGCGGATGCCCGTGAAGCGCTCAGCGAAGCCACTGAATCGGACGAACTTCCTTACTTCATGACGAGCTTAAATTTCAGCGTCGTGACCGATACGGAATCTGTTATCACGCTGGCGGTCGAGAACGTCACCACCGGCGCTTCATCCTACACGACCCAGTCATATTTCAACTTCGACAAGGCTGCGCGCGAACTGATGCACATGGATGATTATTTCATCGCTGGGACGAAAGCCGCGGAAATTTTGAAGAACGAAATTGAACGGCAGATGAACGCGCAGATGGAAGCTGATTCGGAAGTGGTTTACTGGACTGACGAAAAAGACAGCGAAGTCGAACTGAATTGGGATGACGTTCTCGCCACGGTCGGAAACAATAACGGCTATTACATCGACGAAAACGGCGACCTGGTCATTACGTTCGCGAAGTACGAAGTCGCTCCGGGCGCGATGGGCAATCCGAAATTCGTGATTCCCACGGACGTAGTTGCGGCGATGGATGAGGCTTTGGTTCAGCCGTAAGTTACTCAAAAGAGCCTAAAGAAAAAACCTGCCATTTTCGTGGCAGGTTTTTTCTTTATCTAAAGTTGGATTAGTAATTTTCGGCGTGAACTTCGAAGAAAGACCTCGGGTGGGAGCAGGTCGGGCAAATTTCCGGCGCCTTTTTCCCGATATGGAGATGACCGCATTCCCGGCACATCCAAACGGTTTCTTCCTTCTTTTCGAAAACGGAACCGTCTTCGAGGTTGGCGGCTAACTTGCGATAGCGCTTCTCATGGGCGGCTTCGATCTTGCCGACGAGTTCGAATTTCGCTGCGATTTCCTTGAAACCTTCTTCGCGGGCGGTTTCAGCGAACTCTTTATACATTTCGGTCCATTCGTAGTTTTCGCCAGCAGCGGCGTCAAGGAGGTTGACCGGCGTCGCGGGAACTTCACCGTTATGGAGGTATTTGAACCAAATCTTGGCGTGGGCACGTTCGTTGCCGGAGGTTTCGGCGAAGATCGCGGCGATCTGTTCGTAACCTTCTTTTTTCGCCTTACTAGCGTAGTACGAATATTTGTTGGTCGCCTGAGATTCACCTGCGAACGCAGCCATCAGATTCTTTTCAGTCTTTGAACCTTTGAGTTCCATGTTTGTTTTCTCCCATTTCTTTTTTTATGTTTGAATGCCCTTCCTGCGGGCTTGATGATCGTCACGTGCGTATGCCTGCGCACGAACCTCAGAAGCTGGATTTATCCAGCTTCCGTTCGGTCAAAAAATAATAAAAATTAGTCTTCGTAGACTTCGAAATCGCTCTTGCTCAATCCGCAAATCGGGCAAACCCAATCTTCGGGGATGTCTTCGAAAGCGGTTCCGGGTTCGATTCCGCTATCGGGATCGCCGACAGCCGGATCATAAATGTACTGACAAGCGGGACAAATATATTTCTTCATTCTATCCTCAATTCTTCTTGATAAAACCTGACCTAAAAAACCTTATAAGCGCGGTTTGATTCCTGTCTTACCGCGCTTAAATCTTATCACAGGGATGAAAAACATGTTAGAGTTCCCGAAAAATCGTTACTAATCTGGAATTAGTACAATCTAATCGCAGATGATTATACGGCAACCCTCAACTTGATTATATAGCAGCTTTTGATTCTATAGCAGCCCTTAATTGAAGTAGAGATAACTCAGCGTTAACCCCATCCAATCCCGCACGATCCACATTGCCCAACTGAAAATATTGTAGGAGGCGCGGTCGGCGGCGACCGAAATCGCATGGACGCCGTACTGGTCACAGACGTACAGCGCGCGTGTCGTGTGAAAGTCCTGCGTGATGAGCGCGGCTTCGCGGACGTTGAAGGTTTCGGCGGCATTCATACAGGTTTCGATCGTCGAATATCCGGTATTGTCTCGGACGATCGCGGTTTCCGGAACACCGAGCGAGATACTGAGATCCGCCATGACGTCGACCTCATTCCGGCTAAAATCGGAATTATCCCCGCTCAGAATGAGCGTATCGACTTTCCCGTTTTGATACAGGTCAACTGCGGTTTTGATTCGGTCTCCCAAAACGCCTGATGCTTGACCGTTGGGATAAACGCCGGCGCCAAAGACAACCGCGGTTCGCGTCGGAATCGTTTCGACGGTGTCGAGCGAAAACCGGCGCGGGGCGTATTCGACCGTCAGGATCAGCGCGGGAATTTGGAAAGCGAGCACTGCGGCGGTTGCAAGATAGCATAGAACGCGGATCACGACTGATTTTCGCGCGACGATACGGAGCGTGACGAACAGCGTCCAGACGATGCGCCAAAAGATTAGCAGGTAAATTCCAACTGCTGCGAAATAGATAGCGAATCGGAACGAAAATGGCCATCCGCGCCCAAGAATTTCGTCCCAGTACCAGGTTTGATAAAGAACGGCGAAAGCGGATGACCCGAGCCAGACCGCGGCGAGGGCTAATGCGCGCTGCGTTTCGATCGTTTTACGAATCAGCCGTGCGATATTTCGGAGCGGGCGAAGGAAGGCAAGAACCTTTTTCCAGATGCCGGCTCCGTTGGTGTCTTCTCTGCGGAGGTAGGTAACGCGCGATTCAGGTTTCGGAACGTCTCGGTAAATGCCGAATGAGAAGCCCAGGATTAACCAGACGACGAGCGTCGGGATCGTCATGCACAGAATATTGCGGATCCCGGCGGATTGACGGATGCCGACGCCCATATAAAAACCTTGAAACGTTGCGACGGTAAGGTCGCCAAGGATAAGGATCATTGTATTTAACATGACCCGATTATACTACCCGCGCAGTGCCCCGATCATTCCGAGTTGAAGATATGTTCCATTGTTGCCGTTGAAGACCGTCCCCAACGCGCTGGCATATGCAACCATGGTGTATGTGCGTTTTCCTAAATGACGCGTTGAACCGCGGCTTTGGAATTCCGCGCGGAGCGGATGAGGCTGATTTACTGCCGTGGAGAGGTTCGACTGATTCAGGATCAGATCCGGCTCATCCGGATCGGCGTCAATCGCGATCCCAAGCGCAGCGAAGCCGGATGCGATGGATTGAACCGCGCCGACGGCGGTCAGAGCGAGGTCCGCGCTCGGGAGACCGACGACAGCACGCACGGCGAGATTGGAGTCACGCAAATACACTCCCCAGCTCCCGGCGACGTTCAATGCATTCGAAGTGGTTCCGCAGCGGACAGCAAGCGGGCGGCTGATCGGGTAATATAAGTTCCAGATGTTGCGTTCCGTCAGGGTATCGCGGGTTTTCCCGTTTTGGAACAATCCGATGGTCCCAACGTAGCGAAGGGATGCGTCTGACTCCGCGACCAGAATGCCGTTCTTCCGCGTCAACGGTCCTGAACGGTTCGTCAGCGATCCCCAGGGCAGTGCGCGCAGTTCCAGGGCATTTTCTCCGTTCGTCACGAACAGGTCGTAACAGACGTTCGCGTTCAAGCCGGATAGCGGCAAGCTAATTTCAGTGAATTCATGAATCCGCCAGCCAACCGCCGAGTCGAAAAGGGCGATTTCATTTCCGCCGCAGGGCGTAAAGTAGACCGTTTCTGCGAGCGTGATGTCATAGCCCGGCGTTGGGTCGCCGCTTACGAGCGTGAGCCGTCCGTTACAGACCGAAGGCGTCCCTTTCGTTGAAAAAGGCGGAATTTCATCTCCATCGGCGAGTTCGAACGAATCCATCCGAAAACTTCCAGCCCGAAGACTCACCGTTGCGAGGTGCCGTTCATTGGCTCCGGGCGTTTCGTTAGCGCGTTTCGCGATCAGCCGAAATCCGACCTGATTGTCAATCTTTTTGGCGATGATCTGAACCGTTCCGCCATCCGGGTAATCGATTCGTTTCAGCTCAACCGTCACCGGTTCAGTGATACTGCTCGGACTTCCAGCGATCATCATTCCGACGGGTGCGTCCGGGTTGGCGTGGAGACGAAGTGTCAGCGCGGTTGGGCTTTTCTCCGCGGTAAAGCGGAGCGGGGAGCGGTACGAACTCATCATTTCGCCGACGGTTGCCGCCTCGGTTTCCGCTTCACCAAAATATAGCGCGTCGTTCCGAAGCGTGTTGTACTGGTCAGCGAGGGTTGCGTCGCCCGGTTGAACCGGACTTGAACTTGGATAGGGCATGGTTGAGTCCTCCTGTTGATGCTATTTCCAGCGTGCGCTGCCCCAGCGGGACGCAGCGTTATACGGCGCGCCAAGCCAGCAGTTTTTCGCCCCATGCGGGACGTCGCTGCGGCTGAGCGTACTGAGATGAATTTCTAAAATTTCGCACGCGGAATAAATGGATTGAATGACGGCGTGACCCTTCCCGTAGAGTCCGACGATTGTCCCGAGACGCGTCGTCAGCCGGTAATTCTCTTCTTCTTTGAGAAGCGAGTACAGCCGTTCCCGGATCGCGTCCGCGTCAAGCGCAAAGAAGGACCCGTCAGGCGCTAAAAGGCGGTCCGCGACGAAAGCGCGGAACCAGAGATGACGGATACGTTTCGGAGGCGAACCTGGGGCGCCTTTCTCATCAGGGTAAATTTCATGATGAACACGGACACGTGCGCCGGTCGGGTCGAATCGAACCGGCGCGCAGATTAGCGCGACCGGCTCGTGATTCGGATGGGACAAGATAACGTCGCAATTCTCTCCGACGACCCAAGTCGGGTCGCGAAGCCGATTCATTTCACTCATTTCTATCCTCCGCTTAGATGTTCCAGGCGGCGCCGGTTTGAAACGGATTCTCTGACGAATCTGCTCGTGCCCGTTCCTCGATTTCGCGAGTGAAAGCGGTCTGAAGCGTTTCCGCCTGCGTCTTGAGCGCGGTGAGATCCTCTACCCGTTTCCCGTGAATTTCGGTCACGGCGCGCAACCGGATTCGCAGCGCTGCCGCGGATGCGCCGTTTACGAGCAGTTGTTCATGCGGCGCGGGCAGGTGAATAAATGGGTCGTCGGCGAGCCAGTCGACGGGAAAAAATCGTTCATATGCCGTGAGCGTTTCATGGAGCGCGGCGGCGATGAACTCATCGGGGAAGCGTTTCCCCGATGAGTCCCCAAGCGTCTCACGGACACGTTTCGCGAAGTAAGCTGCGTCTTTTTCCATCGTCGGCTTCTTTCCTACTTCGCGCGCAGCCCGTCCTCAAGCGCAACCCCCAGAATGTACGCTGCTAAAACGGTGACGACATTGACGACCGTGTCTTCGCCGATTGGAAAATCCGGCGCGTAAGCTGAGACGAACGAGTAAATCAGCGCGATCGCCGCTGCCCAAAACTTCCGTGAGGTAAGGATCCCCTTTAAATTCTTTTGATTCATGCTTAGTTCCTTTCAAAAATGGATTCGTCTACGCGTTCGGGACGTTCGACTTAAACAATGGACGGTAATCCGCCGTGAAGACCGAGAGGAAATGACGTGCCTTGATCCGGACTTCGTCATGGGTGAAGAGAGCACCGCTGACCTGCCCATCGGCGATATAGATTTCGGGAAGGAGTCCGAAGCGCTCACCGATGAAAATCGCCGGAACGAGCGTCGGATCCGCGACCGCAGCCCAGTCGTTCGGATCGCTGAATTCAGGGCAGACGATAACGTCGCCGGGATTTCCGCGCTGGAGATTTTCGCTATGGATCGATGGCGCGAACGTCAGCGTCGGATAAAGAATCCGTTCTGCGGTCAATCTCAACGAACGCGGAACGACGAGATAACGTGCGTCGACGGCTTGAATCGCCGGATCCGACCCGGTTGGAACGAGGAGCGGTTGATGATAAATCGCGGCGGACGCGGCTTCCCAGCTATCCGCCGAAAGCGGCGCTGTGCCGAGGTTCGCATGCGCTGCGTCAAAGACTTTTTTCCCGTCAGAGAGCGCGGGACCTGCGCCGTTGTTGTCCTTGAAAACGGAAGCGACGAGCGCTGAAATCCGCCTCAATCCAGCGGTCGCTAATTTCTGTGGAAATTGGCGGAGACGCAAGGTATCGTCACGCTCGAACATTTCAATCGTCAATCCCAGATAACCGCCGTATTTCGTCCAGTTCCCGGTTTCGCTCGATTCTTTTACGCCGAGTTGAGCATAAGGCTGTCCCTCGTTGACGGTCGGAAGGAGATTGACTTCGCCGACGAGGATGCCGTGAATCGCTTGAAGATTGTTGAAGTGTTCCACGGTGACGAGCGGTTCCCACCAGCGGTAGCCGCTTCGTCCGAGTTCGTTCCAGCGTTGGACGACGAGCTTATTCAGCGCGTTTTTAAGAATGCCGGGGAGATCGGCGCTGGTCGCGAACTGAGCGCGGTCGGGGTAGAACCCACCGTGGAAGTCGACGTCGCCGGTGACACGGGTATAAAATTCGCGGATGCCGCTTAGTTTCGCGCTTTGGAGACCGGCGAGCTGAGCGGGACGCTCTGCGCCTAAAAGGTCATGCAGCGCCGCGCTGATTTCATCCGTTTCATTCATCATCCGCAGCGACCCCGCCATAGGCGGAACCCCATGGACAGCGTTCCGTCCGGTCAGCGCACTGACGTAGGCGCGTTCGCTTTCAATTTCAGCTTGAAGCTGGCGTGGGGTAAAGTCGCTCAGCGCGAATTTCGACCGGATCCGGTCGACCGCTGCGGCTGGAAGGCGGCTCGCTCGGAGCGCTTCGTCTAAAAGGGCATGGCGCAGTTCGGCGTTTTCCGTTTCACCGTTTGAGCTGAACGACTGACGCGCTTCTCGGACTCCGGTTTCCTTATGGTGCGAAAATTGATCCAACAACGCTTTGAACGCGCCGCCTCGTGCGGGATTTACGACCAGATCAACCGAGTAAACCTTTTTTAATTCGGTCACATCGGCGCCGGAAGCGTTGAACCCCAGGTCGGCGGAAAACCCGACGTTCGAGCGAAGCGTTGGGTCAGCGAGGACCGCCCTCCCGATCCCGGCGAGGAGTTCAGCCCCGGGACCGAACGGTTTCAGCCGGCAGCAAACGGCTTTCGCGTTTTCGTCCCAGCGCGGTTCATGCAGAATCCCCGCGAGATCCCGAATAGAGTGACGCGCGTCTTTCCCAGGCATGAGGTGATCGACGAAGCACTGGACTTCGTCAAATAACGGCAATGCGCTTCGAAGGACATCTTCCTGAAAGCGCCAGCCATTGCCTTCGCCTGCGGATATTGCGATGATTTCAAATTCGCCGCTGCTGTTCGGGATTCCGTCCGCGGGAAAGTGTCCGCGCTTCGCGTCCGCTGAGCTGCTGATTGAGGTTGATGCTTTTTCTGTTTCGTTCATGTTGGTTTCCTTTCTTTTTGAACGTTTAATGCGTTCTCAATTTAGCGGGTGAGCGGTGCGTGTTTCAACTATGAATATTCATAGGTCTCGAAATTCGTCCCTTTGGTAAAATTGCTTCATGAAAATTGTTCTAAAGAAAATTGCGAAGGCGCTTCCCGCCGATTGGGTTAACGACCTGATATTCGGCGCGGAAGTTCGCTTTATTCCGTCCAGGTTCTTTCGCAAGGCGCAGATCGCGCCGGTTCAGCCCGGGAAGCGGCGGCTCCTCGTCGACGTGACCCATCAAGTCAACGTACCTCAGCGCGGCGGGATCCCGCGCGTCGTTGCCGGCATGGCGAAAGAGTTGCTGAAGCGGGAGACGGAAGGGACGGTCACGGTTGTTTTTGTACGTTTGGTCAATGGCGTTCTATTCAGTGCGCAGCGCTACCGCGAACGGCTGACCGGACGGCCGATCGGGTCGCTCGGGCGCGATATTAAAATTCAGGTTTCTGCAGGCGACGACATTGTCATGATTGGGGCAAATTTTGATCGTTTCCGCTGTCTCGTCCCCTATTTTCAGCAGGTTCAATCGCTTGGCGGTGTTGGCGTTTCGGTGATTAACGACCTGATGCCGTATAGCCATCCTGAGTGGTTCGACGAAGATTTTACGAAAGTTTTTTATCGCGCGATCCCGGAGATCGTCAACGCGTCGGACGTGATACTCTGCGTTTCGGCAACGGTTGCGGCAGAGATGGGGCGATTCATCGCGGATCGTTATCCCGAACGCGCGGCGCATGTCCGGGTCATGACGTTTGACCAGGGCGCGGAGATCAATGACAGCGGCAACGATTCAGACTCACCGATTCGTCCGGAACTTCGCGTGTTCCTTGAATCGGCGGCGGAAGAAGGCGCACCGATTTTCACGCAGGTCAGCGTGATCCAGCCGCGCAAGGGGCAGGATTTTGCGCTGGATGTCTTCGAAAGACGCTGGGCGCGCGGAGCGGTCGACCGGCTCCTTTACGTCGGACGCAAGGGCTGGAAAGCGGACGAGCTTTACGCTCGAATTGCTGCGCATCCCGAAAGCGGGAAGCGTTTCCTTTACGTTGAAAACGCGAGTGAGCGGGAGCTGGCGCTGATTTATGACCGTTCGCTGGCGCTGCTCTCCCCGAGTCGGGGGGAAGGCTACGGTTTGCCCGTGGTGGAGGGGGCGCAGCGCGGATTGCCGGTGATTCTGAGTGACTTGCCGGTGTATCGCGAATTAGCGGGCGAAGCGGGGTTCTTTTTCCCACTCGGTGATCTGGCTGGCTGTGATCAGCGGATTGATGAAGTGATCGCGCTTCCCGCGGAAAAACGAAGCGAGCGCGTCCGGAAGATCCGAATTGGTACCTGGCGTCAAGGTGTTGACGATTTATTTGCCGCGTTGGAACGTGGACGGGAACGGAGAGCGGCATGAGCGAAACGAACGGGTTTTTTGAACCGGTCGCGTTGATTTCTGAATCGCGGCTGATCAGGAATTATCGAACGATCTGCGAACGGGCGGGCACGGCGGTTTTAGCAGTCATCAAGGCGAACGGATATGGGCATGGCGCGGTTCACTCGGCGCAGATCCTCGAAAAAGCGGGCTGCCCATGGTTCGCGGTTGCGCGGTTTTCGGAAGCGCTCGAGCTGCGTCAGGGCGGAATCACGGCGCCGATTTTAATTTTGGGACGCATTGCGGCGGATAAAGCGCCGCAGGCAGCGGAACTTGGTATTCATGTTGCGCTTTTTTCCGATGAACAACTCGAACAATATGCGGAGGCTATCCGCGCCCGTCAAACCGCGCAGCCGGATTGTCCTGTCAAATTGTCGGTGCATATTAAAGTCGACAGCGGCATGAGCCGGCTCGGGCAGACGGTCGAGAACGCGGAATCGTTTCTCCTTTCGGCGCGGTCACGACCGGAATTCGAGGTTTCCGGACTGTTTACCCATTTAGCGACGGCGGACAGCGATGATCTGAGCGCGGCGAATGCACAGCTCGACCGGTTTGAGGAGCTCGTCGAAGCACTGACGGTGAAAGGATTGCGTCCGCCGTTGGTTCACGTCTCAAATTCAGCGGCGATCCTGCGCCTTGAACGGGGAAACCGATATGACCTGGTCCGTGCCGGTATCGCGCTGTATGGTCTTGCTCCGTCGGAAGCTTGCCCCATCGGAAAGGGCATTGAGCCGATCCTATCGCTCAAGACGCGGGTCATTTCAGTCAAGAACCTTCCGCGCGGCGCCGCGGTCAGTTATGGCGGACGCTACATCGTCGAGGCAGAAACGGAGAAAATCGCCGTGATTGCGCTTGGCTATGCCGACGGTTTTCGGCGCATGGCAGGGAACCGTGTCCTGATTCGCGGGGTCAGTTGTCCCGTGGTTGGAACGGTCTGCATGGATCAGTGCATGGTCCATGTTCCGGACGAGCTTCCGGTTCAGGAGGGGGACGAAGTCGTCGTCATTGGACGTCAGGGCGAGGCGCAAATTCTCGTTTCCGAGGTCGCTGAGCGCTGGGAAACGATTGCTTATGAAGTAACCTGCGGGTTGTCGCCGCGCGTGCGCCGTGTATATTGCGAAGATTGAGACGAAGCGGGAAACCCTAAGCTGAAAAACGAGGAACGATGATGAGTGAAACGGTCGAAACGAACATGGCAGGGAAAATTGAAGCGCGGTACGACTGGCGCATGCCGGAAGCGCTGCCTTTCGCGGTCATGCGTGAGCTTCAAAATTTTTCGCGCGTTCAACAGCGGCTTTTTTTCAACCGCGGACTGACGACGGCGCTGGCGGCGAACGACTTTCTCCTTCCAAAACCGTTTCATTCTCCGTTTGGACTGTTAGGAATGGACAAGGCGGTCGAGAC
>DAOUFB010000009.1:0-4475 GCA_034430135.1 Flexilinea sp. | reverse complement strand
CCAAACGACGAAGGCGTTTGGAATCGCACTAAAGTACTACAAAAAACATACCGCCCGAATTTCTCGGGCGGTATCAAATTTAGAAGCTATGGTCGGTTTATTCATCCGAAGGCAGATTCGCGATCAGCGCGCCGTTCTGGACGTATTCATCTTCATTTTCAAAGATGCCTTTCGAGAAGCCAGTCCCAGCCGGAATCAGTTTTCCGATGATGACGTTTTCTTTCAGTCCGTAGAGCGGGTCTTTCGCACCGGCGATCGCCGCAGAGGCCAAGACCTTGATCGTGTGCTGGAAGGACGAGGCGGACAGCCAGGAATCCGTGCTGAGCGATGCCTTGGAGACGCCGAGGAGCGTTTCAACGTATTTCGCCGGTTGTTTTCCTTCGGCTTCGAGCTTGCGGTTGATGTCTCGAATGCGGAGGTAGTCAACGACATCCATCGGCAGGAATGGTGAATCGCCGGAGCGCGTAATCTGAACCTTGCCGAGCATCTTGCGAATAATGACTTCGAAGTGCTTATCATGGATGAGCTGCCCCTGATCGCGGTAGATGAGCTGAATACCGGTCAAGATATACTTTGCACAGGCTTCGCGACCCTGGAGCCGGAGGATCATGTGCGGATTGACGGAACCCTTGGTCAGCGATTGTCCAGCTTTGACGTACGCGCCGTCCGCGATTTCGATCTGCGCTGTGGTCGGGATATCGTATTCTTCGCTCTCGTGAACTTCGTAACCAACGATGACAACGTTGTCCTCGATTCGAACCTGACCGGTATGGAGCGCCGTGATGGTCGTTTCGCCGTGTTCCGCGATGACGGAGCCGATCGTTACCGTGTCTTCATCTTCGACGAGGATCGTTGAACCTTCCGGAATTTCGTACTTATCGGCGGATATCTTCGAATTTTCGACGCGAATCGTACGCAAGTCGGAGTTTTTGTCAGACTGGATGATATGAGCGACGCCATCGATTTGTGCGACGACGGCTTCACCTTTCGGGGTTCGGCGCGCTTCAAAAAGTTCTTCAACGCGCGGGAGACCGGAGGTAATATCGGACGCGGTCGCGACGCCGCCGCTATGGAAGGTTCGCAGGGTCAGCTGCGTACCCGGTTCACCGATTGACTGGGCAGCGACAGTACCGACCGCCGTTCCCAATTCGACTTTTTTCCCACGGCTAAGGTCAAACCCGTAGCATTTGGCACAAATTCCGTGCTTCAATTCGCAGGTCATCGGTGAGAAAACGTGAACGGTCGAAATCGCGGGGTTCTTATCGATCTTTTCCGCGAGTTCATGCGTAATCGTTTCATTTTTCTCAGCGAGAATTTCTCCTGTCGTCGGGTCAATGACGTGTTCGCAAAGGACACGGCTGTAAATTCGTTCGGCAAATTTCTGCTTCGCGATGTTGTCGCTGCGGTTGATCGAAATCCCTTCGTTCGTTCCGCAATCTTCGTCATTGATGACGAGGTCCTGCGCAATATCGACGAGACGGCGGGTCAGGTACCCAGCGTCCGCGGTTCGGAGCGCGGTATCTGCGAGACCCTTTCGTGCACCGTGCGTTGAGATGAAGTATTCAAGCGCGGTCAATCCTTCTCGGAAACCGGACTTAATCGGCAGTCGGATAATGCGGCCGGATGGGTCAGCCATCAAACCTCGCATACCGGCTAACTGCGAAATGGGACCGAAACCGCCCTTCGATGCGCCGGAATTCGCCATGACTGCCATGTTCCCTTCCGGATCCATGGTGCGTTTGACTTCGTTTCCGATGAGCTCGGTCGTATCGCGCCAGAGGTCAATCGTGCGGGAATCGCGTTCCTGTTCCGTGAGAAGACCGCGGCGCCACTGCTTATTGATGCGGTTGACTTCACTTTCGGTTTTTTGGATGAGTTCTTCTTTCGTATCCGGGACGGTGATATCAAAGACCGAAATCGTCGAACCGGAGCGCATTGCGTATTCGAACCCGATGTCTTTGATCGCGTCGGCGGTAACCGTGGTGACTTCCTGATCACAGACCTGATAAACTTCGGAAATCAGGTCCTTAATCGAACCCTTTTCGAAAGTCTGGTTCTTGAAACGAATTTCTTCCGGCAGAATTTCGTTAAATAGGACACGTCCGACCGTCGTATCGATCATTCGCGTTTCCGGCTGCGGAAGTCGAACCGTAACCATTACTTTTTTGTCAACAGTCGTTTCGTTTCCGTTTTCATCTTTGACGACTTCATGCTTGATCGATTCGCGCGTCGTCCAAACCGTCTGGGTGCGGAACTTGATCTGGGTGTGGAGCGTGACCTGACCCAAGTCGTACGCTAATTTAACTTCGTCCGAGTCGTAGAACGCGCGTCCATGACCTTTTTCCGGATTTTTCTTCTCCATCGTCAGGTAGAAAATTCCTAAGACCATGTCTTTCGAAGGCGAAATAATCGGTTCTCCGTCCGACGGTTTCAGGAGGTTTTTCGACGCGAGCATGAGCTGGCGCGCTTCGGCGACCGCTTTATCGGAAAGCGGAACATGAACGGCCATCTGGTCGCCGTCGAAGTCTGCGTTGAACGCCGTACAAACGAGCGGGTGCAGCTGAATCGCGTTTCCTTCGATCAGGATCGGTTCAAATGCCTGAATCCCCAGGCGGTGAAGCGTTGGCGCGCGGTTTAAGAGAACCGGGCGATCGCTGATAACGTCGGCGAGGACTTCAAGAACTTCCGGCTTATTGTGTTCGATGATGCGGTTCGCGCCTTTGACGTTCGAGGCATAACCTTCGGAAACGAGACGGGCAACAAGGAACGGGTGATACAGTTCAAGCGCCATCGTTTTCGGCAAACCGCACTGGTACAGTTTAAGTTTCGGACCGACAACGATAACGGAACGACCTGAATAGTCGACGCGTTTCCCTAAGAGGTTGCGGCGGAAACGACCTTTCTTCCCTTTCAGCATGTCGGAAAGCGATTTCAGTTCACGGCGTCCGCGGCGAGATAACGCCTTGCCGCGCTGTGAGTTATCGATCAGGGAGTCAACCGCTTCCTGGAGCATTCGCTTTTCATTGCGAACGATGACGTCCGGCGCTCCCAGCTCAAGCAACCGTTTGAGACGGTTGTTGCGGTTGATGACGCGGCGATACAGATCGTTCAGATCAGAGGTTGCGAAACGTCCGCCGTCAAGCTGAACCATTGGACGGAGGTCAGGCGGGATGACGGGGAGGATTTTCTGAATCATCCATTCCGGTTTGTTATTTGAAGCACGGAACGATTCAACGACTTTCAAGCGTGATACGGCTTTTTTCCGTTTTTGCTTCGATTTCGTGGTCCGGACTTCGGTCCAGAGGTCTTCCGCAAGCTGGTCCATATCGAGACGCTTCAGAATTTCCATAAAGGCTTCGGCGCCCATATCTGCGCGGAAGACGTTTCCCCAGCGGGATTTCAGTTCACGGTAGGACATCTCGCTCAGGAAAGCCAGCGGCTGAAGGTCGAGAAGTTCTTCGCGAAGTTTCGAGTTCGTCGAATCGGATTTCGTCGAAATGTCTTCGAGCTGATTGCGAAGGTTTTCCATTTGTTCTTCGGCTTCGGCGCGAAGGGACTGTTTTTCGAGGTCAAGGCGTTCAAAATCGCGTTGGAGGCGTCCGCGATAGGAAGCTTCAATTTCCTCAAGTTTGGCTTTGACCGATTTTTGGACGGCGGCGATATGCGCGTTGGAGATCGTTTCACCAGCTTTGACGATAACCGTGTCGGTTTGGACGATGCGGACATCGTCGATCGCGACTGTTCCCAGACGGCTATGCAGGTCGGATTCGACGCGCTGACCTTCACCGATAATTGGGGCGATTTCGGCGGCTACCTTTTCATCGGACTGAGCTTGGAGGGAGTCGCGTTGTTCTTTGAGAAGAGCGTATTGCTGATCTCGGTAGTTCTTGATTTCGAGAATTTTTTTGTTGAATTCGGTCGCATATTCGCGTTCCGAACCGGAAATTTCGTCCTCTAAGCGGGTAAGCGCTTTTTGGCGGGCTTCTTCGTCGACGTCGGTGACGATGTATTGCGCATAGTATAAGACGCGATCAAGATTCCGGCGGGAAATATCGAGCAGTAATCCAAGATAAGACGGGATTCGCCGCGTGTACCAAATATGGGCGATGGGGGCAGACAGCGTAATATGCCCCATGCGTTCGCGGCGGACCGCTGCGCGCGTTACCTGAACGCCGCACTTTTCGCAGATGATATTTTTGTGTCGCGGGGTTTTATACTTACCGCAGTAGCACTGCCAATCTCGGGTCGGGCCAAAGATCGCTTCACAGAAAAGTCCGTCTTTTTCCGGACGGAGGCGGCGATAGTTAATGGTTTCCGGCTTTAAAACTTCGCCGTAAGACCAATCTAAAATTTCTTTCGGTGATGCGAGACTGATCCCTAATGCAACTAATCCTTTTGTTTCCACGAATTTCCTCCAAAGAGATTGGAACTTAGAATCCGTCGCAACGTACAGGGGTCCGTCCCTGTACGCCCCA
>DAOUFB010000008.1:0-24473 GCA_034430135.1 Flexilinea sp. | reverse complement strand
TTTGTTTTATTTTGTTACTTTTTATTATTTTTCTCTTGACTATGGAAATTTGAAACGCAGACTCTGCTTCTTAAATATCGGGTCGGATTCATCGAACTGGTACAATATTAATCTATGAAAAACGGAGCGGATGAAAAGAAAAATCAGGAAATTGAGGCAAAGTTTCCGATCGCGGACGCGGCTTCGCTGCGGACTCGTATTCTGGCTCAGGGGGCGGACATGCTTCTTGACGAGATCTATGAGTTTAATCTCCTTTTGGATCGTGAAACGAATCCGCTGGAAGCGTCATTTGAGCGGCTCCGCCTCCGTCAGCAGGGAAACGTTACCGTTTTGACATATAAACGCGGATTGAAAAAGGCGGATGGGGTCGCGTTCCGGGAAGAAATTGAGACGGAAGTTGACGATTTCTCGAATATGCGCCTGATTCTCGAAAGGCTCGGGTACACGGAACGTTTTATTTACGAAAAGTACCGCTCTGTTTTCAGGTTGAACGATTGCAGCTTGATGCTCGATTTGACGCCGATTGGGACATATTTGGAGATTGAGGGCGATTCATACGACCAGATTATGGCGATGGCGGAACGGCTGGAAATCGATCCGACGACCGCGATTGCGGCGGGATATGCGTCGCTGTTCCAGGCGTGGAAAGAAGCGAATCGGTCATCCGCCGCTAACATGTTATTTTCGAATTGAACTGAATTTAAATGAAACGATCGATCGGCTGAGTCAGGCTGACAAGGTTTAGGCGCTTTTCAGAGGACTGCGCCGCTTTCCGGCGTTGTGTCGTCGTAGATGGGTTTTTCCCCCGTCAGGACGTTCGCCCATTTGCGTGAGCGGATGCGGAGTCCGCTGAAGACAAATGTCGATAGCCATTCGCCGACCATGCCGAGATACACGATCGTAATCGGGAACTTAAACCCGAGCGAAAGGAGCGCGGTCAGCGGCAATCCAACGAGCCAGATTGAGAGTGCGTCGATCAACATGCAAACGACGACGTCGCCGCCGGGACGGAGGATCCCGATGAGCATTGTGTAATCGAGCGCACGGATCGGGAACGCCGCGCCGCAAATGACGAGTAAGACCGCGGCGGCTTCGATCGCTTCCGGCGTGAGCGCATACGCAGACAGAAGCCATCGGCGGAGAAGAATAATCCCCATCCCCAGGAAAATCGCGGATACCCCATTGATCCAGCGGGCGAGCCGGGCGATGGACAGCGCACGGTCGACGCGTCCCTTCCCTAATTCATTCCCGATCAGGACGCCGGCTGCGTCGCCCATGGCGCAGACGGTAATAAAGAGGAATGCGTCGAAAGGTCCGACAGCGGCGGCTGCTGCGGCTGCGGTCGTCGAAATGCGCGCGTAGAAAGAGTAATAAACGTTGACGCCTGAACCCCAGGCGAGTTCGTTCCCGAGGACGGGGAGAACGTTTCGGAGCGTCCGCCGGACGAGGTCGCGGTTAAAGCTAAAATATTCGCGGAGCGCCGAGCTGCAGGGACTTTTCAGTCGATAAGTCAGGAAGATCATGAGCGCGAATTCAACGGTGCGAGAGATGAGCGTTCCGATTGACGCGCCGGTCGTTCCGAGCCGCGAAGCGCCGAATTTCCCGAAGATGAAAACGTAGTTAAGCAGGGCGTTAAGGATGAACGCCGACGTCCCGGTCAGCATGGGGATGCGGGAATGTCCCGTTGCGCGCTGACCCGCGGTATATACCATGGTAATCGGGTGGAAAAGAAATACCGGTGCCTGAAGCCGGAGAAATATTTCCGCGAGGCGGATGACTTCCTGATCATGGGTATAAAGGCGGACGATTCGATCGGGGATTAAGGTCACGGCGAAGAAAAAGACGACGCCGAAAGTCATCCCGATCGAAAACATGACGCCCATGATACGGTGAACCGATTTCGAATCGCGAATCCCCCAGTACTGCGCAATGAGGACGGATCCGCCCGAGCCGAGTCCAAGGAGGATAATCAGGAAGAAGCGGGAGAAAAATTGCGTGTTGATGTTGACCGCGGTCAGTGAGACGTCACCCAGCGATCCGACCATGAGCGCGTCGATAAGGTTGACGGCGGACGATGCGAGCGATTGGATCATAATTGGGAACGCGATTCGCCAGAGAGCGGCTAAATCGGTTTTCGTTTGGGTGCTGAGGCGTTTTGTCGCGATGAACATGCGCTAAGCATACCTGATAAAGCGCGAAACTGAACTACAATTATGAAAAAGAGGTTTATCGCTTAGGAGGACGGATGCGAGAAGTCGCGATTTTTGAAATCGGTCAAACCCCCGTCTCAGAACACTGGGACAAAAGCCTGCTCGAACTCGCGGGCGAACCCATTTTACAAATATTTGAAAAGACCGGATTGACGTCAGCGGAAGCAATTTTCGTCGGAAATATGATGTCCGGTTCAGCGAATCAGCAGCTGCATTTGGGCGCGTATGTCGCTGATTGGGTCGGCGCGCGCGGTTCCGGCGCGGTTCATGTTGAAACGGCGTGCAGCTCCGGCGCATCGGCGTTCCGCTCGGCGCTCATGGCGGTCGCGTCCGGAGATGTGGAGACAGCGATCGCGGTCGGGGTCGAGAAGATGACCGACTCGCCGTCAGCGGATATTTCGGGCGAATTAGCGGCGGCGGCCGACGCGGATAACGAGCGCGATATGGGCGTTTCATTTGTGGCATTGAACGCGTTGCTGATGCGTCGGTATATGATGGAATACGGGTACAGCAAAGAAGATTTCGCCGGATTTTCGATCAATGCGCATGCGAACGGGGTTCATAACCCAAACGCGCGCTTCCGCTCGGCGATTACGGCGGAAGCCTACGCAAAATCTCCCATGGTCGCCGATCCGATTAACGTTTTGGACGCGTCCCCCATGGGCGATGGGGCTGCGGCGGTGCTTCTCGTTCCGCTGGAACGGATCGCCGATCCGGCGGGCGCGGTTAAAATCGTTGGTTCCGCGGGCGCAACGGACACGATCGCGGTTCATGATCGGCGCGATCCGCTCCGTTTAACCGCGGCGGAACGTTCGGCGCGTCAGGCGTATGCGCAGGCGGGTATCACGCCGGAGGAAGTCGATCTTTTTGAAGTCCATGATGCGTTTACGATTATTGAAGCGCTTTCGTTGGAGGCTTCCGGCTTCGCCGAGCGAGGCAAAGGCGCACGGTGGGCTTCCGACCCGGAACAAATCTCACCGCGGGGAAAACTTCCGCTGGCGACGATGGGCGGATTGAAGGCGCGCGGTCATCCGGTTGGCGCGACGGGGCTGTATCAGATCGTCGAGGCGACGCTCCAGCTGCGCGGCATGGCGGGAAAGAATCAGGTTGACGGCGCAAGGATCGCAATGACCCAAAATATCGGCGGTTCCGGCTCGAACGTCCTGACGCATATCTTGCGCCGATAGGAAGAGTCCGAACGAAAAATCCGCCTTTTTTTGTATGTTTGCACTATAATATAAGGAAAGTTTGTATCGTGTACAATAATCCGTATAAAGCGACCACCCACTCGGATGGAAATCATTTCAAGTAGTAGAAAGGGTCAGGTTCATGGAATTCCATATTTCGTATTTCGCCAGAAAAAAGTATCAGTTTCAAGCGAGCCTTTTCCGTTATGACGGAAATGTCATTTTCGCTGATTTTCAATCTGCACGTCTTTTCGCGGATAAGCTTAACGCCGTTCGGCGTCAAACCGGGGAAAGTGAGCAGGTCTATCCCGGTCTGATTAATGCGATGGGGCTGATCGATGAAATCATGCATCATATTTTGTATGAATATAGCCGGCAGCACCTTCCAAAGCTCAATCAAACGGCGTATTCCCAGCTGACGAGTGCGCTGACCCCGAAAGTCGTTGATGATTCGCTCATGGGCTTTTGTTCGGAGTTCCCGCCGCTTCCCGTTTACACCGAGAAACAGACTGTACCGGAGTATTACAACGATACCAACCCCTATCATGAGCCGAACCGTTATGAAGTCATTGAGGAACTTTTCGTTCTTTGGCTGACGAATCGGAACCCAGCGGCGATGAAACCGTTTTCGGATCTTTTCAGCGAAAAAACGCTGAGCGAAACGACGCAATATCAGGATATCGTCCGCAATTTAATCGCTTATTTCAATACCTTACCGACGATTGACGGCTTACCATTGGTTGAATTCCTCTTGCTCCCGTCGAAGCTTCATCCCGATTCGCTTTTCGACCAGCTGGAATACATCCGCCGAAAATGGGGCGCGTATCTTGGCGATTACCTGCGCCGCCTGCTGATCTCGTTGGACTGGATGCGCGAGGAAGCGAAGGAGCATGGTTTCGGTCCGGGCGAAATCCGCATCCCGGTTTACCGAGATGGTGCGTACGGCATGAATGAGGATGAATACGAAGCGTTCAGCGTCGATAAAGAATGGATGCCGCGGCTCGTGTTAATGGCGAAGAATATTTACGTCTGGCTCGACCAGCTCAGCAAAGAATATGGACGGGAAATTCACCGTTTAGACGAAATTCCGGATGAAACGCTGCGAACCCTCGCGGATCAGGGTTTCACGGGGCTTTGGCTGATTGGACTTTGGGAACGGTCGATCGCTTCCGCGCGGATTAAGCAGCTCTGCGGAAATCCTGAGGCGTTGGCGTCCGCCTATTCGTTGCGCAGCTATCAGATTGCGGCTGACTTAGGCGGAGAAGAGGCGTTGAAAGGTCTCGAATGGAAATGCTGGAGAGTCGGGATTCGACTGGCTTCGGACATGGTTCCGAACCATATGGGGATTGATTCGGATTGGGTTCTTTACCGTCCGGATCTCTTTCTGTCGCTCCCGTACAGCCCTTACCCGAACTATACCTTTAATGGTCCGAATCTCTCGCCTGATCCGAATATCGGGATTTTCATTGAAGATCACTACTACACCCGCGAAGATGCTGCGGTCGTTTTCAAGCGCGTTGATTTTAATACGGGCGATACACGTTATATCTACCATGGGAATGACGGGACGTCGATGCCATGGAACGACACGGCGCAGCTGAACTACCTGAATCCGGAAGTGCGCGAACTCGTGACCCAGACGATTCTTTCGGTCGCGCGGCGCTTCCCGATTATCCGCTTTGACGCCGCAATGACCCTTACCAAGCGTCATTATCAGCGCCTCTGGTTCCCCGAGCCGGGAACGGGCGGCGATATTGCGACGCGTTCGGAATATGGCTTGACCAAGGCGGAGTTTGACCAGGCGTTCCCGGAAGAATTCTGGCGCAATGTCGTGGATCGCGTTGCCGTCGAAGTTCCGGACACGCTTCTGCTCGCTGAGGCGTTCTGGCTGATGGAAGGGTACTTCGTCCGGACGTTGGGAATGCACCGCGTTTACAACTCCGCGTTCATGAATATTCTCCGTGATGAGAATAATGAAAAGTACCGAATCCTGATTAAGACGACGCTCGATTTTGAACCGGAAATTTTGAAACGCTACGTCAACTTCATGAATAATCCGGACGAGAAAACGGCGGCGGAGCAGTTCGGGAAAGGCGACAAGTATTTTGGAATTTTGGCGATGATGGTCACGATTCCGGGTCTGCCGATGTTCGGACATGGACAGCTTCAGGGCTTCACCGAAAAGTACGGCATGGAGTACAAGAAGGCGTATTGGGATGAGCAGGTGGACTGGGGGCTTCTCCAGCGTCACGAACGAGAAATTTTCCCGCTTTTGCATCAGCGCCGCCGGTTCGCGGAAGTTGCCGATTTCCGCATGTACAACTTCGCGACGGGTTACGGAAATACGGACGAGAACGTCTTCGCCTATTCAAACTACGGTGAAGGGAAACGGTCCCTCTTCGTTTACAACAACCGCTACGGCGATACCCAGGGATTCGTCCGACAGAGCGTTCCCTATATTCCTGAAGGCGAAACCGAAAAACGCACGGTTGAAACGACGCTCGGCGACGCGCTCGGGCTTCATTACGAGGGCGACCGGTACGTCATCCTCCACGACGAAATTCGGAAGAAGTTCTATATCCGTCCGTCGATTCGAATCATCAACGAGGGGCTCTTCCTCTCGCTGCATGCCTATGAATATTACGTTTTCAACGATATTTACGAAATTCAGGACGATTTCCATGGCAATTGGGGAAAACTCTACGGCGCGTTGGGCGACGAAGGCACAGACGATATTTACGCCGCGATGCAGGAGTTGGCGCTCAAGTATATTCTTGACCCGTTCCGCTGGTGTTTCGATGGCGGGAAGCTGCGCTGGCTGCATGAAATGGTCGGCGGCACGGAAGAGCGGACCCCGGAACTGAATCAGACCATCGTCAACGGAACCTGGACGGATTTTGAACGGCTGGCGAAGTTGTTCAACGACTGGTACGGCGTTGAAGGAAAAGACATTTCCCATCTTTATGACGCATATCTTAAAGGGATCAACGAGCTGCTCAAGCTTCCGGGCGCGAAGGCGGTACCGGGAATGACCGCGACGAATACGGTTCTGGAATCGTTCGATGGCGCAGTCCGCGAAAACCCGGCGCTTTGGGTCAATACCTTTATCGCTGCCTCGCTGCGCTTCATGTCCGAGGGTAAGGTTTCGTCACGGTTGGCGCTCGCACCAGTGGATCTTTTCCGCGATTGGTTCCTGGATCGGTCTGTTCTCCGCCTGCTCGCTGAGACTGGCTATTACCTGCCGACGATTCCGGAGCAGTTAGCTGTTACACGCTGGCTCTATCTCGTCGGACTTGATCGGCTTCGCGCCGTTCGTGCCGGAACGCTCGACCTCGTCTTAGACGATCTTTTGGAATCCGACGAAACGCGCGCTTTCCTGAACGTGCATGAGTTCGAGAACGTCCGCTGGTTCAATCAGGAAAAGGCGGAACTCCTCGTCCGCGCGATGACCGTCGCTGCGCCGTATGCGCTCGCTTTTGATTCGAAAGCGGATGCTGCTGAACGCACCGCCGCGCTCAAGGCGGCTTCTGCGCTGATTTCGCGCTTCGAGGAGAAAATCGCCGCGTCAGAATACCGCTATGACAGCCTGATGAGCGAGAAAAAACGCCTGGCTGACGCGGAAGAGCGGGCTGAAGCGGCTGTAAAAGAAGCTGAGCCAAAAGCCAAGAAAACTACAGCGAAGAGCGCCGCAGCTGCGAAGAAACCAGCAGCTGAAAAAGAAGCGTCTCCCGCGGTAAAAGCGAAGCGGACGACGAAGAAAACCGCTGAGAAAGCGTCGGAGAGCGATGCGCCGAAAAAGAGACGTGTCTCTAAATCTGCGAAAGAAAGCAAAGAATCGTAGTACATGATTTTAATTACAGGAGGAACGGGGTTTATCGGGAATGTCCTGATTCAAAACCTCGTTTCTCTCGGGTATCCGATCCGGCTGTTGATTAACCCATCGACGCAGACCCCGCGGCTTCCGCAGGGTCTGTCGGTCGATGTTGCGCTTTCCGGGTTGAACGATGAGCGCAGTATCCGCGCATCGTTAAAGGGCGTTACCGCGATTTTCCATCTCGTCGGAACCGAGTCGCATGGGATTAACGCTGATTACGTCAATGTCGATATCCGTTCAACGGAGCGCCTCGCGACGCTGGCGAAGGAAATGGACGTTGAGCGCTTTTTTTACCTGAGCCATTTGGGCGCTGACCGTTATTCAGCGTACTCGTATCTTCAGGCAAAGGCGCTTTCCGAAGCGGCGATTATTGCTTCCGGCGTTCCGTATACGATCCTGCGGACAGCCGCGGTATATGGAAAATCGGATCATTTTACGGAAGTTTTCGCTCGCTATGTCCGCGCGTTTCCGCGTGTTATTCCGATCCCGGGCGACGGAAAAACGTTGATTCAGCCGCTTTGGGTCGATGATTTGGTGACGTGTTTGTTGCTTTGTCTTGAAGACGACAAGAAAAAGTTTACGACGGTGACGATTGGCGGAATGGAATCGCTTACCATTCAGGAGATCCTGGAACTGATCCTCGACGAATTAAAGATTCGAAAATCGCTCCTCGGTCTTTCTCCCGTCTGGCACCGGCAATTAATTATCGCATTGGAGCAGTGGTTCCCGAAATTTCCGCGCGCTTTTTTTTGGACGGATTATCTGGCGGAGGATCGCGTTACGGGCATTGACGTTCTGCCGCGTGAGTTCTCGCTCATTCCAACGCGCTTAAGTCGGAATCTGGCGTACCTGAGTGAGCGGGGGTAAGTTCCGCTTTTATTCAAACTTTCGTCTATAATTAGAATCTCAATATTCAAAGGAGGCGTATGGCAACGAAAAATTTCTGTGTTCATGGACATTTTTATCAACCACCGCGAGAGGACCCCGAGACTGGACAGATCCCGAACGAAGAAAGCGCAGGAGCGTTTAGCAATTGGAACGAGAAAATAACGGCGTTATGCTATGCGCCGAACGCGGTTCTCGGTAATTTCGGACGAATTAGCTTCGACTTAGGTCCAACGCTGGCGGGCTGGCTTGAGAAAACGCATCCCGATCTTCATTCCGAAATTATCGCGCAGGAAGCTGACTTTTTCGCGCGAACCGGTGTCTCGAACGCCATGGCGCAGTCGTATAACCACACGATTTTGCCGCTTTCGAACCGCGCGGATAAGGAGACTCAGATCCGCTGGGGCATTGCGGATTATATGTACCGTTTTGGTCATGAGCCTTTGGGACTTTGGGCGCCGGAGACGGCGATTGATACCGAGACCCTCGAAGTCATGGCGGAGAATAAGATTCAGTTTACGATTCTCGCTCCTTGGCAGGCGGATGCCCCCGATGATTTCGACGTTTCGCATCCGTATCGGGTGAAGCTTCCGAGCGGCGCGGAAATTGCCGTTTTCTTTTTCGCGCGCGAGCCATCCCTGAAAGTCAGTTTTGATGCGGATGCGACGGTTGACGCGAATAATTATATTAATGATTATATTTTGCCGCTTTTCCCGATTCGCGGACGCGTTTGCAGGACGTTCCTGATTGCCTCGGACGGCGAACTTTACGGTCATCATCAACCGCGTCGTGAGGAATTTTTACAATGGCTAACGACGGGTGCGGCGGAAATGTCCGGATTAACGCCCGTCGTTCCGGCTCAGCTCCTGACGAATACCAGCAAGCTGCCGAAAATAAAACTGCGCGAAAACACCTCGTGGAGCTGCGAACATGAGCTGAAACGCTGGTGTGGTGAGTGCGCCTGTACCGTGAACGGTGTATGGAAAGCGCCGTTGCGGGATGCGCTGAATTTTCTCGCGGATGTGATTGATCTCGAGAGCGAACGCATGATAACCCGAATGGGACTGGATTTTCAGAACGTTCGGAACGATTATTCGAGCGTTTTAATCGGAACGGAGTCCGCGCGGGAGTTCGCGCTGCGTCATCTTGGCAATGCCTCGGAGGATACGCTTCGCTCATTTGAGACGCTGATGACGGTTCAGTACGAACGCCAGCGCATGTTCACTTCCTGCGGTTGGTTCTTCGACGATTTTGACCGGATTGAGCCGAAAAATAACCTGCGCTATGCGTCGCGCGCGGTTCGACTGTTCGACAAGCTGACAGGGACGAATTTGCACGCGGAAATGCGCGAGCGGCTCCGATCGGTTTCCGACGCCCGAACGGGTCTAAGCGCGGATCAAGTGATCTGAACTTTGATTAACCTTTGCTCTTATATATGATAAAATCTAAGAGCAAAGGTAAGGTGTGCCATGAATCAGACGAGTCAACTCTTTCAACTATTTCGCCAAAATAATGGAATTCTTCGCATGAAACAAGCCGTCGAATGCGGAATCCGCAAGAATCTGTTTGGGGAATTAGTTCTTCAGGAGAAAATTATTAAGTTGGCGAGGGGTCTTTACGCTTTGCCCGATGCATCGATTGATGGTTACGCCTGTTTTATGTATCGCGTTCCCAATGGGATTTACTCTCACGGGACAGCAGCTTTTCTTCATGGGTTGACAACGCGATCCCCGCTCGTCTTTTGTATGACCGTTGCGTCAGGTGCAAATATTTCACACATTCAAGAACGGGATATTTCTGTTCGATTTAAATATATTCAATCTGGGAAAATATCCATAGGCAAGACACAGGCGGAGACACCGTTCGGGAACATTGTTACGGTTTATGATCGAGAACGGACGATTATTGACCTTATCTGCAGCAAGGATGAAATGGATGGACAGGTTTTTTCGGAGTCACTTCGCACCTATTTTTCGAGTAAACGGAAAAACCTGTTGCTGCTTTCTGAGTATGCGATTCAATTGAATATTGAGAAAAAACTCAGGTTTTATACGGACGTATTGCTATGAAGTCAGCCGAACAGGTAAAGGGCGCGATTCGGAATTTGGCTAAGAAAACAGGAGCCAACCCGAATTCTTTGTTGCAGATGTGTCTCTTTGAAGGTATCTTAGAGAAAATTTGCAAATCTCCCTATCGTGAAAAGTTTATCCTGAAAGGTGGACTTCTGATTTCGGCTTTAATTGGCGTAGAAAACCGTTGCACAATCGATATGGATACGACGATTAAGGGGCTCCCAATGGAACGTGTCATACTAAGGCGTGTTTTTCAGGAAATCCTGTCGTATCCGAGCGAATCCGAAATTACCTATGCCTTAGATAATTTAGCTCTAATTCGCGAAGATGACATTTATGGTGGGTATTGTGTTGGAATAAATTGTTATTTTGGTCGGGTTCGTGCGAAGCTGAAAATTGATATTACGACGGATGATGCCATTACGCCTCATGAAGTTCTTTACAATTATCCGCGAATGTTTGGCGGAGAATCGATCCCGATACTATCGTATCCAGTTGAGACCGTGCTTGCGGAAAAATTTGAGACGATTACCAGCCGAAATCTTACAACAACCCGTGCCCGAGACTTCTATGATCTTTATATGTTATATACCTGTTGTGCGGATAGAATTGACAAGGATCACTTGAGACACGCAATTTTTCATACATGTGAGAAACGGGAAACAGAGCATCTCCTTAATGACTTGCCACGGATTGTACAGTTGATGACCGAATCGCAGGCGTTGACTTCGCTTTGGGATAATTACGTGAAAGCCAACCCGTATGTTTTCGGGCTGGCTTTTCAACAAACGTTAGACGCCTACAAAAACATTAGTCAGCTTTTATTCCCGTAAAGCAACTCACTGCTGACATGAGCGCTCGCCCCGATTTCCGGCGGTGCGCATTTTAATCCCATAAGGTTAGATAACCCGAGATGATTAAAATCCCAAATTGGCGAGGGTCGGATACGACGGCTGCGCACCGGGACGGGTGACGCTGTACGACGCGGCAGCGGTCGCTTTTTCGATCGCGACGCGAATCTCATCGCCGCCGCCGTAAAACGCCGAAAACGCACCCAGAAAACAGTCGCCTGCGCCTGTCGTGTCGACCGCGTTGACTTTTTTCGCCGGAACGAAAATTTCTTCTTTCCCGTCCGTGTAGAACGAGCCTTGGCTGCCGAGCGTCATTAAAACCGATTTGGCGCCGCGATCCAGAAAAACGCGTGCGGCATGCGCGGCGTCTTCTGCATTGTGAACGGTCACGCCGCTCATCATCGCCGCCTCGATTTCGTTCGGACAGAAAAAGTCGCAGAGGCGATAAAGATCCGGATCGAGATCGGCGGCGGGCGCCGGGTTCAGGATCGTCGGTACGTTCGCACCGCGGGCGATTTCGAAAAAGCGTTTTACGGAGGGAAATGGAATTTCCAGCTGGCTCAGCGCAACGTCCGCGGATTCAATTGCGGGGCGCGCTGATTCAATATCGTCGACGGTGATTTCGCCGTTCGCCCCGGCGACGACGATGATCGAGTTCCGGCTTTCGTCGTCGACGGTAATTGCGGCGATTCCGGTCGGAAGTGTCTCAGAGACGGCGATATAATCCGTGCGAATTCCGACCGCGCGGAAATTTTTTAAATATTCCTCGCCGAACGCGTCACGTCCGACTTTCGCGATCATGCTGACGTCTGCGCCAAGTTTCGCGGCGATGACCGCCTGATTCGCGCCTTTTCCGCCGAAGACAGTTTTAAAACTCTTTCCGAGAATCGTCTCGCCGGCAACCGGCATACGCTCAACACGAGTGACAAGATCCATGTTCGACGAACCAGCAATACAAACACGCGTCTTTTTCATCAGTTTTTCTCCTTTTCTTAACTTTATTCTAATTCCTTTTTCGCATTTGAGCCGAATTGGGAAATGGCACAAATGTTGCAATTTTCTTTATGCGGGTTACCGAAAAGGAAATGGATAACGAGACAATGGCGGGAACAAATACGACACCTTCAAGGATTAATCGGCTGGGCTTCCAGTACTATGACGACGTTGATCATTATGACGACGTCAGCTTGGCGTTCTGGCTACCGAAATTGAAGGAAGCCGGGACACGCTGGATCGTTTTGCCGATCGCTGAAACGGCGGAGATTCCCGAAAATTTTATTCGGCGTCTCGCTCAAGCTGGTATTGAGCCGCTGATTCGGATTGGCTATTCGCTGAAGAACCCGCCTGCGCTCGAAGTATTCCGCGAACGGATCGCGTATTATCAGTCGCTCGGTGTTCATCTCGTTCAGTTCTTCCACAATCCGAACATGAAAGCTTCCTGGAAAACTTCGTCTTGGCAAAAAGCTAACTTGATCGAACGCTTTGTCTCGATGTTCAGTTCTTACGCGAAAATTTGCGTTGACCTGAAGGTCATTCCGGTTTTCCCGACCCTGACACCCGGCGGCGATTATTCAGATCTTGCTTTCCTCTCTGAATCGCTGCGGTTGATGAAAACGGATGGAAATGCGTTGATTTCGAATTTGTTCCTCGCCGCTGATGCCGGTTTTCAGGAGCATGTCAGTGACTGGGGCAAGGGCGGACCGCTCGTTGAAGAGGGACGTTTGAAGCTGCATGTTGACGGTCAGGATCAGTGCGGTTTTCATATTTACGAGTGGTACAATGCGATTGCAACGGCGATTTTAGGTCGTTCGATACCGATGCTTCTGCTTGAGGTGGGGCGCTGGTCGTCGGCGACGGGACCGTTTGATATGATTCCGACGCAATCTAAAAAGCAGCAGCACGAACTGCTAAGGCGAATTAAAGAGACAAACGTCAGTGCGGATGAACCGCTTCCTGCTTACGTTATTGCAGCGAATTTTTATAAGTTACCGAGCGATGCGCTCTCGTCTGTGCAGGGGACTGAGGCAGAAACAAGGAACGCTATTAAAATGTTGATGAAAGGGCTAAGCGCAGGTTTCGCTTTTACCGAACCGCCGGCGGGAAAGACGATCCGTTCGGCGAAAACGGTCGGCGAGGAGCTGGATTCGTTTGTCGTTGCGCTGCTGCATCGGGTTTTCCCCGATTGGATTCAAACGGATACCTCGATTTTGCATCAACTGGTTACAAAACTAATTGAACTGATTCGCTTAGCGGTGATGTCGATTCGCCGCAGAGTTGGGTCGGAGGGTTATTTCCTGATTCCCGATTTAGGGAACGAATTGGACGCGGCTCAGGAGAAGTTAATTGACCTGTTTGTCAAGTCGTCGAACGTCCGCGTTGGGCATAATATCAGCGAAGCGATCGGAAGCGGCAAAGTTATCTTATTAGAAGACACGTCGCTCTATCCGAGCAACATGATTCAACTCTTGCAACGCAACCAGTGTACGATTCGGACATTGTCGGTTGCAAATCAGGAACGATAAGTGAGGTGTGCGATGGGGAACAATGAGCCATTCAAAAATGAAATTATTTTCAGAAAACCGACGATCAAGGTCATTGGGCTGGGCGGAGGCGGCGGCAATGCGGTTAAGCGCATGATCGAGAAAGGAATTACCGACGTCGAATTCATCGTCGCTAACACGGACTATCAGGCGCTTCAGGATATTACCGGCGCAAAGCGGATTCTCCTCGGACCGGAAAGCTCGAGCGGTAAAGGCGCGGGTGGAAATCCGATTAATGGCGAAATTGCGGCGCGTGAAAGTATCGTCGAACTGCGTGAAGCGCTCGCTGGGGCGGATATCGTGTTTTTGACCGCTGGTATGGGCGGCGGTACGGGATCCGGCGCGATTCCGGTCGCCGCTGAAATCGCTCATGAGGCTGGGTCCATTACGATTTCAGTCGTCAGCACCCCGTTTTCATTCGAGGCAGGACGCCGCATGGAGAACGCGAATAAGGCGCTGAACCGGTTGGCGGTGCATTCGGATACCATGATCGCGATTCCAAACGATCAGCTTCTTAAGATTTGTCCGAAAAATATGACATTGAAGCAGACGTTCGAGCTGGCGGACGACGTTCTCCGCCAAGGGGTTCAGGGAATGACGCACCTGTTGAATGGCGTGGGCGTGATTAACGTTGACTTCGCGCATATCCGCTCGATGCTTTTGAATGGGGGCGGCTCGATTCTTTCGATTGGACGCGGAAGGGGAAAAGACCGCGTCGCACAGGCGCTCCAGCAGGCGTTGAACCACCCGCTTTTGGAACGAATTCCGATTGAAAACGCAACCGGGATTATCGCGAATTTCAGCGGGACGGAAAATCTCGGCTTCGGCGAAATTGTTGATGGTATGAATTACCTTCAGAAACTGACGAATTACCGCGCTGACTTAATTCCGGGACAGAACGTTGATGATACACTTGATGATGATGCGGTCGAGTTGATCCTGATTTTGACCGGTATTGCGTCGACGCCGTTCGAAGCGAAGTTCGAAAGTGCGGTGGAGGTGCCCGACATCGTTAAAAAGGTTTCAACTCGAAAAGCTGAGCCGGAGCGGAAACCTGCGCCAGAGAAAACTAAAGCAGCGCCAGTTCCGGACGCAGTACCGAGCTCTGCGCGTACGATCGCGATTCCGAAATCGGACGTCAAGCTCGATCCGGTCGATATTTCCCCGGCGGCGGATGCAGCCGTCAGCAGCTTCCTGTCTCCGCTCGGCTTGGAGAACGCAGCGAAGGTTGGCGACGTTGATCCGCTCGCGGATGCGGTCATTGACCATCGCAGCGATTTGGATGTTCCGACCTTTATCCGGCGAAAGCTTTGAACGTGGCTTAGGCGCGGAAAGATTCGAGTTGGAGGAGGCAGCTTTATGGGACTTTTCGGACGGGAAAACACGGCGGAAAAACTGATTAAGACGGTTCGGGCTTCGCTCGCGAAAGATTATCCCGATTTCGTTTCCGTCCGTCCTCAGGTTTCCGAACGATCCGACGGAACTTACCTGCTGACATATAATGTGTCATTCAAGACGGAGGACGGACTGACGATCAAAAGTTCGCTTCGGGTCGCCGCGGACGCGAAAGGGAAAATCTTAAAGGTTTCCGTTTCACGCTGAGACGAATTTTTCTATAAAACTTAAAATAAAAACACGGGGATATTGACATCCCCGTGTTTCTTGTATGGTCAATGACTGGTTAGTACGTTTCCGTATCCTTATCAACCGAAATGGATGAGCCGCGCAAGAGGAACACGATATCCTCGAGCGTCAAGACGCTTTCTTCGTTTTCCATCGTCTGCATGTTTAGCGAGGTTATGACAGCCGTTTCCGATTCTACATCAAGAACGAGGCTGAACATTTCCATGCCCATCATCGTGAAGGAAACCTTCTTCGCCGCCGGATCGACCTTCAGGCTCATTCCGCTCATCATTCCCGCGTCGCCGCCCATGTCGAACGAAATATCAATCGCTGAGGCTGCGTCGTCGAAAGCGAGTTTCAGGAGCGAAGCCTCGCCGGAGGTAACATCGACCGATTGGGTTTCGTCATCAAATTTCAGCGTAATCGAATCCGTCCCGCCCATGGTCTCCGTCAAATCATGGATGGTCGCGTTGACGATCGAGATTTCCTTATCCTCGGGGTAGAAAAAGATATCGATGATTTTTTCGCCATCCTTCGAGAGTCCGATGAGATCCTTATCCGGATTCAGTTCGAGAATGATTTCCGAGGCGGGTGTCTTTTCGACAGCCTTGCCCGAACCCATCTCAGGCGTGTTGATCTGGATCTGGTAGCTTTCCGGAATGAAGCGGACTTCGAGCACCGAACCATCTTCAAGGGAGGTTACTTTAATCAGGTTTGTTTCATCGAACGAAATTCGGCTTGTTTCGTAAAATTTGCCATCGAGTTCGTCTTTGGCGCTGACTAAGATCGTCTCGTCTTCGAATTTCAGAAGTATTTCGATTGCGGTCGGTTTATCGCTGAGATTCTGAGTCAGTGTAACGAGAATCGTGTCGGGATCCGGACCGGTTGAAAGCGAGAGGCGCTGAATTTCTTTCCCGGTTGCGTCGGTATAGACGTAGGTATTCCCGGTAATCGTCACGGTCATGAAACCGTAGATTTTAAGAGAGTTTTCGGAAAGCCATTCGATTCCTGCATTGGCGTAGGCAGCTCGGACTTTCTCGTCCTTATACGCTTCTTCGAGGAACGTGCCGTTGTCGAGGTTGGAAATTTCCGGCTTGAGGAGCGTGAAAAAGAAATTTTTCATTTCCGCGGTCATGTCCGGTTTCCAGAAATCCTTCAGGAATGCGCTGGATTGGGTAATCCCGCTCAGCGACGTGTAAATTTCGGAAGGCTTGAAATCCTCAAGGCTTTTCGCGACCATTTCCAACATCATGCGTGCATTCTCGATCTCGGCTTCGGTGACTGGCGTGTCGTCAAGCATTTCGTCATCGGCGACTTCAACTTCTTCCGATTCGGATTGAGACTCAGATTGGAACGTCAGCTGCGCCATGGCTGGCGCGGTGATCGCCATAAAGCAAAGCGTCAGGATAAACAGGATGGATATAAGTTTTTTCATTCGTATTTCCTTTCTTTAGTTACGAATCGAGATATGGATTCGTAATGGATATTAATTATACAGCGACTTGTTTCAGACATTGTCATTTTTTTCATTTCTTATTTGCACAAACGCCAAAATAAGACGGAAATGCGTCATAAACTTGCCCGTGAAACGGCTCTCTTCTCCAAAGGATTCCGGTTCTGGGTTCTTCAAATCACGTGTCAGCGGGTCAATGCGTCAAGAAATCGTTCCAGAAAACTTTTTCTCCGCGGCTGCGGTGTCTTCTCGGTTTTTCGCGTTAGCGCTTTTTCATGTTCCGACCGAGCCAAAGAAGTCAGGTATTCATTGGCTTCTTGATAGCGCGGAAAAGCGCGTTCGAGTTTCCGGAAATTCGGCGTATGAACGCGGCGGCGGTTATTGATAACCTGATAGCCGAGCGCTTTATGCAGCAGTTCATGATAAATCAGGAACTCGATCACGTAAACGGGCGTGTCCTCACGGTTGAGCAGCCGGTTGATCGTCAGCGTGTCGGTCGTGTAGTTGTACTTGCCCATGACCGATTTACTCGATCGCGCGGACCATTTCATCACTGGCGCGGCGAGCTGTCCGCCGAAGCAGGTTCGGTTGACGCGATCAAAGAGTTTTTCCAGGTCAAAGGCATCTTTTCTTCGGGTTGGGCTCATGAATTAATCAGATTCCTAAAAGATCCCCGTCTCATCGCTGAATCCGTCCTCGTCCAGATCCAGGTCGATTTCAAAACGGCGCTGATATTCGATGCGCCGATTCATGAAAGAACGGAATAATGGCGCGCCGCTGGATAAGTCCAACTCGCCGGGCTCGATCCGATCCGTCGGCAGGAGCGATAAGCGCCAATCAGCGATGTCACAGAGATTTAGCCGCCCGCTTTCATCGAAAAGTGCGGCAATCTGCCCGACAAAATTGACGCAGCCGGTCGTCAGCACGCCGGTCGTCTCCGTCAGTGCGTCAGTTTCCGCGAGCTTCTTCCCGGACGGCGCGCTCAGCATCCAACAGCGTCCGTCCGACAGGAGCGCGAAAACGCATCCCGTTTCCGGGTCAAAATCAGCGCTGATCGCCTTTACGCCGCCAGCGCTCGTGAGCGTCTCGTTAAAAAGACAGTTCCCCGTTGGAACGTGCGTCAATATCAGGCGCGAACCCGAACCGTAGACGAGCCAATCTTCAACAAGTGTGCCGTTGAAGGCGTGAATCGGGGTTGAAAGACGGATTTTTGAAAGCGGGATTTTCCGATTCAAATCGAAGAGAACCGCTGAGCCGTCCTCTCCAGCGAGAAGCACCCGCCCTTTTTTGTCGTCGGTTGCGGCATGGGTCAGCCGCTGATTTGGATGCGCCGCTTCCTGGTAGAGTTCGACGCCCGTCGGAAATGAGATCTCGCGTATCGTTCCATTGTTTTCGACGAGGAGGAGACGCCGGTCGTCCGAGCGGACGCGGAAGGTGATCAGGTTTGCGCCGGGCGCGGGGAATTGCTGAGTCAGCGTTCCCGTCGCCAAGTTAAAGACGCGGAACGTTTTATCGCTCCAATAACTAATGAGTCGTTTCCCGTCATTCGTGAATTCCGCTTGACGCGGAGCGGCGTTCGAAAGTTCAACGCGGAGGATCGGATTCGCCGGGTC
Organism: Flexilinea sp.; assembly: GCA_034430135.1. GTDB lineage: Bacteria > Chloroflexota > Anaerolineae > Anaerolineales > Anaerolineaceae > Flexilinea. The sequence goes on along the minus strand of DAOUFB010000008.1, from coordinate 6,165 downwards.
AGCGATCCGCAGCGCGAAAAGTTTTCCGCTCCCGCTGATGACGGACAGGAACGCGCCGTTGGAGCTGAACCGAGCGGACAAAATCGGTCCGGCGACGTGCTGAAGTTTCGCGAGCGGGCGCGGCGGAACGGGGAGGGGGTTCGACGGGACGAAGTTTTGCGCAAGATGATAGAGGACGGCTTCTTCCGGGTTCGCAGGCATGAAATTCGCTTCCGTAAGGCGGGTAAACGCTTCGCGCGTCAGCGCTAACGGCGCGCTCAACGTCAGCGACCATAGTTTTTCCCAATCGCAACGTTGCGCATAGGTTTTTGCCTGATCCATCCAGTCGTCAGGTCCAAAAATGGATGGTGCTGAAATCAGGCGATCGTCCGGATTCAGCGCGGCGATCCAGGCGTTTTCTCCGCTCTTCGATCCGACCGTGATCAGTCGAAGCTGGAGCGATTTATCCGGTCCGTCAAAAACGCGGAGAATAGCGCGGTAATCGACGTCCGATTCATGGTATCGGTCCCAATTTTCGGTCAGGAAATCGTAAACGGCGTCATCGCGCGGGTCGGACGGATGCGCGTTGAGCTGGACGCATCGTTCACGCACGAGCTCATCCTCCTGGCTCAGGTAGAGGTCGGCGAGGAGGTTTCCCGTCGTGTCGCTCCCGTCGGCGGTTTCCGCGAAGAAACAGGCGCGTTCTTCCGGCGAGAGGTTCGGGTAGGCTTTGACGAGGGAATCCCGCGCGTTCGGGTCATTCGGCGAGGCGATCCAGCCGGCGATCGCGCTGCCTGACTTCGCGCGGTTCGTCAGGATCTGAACCGCACGTTTCCGAAACGGTTCGGACGGTGAACGCAAAACGGTTTCGATGAGCGCATCCGCGCCGTTCGGATCGCCCGCGATGAGCGCGTCATCGAAGAGCGCGAGCGCGCCCAAACCAGCGCAGCGGTAGAGCGGTTCAGCCGGAAAATCTCGTGGAATTGACGCTTCACGGACAATCGCCATAATTTCGGAAAAGTCCGCGCGGTTCGTGGCGGTCTCGCCGCTCGGTTCGTTCGCCGACGCAGCAGGGCGGGTGAGCTTTATTTTCTTCGCCATGATTTAGCCCAGACGCCGAAGCGTCAGCCGGATCCGTCCGTCGGACTCGCGTTTTTCTTCGACGAGCGTGAACCCGTCCTGGGTGAGCTGCGCGATGGAGGTTAAGTAAGCGTAGCGCTGTGCGAGTTCGCCGCTGAATTTTTTTCGGTCGAGCTGGATTAGGAACCAATCCGCGACGATCGCGTAGCCGTTTTTCCCGCGTTTGAAACCAATGGAGGCGGAAAAAGCGGGCGTCACGCTGAATTCAACTTCGCTGATTCGGTCGTTGGCGCGGATTTTTTGACCCTCTCTCAGGTCAACGTCATAGCCAAGGTCACGCAGCGCGCCGAGGAGCGTCTCACGGTCGGTCAATTTCGTTCGCAGAATAGAGAGGTGGGACATGGGCTAAGCGGTCAAATCGGATGAATCGGGCGCGGAGGCGGATTGCGCTCGCCCGTCTTTAAGCCAGCCGCGCAGCCGCTGAATGGCTTCGCGCTGTGAAACGGAGAGCGGAACGAGACGCTTCAACGCCGCCAAAATGTCGTCGGTCGTGAATTCACGGCAGTTGTCATTGAATCCCGTGTACATGGCGTCGATGACCGCCTGCTCCAGTTCGGAGCCGACGAAGCCTTCCGAGGCATCGGCGAGGAGGTCAAGGTCGTAATTTTCCGGAAGTCGGAGCCGCTTTTCGATATGAACGGCGAAAATTTCGCGCCGCTCAGCTCGGGTCGGCAAATCGAGGAAGAAAACCTCATCGAACCGTCCGCGGCGAAGAAGTTCCGGCGGAAGCGCTTCGACGTCGTTCGCAGTCGCGACGACGAAAACGACCGCCTTTTTCTCTTGCATCCAGGTCAGGATCGAACCGAAAACGCGCGCTGATGTCCCTGCGTCGCCGCCGCCTTGCGATAATGCTTTTTCGAGTTCGCCAATCCAGAGAATGCAGGGCGAGACGCGTTCGGCGATTTTCAGCGCACGGCGGACGCGGCTCTCGGATTCACCGACGAGACTTCCGAAAAGTGCGCCCACGTCCAGTCGAATCAGCGGCATGCCCCATAAACGCCCGATCAATTTCGCGGTCAGCGATTTCCCCGTTCCCGGGATTCCGATCAGTGCGATTCCCTTCGGCGCGGGAAGACCGTAAGCGGCTGCGTCCGAACCGAATGCGTTTTCGCGCGACGTCAGCCATTCTTTTAAGATCCGAAGTCCGCCGACGTCATGAACCGATTCGGCGGGGTCGCTATATTCGAGCGATTCGATTTCACGCAGGACCGTTTTCTTTTCTTCGGCGACCAGCGAAATGTCCTCGTCACTGAGCGAGCCGCTTCGAGCGATGGCTTTCGCGAAAATGCGCTGAGCCTGACACGCGGTCAATCCTAAAGCGGCGCGAACCAGCCGCTCCCGTCCGGCGCTCGTCAATCGGAGCGATTTCCCGGGCGTCAGCCGCATTCGGTCAATCTCGGCGTCGATTTCAAATGCGTCGGGAAGTTCCGGCGTAAGGCGGACGAGATCGTTGCGCAGTTCTTCCGGAAGTTCATCAGTGACTGAGAGGATCAGGATCGTTTTCCGCGTCTGCTTCAGCGTTTGGCTCAGCGTCCTGAGCTTCCGGCGGACGGTCGGATTTTCCCAGAAGTCATTGAAGTCCTTGAGAAGATAGAGGACAGCGCGGTCGTCCGCTGTTTTCTCGATCGCTTCGAGCGCGGAGAGCGGATCGCGTCCGCCTTGCGGCGCAGCCGTCCCGCGAATGGGCTGAAACCCGACGCATATATCCCAGCCGACGAGATCGCGTCCCGTATTCGCCGCGAAGGCGGTGATTTCGCCGCTGACGCGCGTTTCCTCCGGCGTAGAAATCAGGAGGATCGCGGATTTCGCGCGGATATTAATATCAAGATCCGAAATAAAGTTCATGTCCCGAATTATACCGGATGAGACGGTATAATTAGCCATGATGAACCATGAATCAAACGCAACACCCATGATCCAGCTAATCGACGCATCGCTCGGGTATGCCGAGGAAAGCGAGCCGACGCTGGCGCATTTAAATCTAACTATCTATGCCGGCGAAATGGTCGCCGTAATCGGACCGAACGGCGCCGGAAAGTCGACGCTCTTGAAAACGATCGTCGGATTGATACCGCCGTACGATGGTCAGGCGCTTCTCCATGGCGTTGCGACCGGGTCGCCGCATCATGGCTGCGTTTCCTACGTTCCGCAACGGGAAGCGGTTGACTGGAATTACCCGGTGACCGTTCGCGACGTGGTCATGATGGGGCGGTATCCGTATCTTTCATTGTTTGCCCGCGTTAAGCGCGAAGATCGGGTGATCGTTCGTGATGCGCTTGAACGGATGGGGCTGACCGCGTTCGCGGACCGCCGGATCAGTGACCTTTCGGGCGGACAGCAGCAGCGGATTTTCCTCGCTCGCGCCTTCGCGCAGCAGCCGCGCGTTCTGTTGATGGATGAGCCGTTTAATGCGGTGGACTTGACGACGGAAAAGATTATATTGGACAGCCTGCATGAATTCCATAAGCAGGGGGTGACGACGCTCGTCGTGACGCATGATCTGACGATTGCGCGTGACCATTTTGAGAAAATCCTGTTGCTGAATGACCGTGAAATTGAGTATGGCGACGCGAAAGAACTTCTCGTGCGCGAGAAAATTGAGCAGGTTTACGGAAAGCGCAGTGCTTTCTTTCAGGGAGATTGGGCATGATCGCATCCGTTTTTGAACCGTTTCAATATGAATTTTTTATCCGCTCGGTTTGGGCGGTCATGATCGTCGGCGCAGTCTGCTCCGTGATTGGCGTGTATGTCGTTGTGCGCTCGATGGCATTTTTGGGTGATGCCTTGGCTCATGCGGTTCTTCCCGGCGTAGCGGTTGCGTACCTTTTCGGGGGAAACCTGACGATTGGGGCGTTGGCGGCGAGCTGCATCGTCGCGCTCGGCGTTTCGGCGTTATCGGAGCGGAACGATATTCGCGAGGATACGGCGATTGGGATTTTATTCACGGCGGCTTTAGCGCTCGGCGTGGCGATGATCAGTTCGAACCGTTCGTATGCTGTAGATCTGGCGCATATCCTGTTTGGGAATGTCTTAGGCGTGACGGCTGGCGATTTGCGTTTCATTGCTGCGGCGGGCGCTGCGTCCCTTGGAGCGGTTGTCCTGCTTTACCGCCGCTTTCTGGTCATCACGTTTGACCCGATTCTGGGGCGAACGATGGGCTGGAACGTGAAGCTGATCCGATCGATCCTGCTCGTCCTGATCGCGGCGACAATTACGATTTCGATTAATATCGTCGGTGCTTCGCTGGTGACGGCGATGCTGATTACGCCGGCGGCGACGGCGCTGATGTTTACCCGAAAACTTTGGCAGACGATGATCGTATCGGCGGGGATCGGAATGGCGTCCGGTTTCCTTGGGTTAGTTCTCAGTTATTACCTGAATATCAGTTCGGGCGCGGCGATTGTCCTGACCGCAACCGGATTTTTCATCCTGGGATCGATTTATCGGAAAATATTCCCCATCCGAAATTCTTAGCGCTTTTCTTCTTAAAGCTTTTCATTGGCGGGAAGTTTTTCTTTTTGTCTAAACTTTAAAACAAACGTGCTTGAACCGGTGCGTAGCTCATGCGGTGAATCGGCGTCGCGCCCCAACGTTCGAGCGCGGCTTGGTGAGCTTTCGTTCCGTAGCCTTTATGTTTGGCGAAGCCATACGCAGGATAGGCGCGTTCCGCAACCTCCTGCATCCATTCGTCCCGGGCGGTCTTCGCCAAAATTGAAGCCGCCGCAATCGAAAGGGAGTCGCGATCGCCATGCGCCGGGCAGTTCTGGCGCAGCTTGATTCCCGAAAGCCGGACAAAATCGATCAAAAGCGCGTCCGGAAAAATCGCGAGCGCATGAATCGCGCGGCTCATCGCCAACCGCGTCGCCGGTAAAATCCCCATTTCGTCGATTTCGGCGCAGGACGCGAATCCCACGGCGGAAGATCGCGCCCGTTCGCGTATGCCTTGGGCGAGGCCAGCGCGCTGCGAGGCAGACAGCGTTTTGCTGTCGCGGACGCGCGCGAAAAAGGCGGAATCGAGTTCGGTTGGGAGGATGACCGCCCCGGCTGCGACGGGTCCTGCCCATGCGCCGCGTCCGGCTTCGTCGACGCCCGCGATAAGAAAAAAGCCTTCATCGTTTAAGGCTTTTTCATAGTCCAACGTTGGAAAAATGGCGGCGCTTATCGGTAGATTCCTTTGAACCCGTTGACCCGAATCTGGATCAATTCACGCATCATGCGAACCGAATCGCGCCAGACGTTAATCTTGCTCGAACCGTCGTAGTACCATTGAACCGGAATTTCGAGAATTTTCATCTTATGCCGCTGGGCGATAAAGAGGACTTCGGCGTCGAATGCCCAGCCGTCAATCTTCTGTTTCCGAAAGAGAATTTCGGCGGCTTCCGCTGTGAAGCATTTAAATCCGCACTGCGTGTCCTTGAGTTTCCGAACTGCCAAAACGCGGACGATCCAGTTGAAAATTCGACCGGTAAAATGACGAAATTCGGGTTCATCGTAACGGACCGCTCCTTCGACTTCGCGCGATCCAATCGCGACGTCGTATGGTTCGGTCAGCTTCGGCGCGATGAAGTGATAAATTTCATCAATCGGCATCGAAAAATCGACGTCGGCAAAGAAGCGGAACTTTCCTTTCGCCTGAAGCATTCCTGTCCGGACGGCGCGTCCTTTTCCGCGCGCTTCGTCCTTGATCGCGCGCAGCCATGGATATTTCGCGGCGTAATTTACCGCCAGTTCATACGTTTTATCGGAACTCCCGTTTTCGACAATTAATACTTCAATCGTTCGGTCGAATGATTCGACGAACGCAGCCACTTTCTCGATACAACCGGGAAGGCGTTCTTCTTCGTTATGAGCTGGGAGGATGAGTGAAAAAAAAGTTTCTTCTGACACGGACTTCGTTTCCTTATTCTTACGTTCTTCCTCGGATTTTACCATAAACGTTCAGGGATGGAACCCCGGGAAAAGCATTGTCCGTTTCAAGACAAGTGTCTGTTTCACTTTTCCATAGATTAGGGAAGTCCCTTGCCGCTAATTATAATCTTGAACAGG
>DAOUFB010000007.1:0-25261 GCA_034430135.1 Flexilinea sp. | reverse complement strand
GATTCGTCGCTGAAGCTCGTCCGCGCCGATACGCTTGATAAAATGCTCTTCTTTACCGATCGCGGGAAGGTTTACGCCGAATACGTCTTCCGTATTCCGGACGCCGGACGCACGGATAAAGGTTCGACCGCGATCAGCTTTATCAATCTGGAGCCGGAAGAACGGATCACGGAAATGATCAACATTCGGGAATTCTCGAATGATCAGTTCCTGCTAATGGGGACGGCAGCGGGGAAGGTTAAACGCACGCCGCTTTCCGATTTCGCCAATATCCGCTCAAAGGGCATTATCGCCATGGGTATGGAAGATGGCGATGAATTGCTCTGGGCGAAGCTGACGAGCGGAAACGACGACGTTGTGATCGTCAGCCGCGGAGGGAAGGGCTTACGTTTCAATGAGACGAAGATCCGAGCTATGGGACGAACCGCTTCCGGCGTTCGGGCGATGAAGCTCGCGGAAGGCGACGCGATTGCCTCAATGATCGTTTGCCGACCGGAAGATAAACTCGTCATCATCAGCGAAAAGGGGATTGGAAAACGGATTTTGGTTTCCTCGATAACGCCGCATGGGCGCGGCACGGGCGGTGTTAAAATTACCAGCTTCCGTGCGCTCCCGATTATCGGAAAAGTTGTCTCTGCGGTTGTCGTTGCGGATGAAGAAGACGTGACCTTCCTGACCAGTACGGGGAATATCATCCGCCTGCGCGCGGAAAAAATCCCGATTCAGGGACGCGGTGCGCGCGGCGTCCGGGTCGTTCGACTGGCGGATGACGCCGTTATTGTCTCTCTCGTCGCTGGTGAGCATGATGAAATTGCGCCAGAGGACGCCGTCGAAGGCGAAATCGTTGAAACGGAGCTTCCGATGGATGACTTGGACGATGAATTAGGCGCTGATCTGGATGAGGGCGAAGACGAGGGTGACGACGAAGCCGAGGATGAAGCGCCTGAAGAAGGTGAAGAATAAGCGCCTGTGTCGGTGCGGATGTTGTCCCTTGATAGTGAATTATTGATTGATTAGATTGATAAATTTATAAAGCACAATAACAAGTTATAAGATAGTCATTGGGAAGAAGAGGCGTGGATCACATATTCGCGCCCCCTCATATTTATCCTTGTTTGATAAAACGGTATTGTGATCGATAAAGCGGTTAAACTCCTTTTTTCGTAATTTTCCGCAAAAAAAACGAGATGCCCATGAAAAGGCATCTCGATCATGATCCGTCCGGTAAAAAAGCGAGCTGCGGTGGAAAAGCTGATTTTCAGACCAACAGTATCGCTCTAAAACTTAAATTTTCCCGATAACGTAACGCGAGAATGCTAACGAATTGCGCGCGTCTTCATCGAGCTGAGCCTCATCGGCATGATTCGATAAATCGCGCCAGACTTTAATTTCCGACCCAACCGTTCCGCCTTCTTTGACGAATGGTTCCATAACGACGTCGCCGGTGAAGTTGATCTTTGCCAATGCATCGCCGATTTCGCGCCATGGAAGCCGACCTTTTCCGGGAACCTTGCGGTTCGCTTCGCCGGTATGAAGCCGCCTTAGCAGCGGTCCGGCGGTCGTAATTGCGTCGTAGAATGAATCTTCCTCAATGTTCATGTGGAACGTATCAAGCAGCAGTTTTACGTTCGGAAGTCCGACTTCGTGACAGAAAGCGACACCTTCCGCCGCCGTATTCAACAAATACCCTTCGTAACGGTTCAAACATTCGAGGCAGAAATCTATCCCGCAGTCCTGAGCAACTTTCGCGATCTCTCGGACGTTCTGGACGCCAATTTCCCAATCTCGTGCCTTATTGATCGGCTTGGAAAAATCGACCGGCCAGTAGCTGTTTAGCCCGCCGCCGATGGAACGGATTTCCATCTTTTCCAGCCGTTTCATCATCTCGATAAAGAATGCTTTGGCATTTTTGACAATGTTCGGGTCTGGTGATGAAAGATTCTGTTCTGCGGTAGGTCCGTATCCCGCCGTCAGGATCAGTCCATGATCCTTTGCCATGTCTCTCAGTCGGAACATTTCTTCGTCCGATAAATTCGGGATCGGCGCGTAACTGATTTCTAAAATGTCAAAACCGAGATCAGCGATTTTCTTGATGTACTTTTCGTACGAGACTTTCCATTCCTGTTCCCAGAATGCGAAATAAATACCAAATTTCATAATTTTCCTCCAATGAGCTTTTTTATCATCGTGCGCCCGTTTTCGGTTGAGCGTTACGAGCCGAAATTGAGCGTTTGAATGGACAAAATTAACCGTGATGATGCAATTCGCTGTAACGGCGATAGGCAATGACGGCGATGAGCAGGACTCCCCAAAGCGCCAACGTAATGAACTGGGTAACGCCGAGGAGATTTAGCCCGCTCGTTAGTAGCTGTAAGATGAACAGCGCCAGTGTGAGACCAATTACGCGTCCAAAACCGCCGTTGGGATCAACGCCGCCTAAAACTGAAATCAGAATCGTCAGCAATAAAAGCGATGAACCTGAGCGGGCGTTGGCGGAGTTGAAGCGCGCGAGCATGATCATTCCTGCCATGCCGCTAAGGAGTCCGGAGAGGGTGTACGCTTTGACGATGAGCTTCTTCGTATCGATGCCGGAAAACCGCGTCACGGTCTCGCTCGACCCGATCAGGTAAAGTGTGCGTCCAAATGGTCTTCGTGTCAGAATAATTCCGATGATCGCGAGCGTTAGAACCATCGTTAACAGCGGAAGCGGAATGCCAAAAAGGTTGGCGTAATTAAATTCGACGAAGATGTCGGGCATTCCCGAGATAACGAGCCCTTTCGTAATCGTTAGCGTTATCCCTTCGTATAGGAGCATGGTTCCCAGTGTCGCTAACATGGGGGGCAATCCAATATAAGCAATGAGCGATCCGTTGAGCCAGCCTAAAAAGAGCGAGAGGAGAACGCCAACTGCGAGCGTAAAGAGGACGATGACGATCGTCATTCCACCTGCCGTTTCTGCGGTGACCCATGTCCGCATCATGAGCGCCATGATGACGCCGACGAGGTTTGCGGTGCTGATGATTGAAAGATTGATTCCGTTGGTAATCATGACGACCATCATCGCGACAGAGAGCAGCCCCAGTTCGGGAATTTGCGATGCGAATGCGTTTAAGTTGCCCCTTGAAAGGAATTTTCCTTTCGTAGCGAGCGTCATCAAAAGGATAACCGCGATGAGGATGAACGGGAGCGAAGCGATATCGGAGTTTTTCTTACTCCAGCTGCGTATTTTTTGCATCATTTCAGTTTATCCTTTCTTGTAGGCGCTGCGGGCGCGCGCGGCGGTCACTGCCATCGAGACGATGAGAATCGTGCCGGTGAAAACCTGGTGCCAATATGCCGGAACGCGCATAATCGTCAGCGCGTTCGTCATAACGGCGATGATGATGACGCCCATGACCGTACCAAAGACCGACCCCGATCCGCCAAAGATACTCGCACCGCCAAGGACGACTGCGGCGATTGTATAGAATTCACTCCCGATGAGCGTATTAGGTGCGACGGTTTGTGTGACCATTGTATGGACCAAACCTGCGACGCCGGCGCAGAACCCGAGGAACCCGTAGGCAAACATTTTATATTTCATCAGGTCGATACCGGCTCGGCGTGCGGCTTCGACGTTTCCGCCCATCGCGTAAAGGCGGCGTCCATGGATCGTCCGATTGAGAATGAAATCGCCAAGGAACGCGACCGCGAGCCAGATGATCGTTAAGACGGATAATCCGTAGAGAACGCCGTCTTTATTTTCCGCCGTGAAGAATAACTTGAGCGGAAACTGATTGAACCATTTGGGGAAGTTGGAGAGCCAACGGCCGTCGGTAATGAATTGCAGTGCGCCGAAAAGAATATTTTGAATCGCGATCGTAATAATCAGCGGAGGCGCGTTAAGCTTATGAATCATGTAGGCATTGAAACTGCCCAACAGGACCCCAATCAATGGCGGAATCAAAACGACGAAAATCCAGGGTGTTTCAGGCCAGTTGATCATGACCGTGGCTGCGACATATTGCCCGATCGTCGCGACGGAGGTGAAAGAAACGTCGAGTCCTCCCGAAAGAAGAACGAAGAGAAAGCCGATCGAAAAGATTCCGGAATAAGCTGATGAACGTAAAATCGTAAGGAAGTTTTCCGCGCTCAGGAAGTTCGGATTGATGAAAGTCACGATCGTAATCATGACGGCTAATAAATAAACCAAAATTGCATTGCCGCTTGTAAGCATGTTCTTTACTTTGGACATGTTCCGCTTCCTCTCCGCTTATGCCAGATTGAATTTTTCAAGAAGCTCGTTCGCCGAGTTTTCGTTCGGTTGAAGTTCGTGAACGATTTTTCCGTTTTCCATGACCAGAACTCGATGGCAATTGGATAATACTTCAAGAATTTCATCCGAAATCAGGATAATTCCCATACCCTCCTTTGCGAGACTCTTGATCAATTCGTAAATGCTGTTCTTCGCGTACACGTCAATCCCAACCGTCGGTTCATCGAGAATAAGCAAGCGCGGTTTTGTCGCGAGCCATTTAGCGAGGACGCCTTTTTGCTGATTTCCTCCCGAAAGCGTCCGAATCGGCGCGTCGATTGACGAAATTTTCATCAGCAAATCTTCAACCATTTTTTTCGATGCTTCCCGCCGTTTTTTCAGATTCATCAAACCAAGCTTTTCTCGGAATGTATCGAGAACGGTGATCGTCAGGTTCTCGAGAATCGGCTGGTCAAGGATGACGCCTTGCGAAAGACGGTCTTCCGGAACGTAGGCGATATGAAGTTTCTGCGCATGGACGTTCGATCGGATTTCTTCCTTCTTCCCGTCGACGTAAATTTCGCCGGAATCCGCTGGATTCATTCCGAAGATCGAAAGCGCCAGCTCCGTTCGCCCTGCGCCGAGGAGTCCGGTGATCCCGACGATTTCCCCCTTGCGGACTTGAATCGAAATGTCCTCAAATTCGCCCGCTTTCGTCAATTTTTTCGTTTCGAGAATAAGTTCCGCGTTGGGATTGATTGGTTCCGGTGCCTCGGTTCGGAACGTCTTTCCGGTCATCAGGTAAACCAGTTTATCTTCGTCGAGCTCTGACGGCGGATATGCGCCCACGATTTCGCCGTCACGGATGACCGTGACTTTTTCCGCGATTTCAAAGATTTCGTTCATTTTATGGCTCACGAACATTGTCGTGACCCCGCGCGCTCGAAGCTTGCGGATTGCGGCAAAAAGGGAATTGACTTCTTTTCGAGTCAGCGACGCGGTCGGTTCATCTAAAATCAGCAATTTCAATTCGCCGACCAGCGAACGCGTGATTTCAACAAGCTGCTGCTCCGCGATCGAGAGCGAACCGACGAGCCGATCCGGGTCGAGTTCGAGTCCAATAATGCTCATCGCTTCTTTCGCGCGCTTTTCAACAGCGTTCCAATTGACAATCGCGGATTTCGTTTCGCCGTAAATCTGGAACGCGATATTCTCTTTGATCGACAGGTTCGGGAAGAGCGCCAGGTCCTGATAGATAACGCGGATTCCCTGTTGGATAGATTCCTGAACCGAAAGTGACGGAAACGATTTCCCTTCGATCGTGATTTCGCAGCCGGGTTCAGGTTCATTTACGCCGGATAGAACTTTAATCAGCGTTGATTTCCCGGAACCGTTTCCGCCGACGAGACAGTGGATTTCACCTTTTTCGAGGGAAAAATCTACGTTTTTCAGCGCACGGACGCCGATATAATTCTTACAAACGTTCGTCATCGTAATGTAATTTGACACGGTTTCCCTCCCTTAAACCTCACAAAACGATATAAAAAAAGCGAGATGGACTCGTTTCCAAAGCCCATCTCGCTTCAAAAGAATCTTAGAAGCCGAACGAATCAGCGTTTTCGAATGTAACTTCCGAATCTGCGTGGAAGGTAATCGTCGTGCCGTCAATTGACGGTTCGCCGTATTCCGGAAGTTCGGTCAGTTCTTCCAGCTTCTTACCGTCGAGCAGCTGCTGAACGATGAAGGCTGAGTCGAGACCGATGCGGTATGGGTTGCCGATATAGTTCGCTGCCATGGACTTATCTTCCAGATATGCCTTGGATTCGGACGGGGTGGTGCAGCCGATGACCGAGAACTTGCCAATCAGGTTCTTTTCGCGGACAGCCTGGCTCGCACCGATACCGCCGAGGGAACCAATCGTGACAATTCCTTTCATTTCCGGGTAAGCGGTCGTCAGTTCAAGGACCTTATCGTGGGCAACCTGAACGTTTTCACCGCCTTCGACGCGGCTCGTAACCTGGAACATCTTCGGGTACTTTTCTTCCTGATATTTGACCATCGCGTCAGCGCGGTTGTTGTGACCTTCGACCGTCAGACCGCCGACCATAATCGCGTAGCCGCCTTCTTCGCCCATATTCTTCGCCAGGAGTTCGATAACGTCTTTGCCTTCCTGTTCAAGAATCAGGAATTCGATATCAACATCCGCGTTTTTGACGGTCGGGGCTTCCTGCGTAATCATCAGGATCCCAGCTTCTCTGCCCTTGCGGAGAAGGGGTTCGAGCGTCGCGGTGTCATTCGGAACGACGACGATAGCGTCCGGCGCTTTGGCGATTGCGTCTTCGAGCATGCGAGCCTGAGCCGCCGGGTCTGCGTCCGTGGCGCCCATCGTCGTAACGTTCAGCGCACCGTCGCCATATTCAACGAACCCTTTTTCCATCGTCGTGAACCACGGAATACCGATGAGCTTTGGCACGAAAATGACTTCGTACGGATCCGCCGCAAAGACGGCAACGGCTGACGTTAAAATCAACGCCGCCACGACCAATAATAAAGCTAACTTTTTCATCATGAATCTCCTTTTGATTCCTAACCCCGAACGGTTTTTCAGCCAATGAACGATCCGCAGGTACGCTAAAACAATCGGCAAAGACCCGATGTGGAAACGTTTCCATATCGTCCATAAAAAAACCATGAGGTCATTTATTGTCTCGATCATAAAGTGGGAAGCTTAAATTGTCAAGGTTTTTGAAGGTGTCAATTTAGCGAAAAAAATAGCGGATTTTACACCTCATTCCTGCCCGATTATTTCTTTTTTCAAAGGATGGATGAATGAATGATAAACTATGATAGTCTGTGTACCGATCATGAAAGCAGGAAGAATGGGCGCTACGATTCAGGAAGTCGCAAAAGAAATCAACGTCTCCATCTCGACAGTATCCCGAGTCCTGAATAACTCGGGTTACGTCAGCGCGGAAACGCGCGAGAAGGTGCTAACCGCCGCCGAATCGTTGGGGTATCGGCGAAACCGGATTGCGAGTTCTCTCCGTTCTCAGCGCTCCGATTTTATCGGACTTATCGTTCCGGATGTTGCGAACGAATTTTTTTCGACCCTCGCTTCTGTTATCGAGCGGAATCTGCATATCCGCGGTTACAGCGTTTTTCTCTGCAATTCGATCGAAAACGAAATGGTTGAAAAACATTATATTGAATCGCTCATGGAAAACCAGGTCCGCGGGGTGATTTTAGTCTCAGCGGGCATCAATTTCGACGATACGCTTTTTCGACAAGATGTCCCTGTTGTGCTGATTGACCGCATGAGCCAGGTGAAGCGCTTAACGAACATTGTAACGATCGAAAGCGATAATGCTCATGGCGGAGAGATCGCCGCGCAAGCTTTATACGAGCGCGGAGCCCGGCGATTCCTCTTCATGGGGGACCAGCGCAATATGCACGCCATGGAGCTTCGAAGGCGGCGCTTCTCGGATACGCTCCGAGCGCTGGGGATCGCCACGGGTGATTTACGCGAGGTATTAATTCCTGTTTCGCCAGTGGTCGCGAAAAACGCAATTCAGAACGCCTGGCTATCTTCCCCTTTTGACGGTGTCTTCTGCGGAACGGACTTGCTTGCGATTGGCGCGATGAAGGGGCTTATCGAACTCGGAGTTCAAATTCCAAATCAGGTTCAATTTATCGGTTTCGACGGCATCCAGTTGGGCGAATTTACATCTCCCTCACTCTCAACCATCCAGCAGGATATTCTCCAGATGGGCCGTATCGCAGCTGAATCCATCGATCGCATGATCCAAGGCGAAAAAATGAACCGGCATGAGACCGTGCCGGTTGCCTTTTTCCCGCGAAGTTCAACGCGTTAGCGAGTTCCCTTCTTGAAGATCGGGCCCCGCTGATAAATTCAGCCGAACGGAGCATTCCTCCGTTCAGCTCATTAACGAATAGCAACTATCATGGCAGCTGGATCCGAATCGCAGGACGAACCCCGCCTCCCTCGACGTTGACCGCCAACCCGGTTTCATCGATCATTCCGGAAGGGTAGACGATTGCTGACGTGTTGCGGTTGCTGCCGGGCGTGCGGAGCCACCAAAGCGCGTCGTCTTTATTTTCCTTGCGGACGTTCATCGCGAGCGCGTAAACCGTTGCATTCGCCTGACGATCGCTCATGCCCGTCAGATAGCGCTCCAGTTCGCTCAGGCTCAGGAGAAAGACGCTGTCTTTCGTCTCATTCCCGTTTTCCATCCCAAATTTGGAATTGCCCGGATTGGGATTGGTTACCTGAACGATCCACTTTCGTTCTGAGTCGGTGAACGCGGTCTGGTAGAAATCCTGATTCAGCCATGCCCGCAGCGAACAGTTTTCCCACGCTGGTCCCTGACCTCCCTCGTCGAATGCCCGTGCGTCGAGAACCGATTCGCTTAGCAGCAACGCCGTTCCGTCCCGCATTTCGAATACCTTCCAACGGATCGGTTCGCTATCGTTGTCGAGGTTGTTGTCCTGCTCATACCGCCCGAACTCAACAATTCGCCCGATTTTCAAGTTTGAAAAGGCGCTTGAATCGAATCCGCCATCCTCCGCTGAAGTTTCGTTCAGTCCATCCGCTCCGTCATAAATGTCTTTGTCCGTCCGAATTTTCACGGCTGGACGGATCCCGAGCCCGTTACTGTTGACCCGCTGTTGCCAGAAATAGTTGGTGGTGGCATGCTGTGCATTGTTTCCCGGAGTCCGCTGCCACCAGACGTCGATAGCGCCTTGCGCGGCGGCGTACTTCGTCGGAGGAGCGTAATCCAGCAGGATTTTACTTGCGATGAGCGTGTCGGTTTCAGCTTGACTCAAGATGTAAACCTTATCCGCCGTCTCTTCCCCGCCGCTTGTCCCATAGGTGGGATTGTTTTCGGTCGTCAGGTACGAGGTCTCGATAATCTTCTGCTCTCTTTGAGAGAATGCGCCGTTCAGGAATTCTTCGTTCATCCATGTCCGCAGCGAGCAGGTGTTCCAGGTAACGTAGTTGAAGCTTTCGTTGTATCGTTTCGTGTCGAGGATCGAATTGCTGACGAGAATCGCGCTGCCCTGTGACAGTTCGACCACCTGCCATTCAATTGCTTCCGCGCCATTGTCTTCGTTACTGTCCTGTTCGTAATGACCAAAGAGAACTTCGTCGCCGATATTAAGCCCGCTTAGGGAGTTGGTTCGCGTATCGACCCGTTTGAATTTTGTGTTGAGGCTGATGACCGGACGGACGACGGTCGCATTCTGCCCATTGGTATGGAAAACGACGCCTTTCTCATTGAACGACCCATCCGCAAGCCCGACAACTGCGCGGAAACCGTCCTGCCCCGGAGTTCGGAGCCACCACTGCGCCAAGCCAGCCCCGTCGATCCCTGCGCCATTGGTGATCGCGTAATGGCTGGCTTCCAGCTGTCCGCTGATTCCGTATTTTCTTGCCTCGCTCAGGCTTAGGACGTAAACGCGATCGGTTGTCGGTTCGCCGTTGGACGTTCCATAGGCTTCACTCTTTTCGTTGAAGAGTGTTTTCACGGATAACTGCCGCTGTTCCGTGGAGTCGAAGGCGTTGACGAGAAATTTCTCGTTAAGCCAGCGGCGGAGAAAACTCCCGTCCCAGCTTTCCCAAGAAGTCCCCGTATCGTATGGGATCGTGTCCAGCCCGTTCATGGAGAGCAGCGTCGCAATACCGTTGGTTATTTCCAATACTTTCCATTCAATGGGTTCCGCCCCATTTTGCAGCACATTGTCCTGTTCATAGTGACCGAACGCGACGATGTCCCCAACCTGAATATCGCGATAGGGCGCATACGGTTCAGCAGCACTCTTTTTTGTCGGCTCAGCTGTCGGCGTTAGGGTTGCGGTTGGGGTCAGAGTCAGGGTTGGTGTTGAAGTAGGTTCAGGCGTTGAAGTCGCGGTTGACGTTGGGATCTCTGTCGCCGTCAACGTCGGTTCAGGTGAAAACGTCGGCGTCAGGGTTGGCGTTGGCGCGGAAATCGATTCAGCCGTCGAAGTCTGGTTTTTTGCATTCGTTTCTTGGACGTGGATGGCAATCGCGGACGAGAACGCATCTTGTGCTGCAGCCGTGTCGACGGTTGCGTGCAGCGTTTCGGTCGTCCCAGAGGTAGCGGCCGCCGTCAGGGTTGGAATGGCTCGCGTCTCCGTCACGATCGCGGATAAGGCGTTGGTATGGGTCGGTGCCAAATTCGGCGATGGATTGGCGCGCTCCGCGTTCCAGATCCAAACGCCGAAAATCGCGGCGGCGACCACCAAACCAACTGTGAGTGGGATCCAGCTGTGTTTTTTCCGTTCTGAATGGGTTTCCGCCGAAATATCTTTCCGTTCGTTTCCCGCGGCATCGCGCACTTTCCGAATGTCGGTCGATCGGATATTCACGGATGAGCTCGTTGCGCTGGGCTTCGCTTCGACGGTTTGAATCCCGCTGAGCGTTCCGGTAGTTTGCGCGGCTGTCGCCTGAAGCCGGAGCCCGTTAAGATCCCGGATGAAATCGTTCATCGTTGGATACCGATCCGCTGGATTTTTCGCCAGCGCAGTCTCGAAGAAGCGGGTGACCGATTCGTTCAGTGTTGGGACGAATCCGCGCGGATCGGGAAATGGCTGCATTGCCTGTTGGGTCAGGGTTTCGAACGGGGTTTCGCCCTGAAAGGGTTTATGTCCCGTGATGAGTTCGTAAAAGACGACAGCGAGCGAGTAGGCATCGGCGCGGTTGTCGATTTTTTTGCCTAAGCCCTGCTCCGGCGCCATGTACTCCGGTGTGCCGATGCCGGTTCCGGATTGTGTTAAGGTATGTTGATTATTCTCGTCGTCGATCCATTTGGCGATGCCGAAGTCGGTCAGCATGATTTTATGGTTCTGCGTGAACATCAGGTTGGAAGGCTTGACATCACGGTGGAGAATGCCTTGCTGATGGACGTAGTTAAGCGCGTCCGCGATGGGGAGAAGAAGCTTGACCGCGGTTTCGACGCGGAGCGGCTTTTTAACTTCCTTGAGCGTCTGCCCCTCTAAATATTCCATGACGAGGAAATTCGCGCCGTCGATCTCGCCGTAATCCAGAATTTTAACAATGTTGGGATGATCGAGTTTTGCGAGCGCGCGGGCTTCGCGGCGGAAACGTTCGGGGAGCGTTTCGAGCTGATCGCCGGTAAACGCGCCTTTGCGGATGAGTTTAATCGCGACGTGACGTTCCAGATGTGGGTCGTACGCTTTATAAACGACCGCCATCCCGCCGCGCCCTATTTCGCGCTCGATTTCATAACGCCCAATTTTGCGGTATTCGCTCTCTGCCATGGACAGCTCCTTACGATGAATCCATTTGTGACATAATCTTATCAAAACAATCCGAAAATGGGAATAATTCGGGCGGGAATGTCTGCGTTTCAAATTTCCATAGCTCTTTATGGGTTCATTTTTAATACCCGCTCTCGCACGAACACAGTTGGAAGATCTATTTAAGTGATTTTTTTGCGCTTGTTTGTGATAATTGCTCTGGGGCAGAAGGCAGTTTCTTACCAATTCAAGCTTGCGTTATCATTTTATGGATTCTTTTTCCGCTTATCTTCCTTTTTTGCGGAATATTTTCATTGGATGTTGAGAGTCGCGATATTCTCAGTTGGCTCATGATAAACTTAAAATCCGAGGCTGGTAAGTGCGCAGCAGAAAGGTTGCAAAGATGACAAGCGGGACTCATTCAACTATCGGTCGTTATATTATCGAAAAAGAAATTGGTCGCGGCGGGATGGCGGTCGTTTATAAGGCTTACGACCCCGAGCTTGGGCGGACGGTCGCGATCAAGCTGATTCGCAGCACAGGCTTTTCGGATGACCAAACGGGAATGCTCACGGAAAGGTTCCGCCGGGAGGCTAAGGCTCTCGCCAGACTCGATCATCCGAACATCGTCAAGGTCCTTGATTATGGCGAGTTTAATGGTTCGAACTATCTGGTTATGGAATTTCTTGAAGGGACGACGCTGAAAGAAATTCGAAAACCGCTTCCTGTTGACGTGGCGGTTCGGCTTATCCGTCCGATCGTGAGCGCACTGAATTACGTTCATCGTCAGGGAATTCTGCATCGCGATATCAAGCCTTCGAACATGATGTTTACCAAAGATCGAGTTATCAAGCTAACCGATTTTGGAATTGCCAAATGGCTTGACCCGGAAGCTGGTATGCAGACGCTGACCGAGACAGGGCTGGGTATCGGGACCCCGGAGTATATGGCGCCGGAGCAGGGAATGGGGCGAAAGGTTGACGAACGCGCCGATATGTATTCACTGGCGATCGTTTTTTACGAGCTTGTCACTGGGCATAAGCCATTTCAGGGTCCGACACCGATGGCCGTTCTTGCAAAACAGGCAACCGACCCAATTCCGGATCCGCGTAGTTTCGTTCCCGAACTGAATAAATCTGTCGTCCTCTTTTTAGCGCATTCACTTGCCAAGAATCCCGATGACCGGTATGCGTCGATGAACGATTTTGTTCGGGATTTGGATGGGCTGCGCCTGCAAGCCATAGCTGAACAAAGGGGTAAATCAAGCAGTGCTGCGCGACTTTCAGGAAACGGAAGCGGTCAGCGGACGATTAGTGAGGCTGAAGTTCAGCGGGCGCTGACGCTTTCAGGCGGTCGAAAAGACCGAGTGTCTCAGACGTCTGGACGAGCTCCACTGTCCAAATGGACGTTTGGTGCAATTATGGTTGGATTGGCGGTTTTGATCTTTTCTTTCATCAAGCTGAATCAAGACACGTTGAATTTCAACAAAAAGGTATTTCAATCCGAACAAACCCGCTTGGCAATCGCAACACAGTTGGCGGGGACAGTTTCGGCGTTCGAGCAGCAATCTGCTGCTCTTGCTACCGCGATTGCCGGCGTGTCTGTCGCTGACGCACAGGCATTGGAAAGTTTTTCGAAAACATCCGCCTATCTTGAATATCAGTCGGCACAAATTCAGACGGCAGCTGCGCTGATTACAGCAATCTCCAACACGCAAATCCCGCCAGCCACGCAGAAGGCGCTGATCGCGACTGCGACCGCGTTTCAGGCAGGAGTCTATCGGACACAAACCGTCCGCTATGGAACTTCGCTTGGATCCGTGAAGGAGAGCGGGGGCGAAAATGCGGAGATTCCCGTCGTCGAACCCGGCGGAGATGATTCCCCGGTTAATACACCTGTTCCAACCAGCCCGCATGTCACGGCGGCGCCGAAGGAGGAAAATGACTTCAAAAATGCAAAGGTTGGAGATATGGTTACGTTTGGTCGCTATGAACAGGATAATAATCTGAATAACGGACCAGAGCCGATTGAATGGCGCATGCTCAAAAAAGAAGGACCAAGGGGTCTATTTATCAGCATGGACGTGTTGGACGCGATCGATTTTTATCAGCCTCGCGACGCTGTCCTTACCGATGATTACTGCGATCAGGTTTACATTCCCTGGGCAGATTCAGATTTGCGTCAGTGGTTGAATCGTGATTTTATTGATGCTGCTTTTAATTCTTCTGAACGACAATTAATTATTCCGTCGAAGATAGAAAATCATATGATCATTGAAAGTTATTACTATTACTATTTTGATACCAAAGAACCTCTTTTTGAAAATTCAAAATCGACGGAAGACAGCGTTTTCGTACTAAGCTATGATGAAGCAAATCAATTTTTTAAAGATGATCGAGACCGAATTTCATATGCCACAAGATATGCCAAATCAAAAGGCGTAGCAATAAATCAGAATACCGGGCAAGGATGGTGGTGGCTGCGTTCTCCGGGAAGGACTCATCCTGTCATGCAGGTCAATTATGGGGGAGACGTTATCTTTCCGGGGATGAGTCTCTGCTCTGACTCTGCGAAGGGCGGGGTTCGTCCAGCAATATGGGTTCAGATTGATGAAGTGCCAACTTCAAGCGTTCCCCCTTCACTACTGCCTGTCGGCGACGGGATTATTCCAGCGGGCGTCGGACTTCCCGGCGGTCCTCATGGAAAAAACCCAGAAGACGATGTTACTTCTCCTGCCGCGAATTTCAAACCGGGCGGCATTGCCTACATCGGGTTTTATTTTACGGATAATTACAGCGGAGGAAAAAACATGCTTGACTGGAGAGTTCTTGATGTTCGGGGAGATCGAGCTTTGCTTATTTACCCCTACGGGCTGGACGGATATCCGTACGATCAAGAGGGCGGCGCGGCAACCTGGGAAACGAGCTCGATCCGCGAATGGCTCAACGGCGAGTTTTACGACACAGCGTTCCGAGATGAAGAAAAACGTCACATTCTGTCGACAGAAGTCATCAACACGGATAATCCCGAAAACGGCAATGATGCAGGAAACGATACGCAGGATAAAGTTTTCCTGCTCAGCTACAACGAGGTGTTGAAGTATTATCCAGAGGCGGAGGATCGATTCCTTAGCCCGACCTGGTATGCGGTGACGCAGAACGTATGGTTCAATCCGGAAAATCGAAACACGAACTGGTGGCTTAGGACGCCGGGATTTCATCCAAATTCTGCAATGTATATCGACGATAATGGGAATTTTAACACGGTTGGCGCATTGAATGAAAGTCCGAAAGGCGCGGTCCGTCCTGCCATGTGGGTGATGTTTGGACACTGATTCATACGCAATTATCCTGAAAAAACCAGTTTTTCGTGCTGTTAATGGCTGTATCGTTTATGATAACGGTAGATTGTAATGAGTGAATTGCAGAAGTCAGAAGAAAGATCATAAAAACCAGGAGATTGAGGGAGAGAGATGAACTCAAAAATTGTAAAAGACATGCCGGTCGCGGCTGCACTGCCGAAGCGGATCGAACGGCTCAACGATCTGGCGTATAACTTGTGGTGGGCATGGGAGCCGGAAGCAATTAACCTGTTCAAGCAGATCGATCCGATTACCTGGGATGCTGTTTCCCATAACCCGATTGAGATGCTCCGGCGGACGGCGCGCGCCCTTCTTAACCAGAAGTCGAACGATAAAGATTTTGTCGGCGCGTATGACTCCGTTATCAAAAAATTTGACGAATACATGAACCGGAAAGACACCTGGTTCAATGTTCATTATCCTGAAGTTAAAGATAAAACGATCAGTTATTTTTCATTCGAATTTGGTCTCCATGAATCGATTCCAGCTTACGCGGGCGGTTTAGGAATTTTAGCCGGCGATCATCTCAAGGAATCCTCCGATATGGGATTGCCGTTAGCCGCGATTGGGTTCATCTATAACGAAGGTTACTTCGTTCAGAAGATTACCGAGGACGGTTGGCAGGAGACGTCGAATTTCCATCTCGATTTCTCGACGCTGCCGATGATCCCGCTGACCGACGAAAAAGGAAAGAACATCGTAATTTCCGTGTCGCTTCCGGGACGCGATATCTTTGCACGTGTCTGGTTGATGCAGGTTGGGCGCGTTCCGCTTTACCTCCTCGATACGGCGTCCGTTGAAGATAATTCACCGTATGATCGGCAGCTGACCGCGAAGCTTTACACGTCGGATCTCGAAACGCGCATTTCGCAGGAAATTCTCCTCGGGATTGGCGGTGTCCGACTTCTCCGCCGCCTGGGCTATAACCCGACGGTCTGGCATATGAACGAAGGACATGCGGCTTTCCTTGCGCTGGAACGCTGCCGTGAGTATGTTAAGGGCGGAAAGAGCTTTGACGAAGCCGCTGAAATCGTCCGAAAGGGCAACGTATTCACGACCCACACGCCGGTCCCGGCGGGGAACGATAAATTCCCGGTCTGGTTAATCGAGAAATATTTCAACCAGTATTGGCCGGAACTCGCGCTCGACCGCGATAGATTCATCGATCTGGCGCGCGAAGCCAGCCCTTACGGTGATCAATTCACGATGCCGATTTTGGCGTTGAAACTTTCGGAACGCTCGAACGGCGTTTCTGAACTGCATGGGGAAGTTTCCCGCGCCATGTGGCATTTCCTTTGGCCGGAAAAGCGCGTCGATGAAGTTCCGATTACGTCGATTACGAACGGCGTCCATACGTTCAGCTGGCTCTCGCGCCGGATGGGTTTACTCTTTGATAAGTATTTAGGCGTTGACTGGCGCGAAAATCCGGACGATCCGGAAGTTTGGGCGAAGATTGATTCGATCCCGAACGATGAACTCTGGGCGGTCAAACGTCATCAGAAGCGGAAATTGGCTCGTTTCGTTAACGACCGCGCACGGGCGCAATGGCTCGCGGGTTCGATTCACCCGATTCAGACCTTAGCCGCCGGCGTTCTCCTCGATTCCGACGCGCTGACGATCGGTTTCGCGCGCCGCTTCCCGACCTACAAGCGCGGGAACCTGATTCTCCGCGATTACGAACGGTTGCTGCGCCTGATTAACGATATTCATTGTCCGATTCAGATTATCTTCTCCGGGAAGGCGCATCCTGCCGATGAACCGGGAAAACTCATCGTTCAGCAGCTCTACCGTGCGATCAAGGATCACCGCATGGGCGGACGGCTCGTCTTCGTCGAAAACTACGACATGGACATCGCGCGGCACCTCGTTCAGGGCGTTGACGTCTGGATGAACACGCCGCGCCGTCCGAACGAAGCCTCCGGTACCTCCGGAATGAAGGCGGCGATGAACGGCGGTCTGAACTTCTCGATCCTCGATGGCTGGTGGCACGAGGGCTATAACGGCAATAACGGATGGGCGATTGGTACGGACGCGACGTTTGACTCAAACGAACGCCAGGATGAGGTTGACGCTTTGAGTCTGTATGAAACGCTTGAAGACAAAATCGTGCCGATGTACTATGAGAATCGTGATGAAAATGGCATCCCGACCGGCTGGATGGCGATGGTCAAGGACGCGATTCGGACGCTTTCGCCGGAATTCTCAATGCGCCGCATGGTCAGCGATTACGCGAACCGAATGTACATTCCATCGATTCGCGAACAGTAAAAATAGAAGGTGATGAAACCGCCGGTTCGAGTCAATCGCCGGCGGTTTTCATGAAGGAGTCAGGACATGCAAGACGTCGTCATCGTCGGCGCCGGGATGGGCGGTTTATTCGCCGCATACACGCTTATCAATGAGCATCCGCAACTCAAAGTGCAGATTGTTGACCGCGGAAAGAAACTATCGAAGCGCTTCTGTCCCGTTACGGATAAAATTCCCTGCCAGAAATGCAATCCTTGCGCGATTATGTCCGGTGAAATTGGCGCCGGCGGGTTCAGCGATTTTAAGACGATTCTTTCCCCTGCTTACGGCGGTTGGCTTCAGGATTATCTCGGCTATAACCAAACGCAGGCGTTGATCACCGAATTTGACCAGATTCTGGTTCGGTTCGGCGATACGACGGAAATTAAATACCCAGATGCCGAGCTGCAGCTGCGCTGTATTCAAAATAATTTACGCATGCTCAGTTCGCCGCTCAAGCATATCGGCACGGACAAAGGCAAGATCGTCATGCAGAACATGCTTGATTGGCTCGCGGAACGCGTTGAAACGAAAACCGAAACGATAGTCAGCGATATTATCCAAAACGAGGATCGAACGTTCACGGTGCAGACGAACAAAGGCGATATCCGGACGAAGAAAGTCATTATTGCCGTCGGCAGAATCGGGAATGAATTTGTTGAGTCGTTTTGTAATAGTCGTAACATCGAAGTTTTTTCGAATCAGGTTGACCTCGGCGTCCGCGTTGAACTTCCGGCGATTATTTGGAAAGAGTTCGAAGACCGGATTTACGAACCCAAAATTATCTATAAAACGTCGAAGTATGAAGACTATACGCGGATGTTCTGCCATAATTCACGCGGGCATGTCGTGACCGAAAACACGAATGGGATTATTACGACCAACGGTCATGCGTATAAGGACGAGAGTTTGAAGACGAATAACTCGAATTTCGCCGTTCTGTCGTCGATTAACTTTACCGAACCGTTCAACAAGCCGATTGAATACGTTTCATCTATTGCGAAACTGTCGAATATTATCGGCGGTGGGAACGTCCTCGTCCAGCGCTTCGGCGATTTGACCCGCGGACGGCGCACGACGGAAAGCCGGCTCGCGAAATCGACGACGATCCCGACCCTGAAAGCGTCGCCCGGGGACTTATCGCTCGTTCTCCCGAAGCGCATTCTCGATAATATTATCCAGACACTCTACGCGCTCGATAAAGTCGCTCCGGGAACGGCAAACGACGATACGCTTCTCTACGGTGTCGAGGCGAAATATTACTCCTGCCGTCCGAAGATGAACGCAGATTTTGAAATTATTCCAAACGTTTATTGTATTGGAGATGGATCGGGAATTACCCGCTCGCTGTCACAGGCGGGCGCGATGGGGATCCACGTAGCGCGGAAGATGATGGGGTAACGGCGCATGTTCAAACCAAAAGGGATGGTTTTTGATTTTAATGGGACGCTGATTGACGATACACTTCAGCAGCGCGAAGCGTGGATTCGGCTTTTCCCAAAGCACATGGGACGTTCGATTCAGGACGGCGAGTACGAAAGCCGCATCCTCGGAAACACGAATGCCGACATTTTACAGTCGTATTTTCCGGGGCTGGATTCGGAACGCGAATTTGAAATCCTGATGGAAAAAGAAGCGCTCTATCGGGAGATCATGCGTGAAAATCCGGACGAGCTGATTCGTTTTTACCCGGGCGTCCGTGAGACGCTTGACGGGCTCAGGGAACGCGGCATTCCGTTTACGATCGCGACCGCTTCGGAGATAACGAACGTCGAGTTTTATTTTACGGACTTCGGGCTAAGTCGCTGGTTCAGCGATCCTTCGGAAATCGTTTATGATAACGGAACGTTTCCGGGAAAACCTGCGCCGGATATTTATCGAATTGCGACCGGACGGCTGGGATTAACCCCGGCGGACTGCGTCGTTGCGGAAGATACTTTGTCCGGTATTACTGCCGCGAAAGCCGCCGGCATGGCGCGGATATTCGCGATCAATCCGATCCTGAACCGTGAAAAAATTATGAACGACCCACTGGTGTACCGCGTTCTCCCCGACTTCCGCGGATTTATCGAACGCTGGGATCGGAACGATTTTAATTAGATAGGACGAAGTATGTCGTTGATAGATTCAATGGCGACCGGGCTGGTCGTTTTAGACTGGACGGAGTTGGACGGTGCGTATCATCTTCCTGTTCCGCCGAGTTTGCGGGTATGGATTCGCGGCGTTACGGACGCTGCGCGGCTGCATGAGATGATTCAAACTGAATATGGCGCCGAGGATTGGGTTAAGCTGCTTGATGGCGACGGTGCTGAGGTAGGTGCTCTTCAGGTCAGGGATTTACCCAAGAGTCAGGAACGCGTCCGGAATGCTGTTGCGGTTGAGCTGACCCCGCTTCCCGCGAATCAGAGTTTTGAAGATTTTCAGAACGTCGTCGCTGTTTTGCGCTCGCCGGGCGGTTGTCCCTGGGATCGGAAACAGACGCACCAGTCGATTCGGGACGATTTTCTTCAGGAAGCGTATGAACTGATCGATGGGCTGGATCGGCTCGACCCGGACATGATTTGCGAGGAATTAGGCGATCTAATGCTGCATCTGGTGCTGCAAACGCAGATGGCGGCAGAGGCGGGCGAATTTACCATGGGTGACGTTTTAGAGCGGATCAATGAGAAAATGCTCTTCCGTCACCAACATATCTTCAACAAGCAGGAAGCGCTGACCGCGGACGACGTTGCTGCCCGCTGGGAAAAGCTGAAGCGTGCCGAACGCGAAAAGAACGATAAAAAACAGGGTATTCTTGACGGAATATCGATCGCGATGCCGGCGCTGTCGATGGCGTTCGGTTATCAAAAACGCGCTTCCCGCGCTGGGTACGACTGGGAAAATGCAGACGGCGTTTGGGCGAAGCTTCGCGAGGAAGTTGATGAGTTCCGCGCGGCGGAGACGCCCGAAGAACGCAGCGCTGAATTTGGGGACGTTTTGTTTACGCTGGTCAACCTGGCACGCTGGTACAAAGTTGATCCGGAAACTGCGCTGCGGGTGACGAATATTCGTTTTGCTGAACGGATACGGTACATTGAACGGCGTTGCGCGGAGTTTGGCAAGAGCATTTTTGACCTGAGCCCGGAGGAACGGGATCGGTTTTGGGACGAAGCGAAAGATGCGGAAGCGAATTAAAGCGCTGATGCTGCGAGGGACGCCGCTGTTTTCGATAGCGGCGCTTTTCTTTGGTTTGGCGGCTGGAATCCTTTTGATCGGAACACGGCTGGCAGAACGCCGGGAAACGATCATTCAGCGCGTTCCTGCGGTTCGGGCAGAACTTGACGGCGGGCTTGGGGTTATCACGCTGCCGGAGCTCACGGTTGAGATTGAGCGCCCCGTCCGCATGATGCGCGGAGCTGAAAGCGAATGCCATGCGGCGGTAACGGTTCAGGGTGAGTTGCAGGAGCGGACGGCTGTGTCCGTCCTGATGAGCCAACTGCGTTTTACCGACGCGGCGCTGATGAATTCATCCGCCTTTTTCGATTTGGATTCGCATGAAACGGGTCATTCAACGGCGAAAATCCGCCCTGTGGTTCAGGATGGGACGATTGTCGGGGAGTGGGTTCTGACCGAGCTGTTTTTCGCGCCGGATGTAGGCATGGTTGACGCGGATGCGGCGCTGGATCGTTGGGTGCGCGTATCGAAAGGTCTCGAGTTGCGCGTCGTCGGATTTTTTTGGCTGGACTGGAAGACGGCGAATGATATTGCGCTTTGGGCTGCGCTGATTGGCGCGCTGTTTATGGGGTTCGCATTGGGAATGAGATCGCACAAGCGCGTCTAGAAATTACGCTCTAATTCGTTCAAAGAGCTGTCCTGAAAGAAAGGGCTAAAGGCGGGCTCTGGGATGGGTAGTAATTGGTCGATCTGCGGGATTAAAACGCAACCGCCCGTTCAATAAGCAGAACGGGCGGTTCCCTTATCTAAAATTCTTACTCTTTCAGCGCACCGCTGCTCAGCGACGTCACCAGCATATTCTGCGTAATGACGAAGAAGAAGACGAACGGTATCGCGATCAGGAGCGCGCCGGCGCAGAAAGTCGTGAACTCGTTCTTCTTATCGGTCACGAACGTCAGCAGCCCGATCGCCAGCGTCTGTTTCTCGGCGGAGCGCAGCACGATCTTCGCGAAGATATATTCCATCCAAGGACCGGTGAAGCTCGAGATCGCCAGGAAAGTAATCATCGGCTTCGCCAGCGGAAGGACGATCTGGAAGAAGGTACGCGCGTTGGATGCGCCGTCGATCCGCGCCGCCTCATCAAGCGTCCGCGGAATTGAATCGACGTAACTCTTGACGAGCCAGGTATTGTAGGGGACGTTTCCCGCTGTGTAAATCAGGATCATGCCCCAGTGCGTATTGAGCCCGCCCATGCGGAGAAGAATGACGTAAATCGCGATCATTCCGAGGAAAGACGGGAAGATTTGAAGAATCAGGAACGACAGCATCATCCCTTTCTTAAACGGGAAGCGGAAGCGCGAAAAAACGTACGCCGCAATCGTGCAAACGAAAATCGTTGAAACCGAAACCCCGACCGCGATCACCAGCGTGTTCTTGAACCAGAGCAGGTAGTTGGTTTTGGTAAAGAGCTTGGTGAAATGGTTGAATGTGAATCCCTTTCCGAACGGGACGATCGACATATTCGCGATCGAGCTTCCCGGCGTAAATGCGGCGGAAATCAGGTACACGACAGGGTAAAGAACGATGAGCGCGATCAGCGTTAAAAACGTGTACATCAGAACCGCGTTCAGGACGCGGACGAATTTTTCGACTCGAAGCCGCCGTTCAAATTCGGCATTGGAAATATCCGAACTCATCATTAGATTTGTCCCTCCTTGAACGATTTCGTTTGGCGGAAATTGTAAATCGCGAATGGCGCCAGGATAGCGAAGATGCAGATCGCGATGACCGAGGCGTAGTTGTACTTCAACAGGTTGATTGTCAGTTTATAAATCCAGGTCACGAGCAAGTCGGTTCCGCCCGCAGCGGTCATCGTCGAATCGGAGACGATTGGCGAACCGCCGGTCAGGAAGAAGATCGCGCCGAAGTTGTTGATGTTGAACGTGAACGACATGATAATCAGCGGCATGGTCTGGTACAGAACCTGAGGCAGCGTGATAAAGCGGAAAGTTTGAACTCTGGATGCGCCGTCGATCTGAGCCGCTTCAAACTGATCTCCGCTGATCGAGGTCATCGTTCCCATCGTCAGCAGCATGAAATAGGGAAAGCCCGCCCAAAGGTTGATGATGACGCAAACAATTTTCGCCAGCGTTGGCGAACTCAGCCATGGGATCATTGTATCTTTCGTGAGCCACCCAAATTCAAGCAGCGTCCGGTTGATAATCCCGAAAGAACCGTTGAGGAGATTCTGCCAAATCATCATGGAGACGACGGTCGGAATCGCGTACGGGAGGATATAAATCGAGCGGAACGCAGGAAGGAACTTGATTTTGAGCTGCGTCAGGACGGTCGCCATGATAATACCGCCCGCGTAGCAGGTCAGCGTTGCGCTTGCACCCCAGAGAATCGTCCATAATGCAACCCGTCCGAAAGCTCCAGCCCAGATGTTATCACCGCCGAAGAGCGCTGTGAAGTTGTCGAGCCCGACCCAGTTCACCGTGTTATTCGGCGGAATATGATCTGGCGCGGCATAGTCTGTGAATGCGACGAGCGCCGAAAAGACGAGTGGAACGATGATGAAAAAGACGACGAGGAGAAGCGCTGGCATCAAGCCCAGAATCGGGAAAGATTTGTTCGCGAGTTCGGAGAAGATATTTCCTCCGGCGTCGTTTTTCCCCGTCAGCTTTAGTTCATCGTAGTCGGAAAGCGCGCTTTTGACCGAGAGTACGTAAAGGACGATGAAAATGAACACGATCGCGAGCGCGATAATCCCATCAATCATCATGAACATCGAATGGTCGCGTTCTTTAATCGGGAGATCCGGCTTGGGTTCGCCGAGCGTAATCAGCCCGATAATTTTCATGACAATCGATGGGGAAAAAATAAGGAAGAGAATTTCGATGAGCGCGAATAAAACGCCTTTGACGGTCTGTTTCAGGTGGATGAAATGACCGAGCCCCATAAACAAACACGAAGTCCATTTTAATTTTTGACGTTCTGAATCCGTGCTCAGGGTTGAGATAGCTGCCATGGTTCAAAACTCCTTTCGCTGAGAATAAATTTCGGATAAAAGCATCATACAGTTGAGAAAAAAAGCCTCCACGAGGCTGGAGGCTTTCTTCCTGAATAAATCGCTTATTCGGATTCGGCTGCGAAGTTGACGATCGCGGTATCGAGGGTCTTCATTTCGGTCTCGACATCACCGCCATCCCAGATATTCGCGGCAGCGGCGCCGGCGGCGTCCCAAAACGCGG
The DNA here is from genome assembly GCA_034430135.1 of Flexilinea sp. Lineage (GTDB taxonomy): Bacteria > Chloroflexota > Anaerolineae > Anaerolineales > Anaerolineaceae > Flexilinea. The sequence continues at coordinate 1,674 of DAOUFB010000007.1, read as the reverse complement.
ATATCGACGGAACCGACGGCATCGGGAACGCATACTCCAACTGCGCAACGAAACCGTTGGAGACCTCAGATTCGAGTTCCATCGGAATTGCCGGGAGAGCACCGGTAATTTCATAGCGCAGCGCCTGCATTTCTTCCGAAATCAGGAACATAGCGAAATCGGCGGCAACTTCCGGATTTTCCGAGTAAGAGGAAACGAACATACCGCGGGCGGAGGAGAATGACGCCGCCGGGGTTTCACCGTCGAGCGCCGGAAGCGGTGCAACACCGAAGTTGATGCCAGCGTTCGCGAATTTCGTGACGTTCCAAGGACCCGATATATGCATCGCGGCTTCACCGGCTGCAAACGCGGCGTCGGCTTCGGCGGTCGTCATGTCAGCTGCCTTGACCGGAAGAATTTTGTTCAGGCTCTGGAAAATCTTCATGCCGGCGATCGAGTCTTCCGTCGCAAGGTAGGAGGAAGAGGTATCAAGACCGCTTTCACCAAAGAGACGGTTTCCGTTCATCGTCGTGAACAGGATCGTGTAATACGCATTGGCGACGTCCATGACGAATCCGTATTTTCCCGGGTTGGCTTCGTTAAATTCAGCGGTCCAGTCCTTCAATTCGTCGAAGCTCGCCGGCGGCGTTTCGATCAAATCCTTGTTGTAATACAGCGCGTAGGTTTCGGCGGACGTCGGATAACCGTACATCGTACCGTCATACGTCATCGCCTGCGCGGCGGAAGCAAGAACCGCAGCGGCGACGTTTTCCGCGTCAACCGTCGGGAGAATATGACCGCCGGAAACGAGTTCGCCTAATTTGTCGTGCGGCGCGGCGAAGAGATCCGGCCCAACGCCAGCAGGACCGTCGAGAGCGATCTGCGACCCGGAATCCTGAAGCTCAACGTTAACGAATTCAATCGTTACGTTCGGATGCTGTTCCGAGTACTTCTCAGCAGCCTGCATGATCCATTCGTCTGGTCCATCGACGGATTCCCAGACGGTCAAGGTGACTGCGTCCTGCGCCATAGCGGACGCAAAGGCGGTAACGACTAACGACAAAACGACCAAAACGGATAACAATTTCTTCATGATTTTCCTTTCCTCTACAAGAGAAAAAACGAACCAATATGGGGCGAAATGTCCCTGAAAAACTTTACTGCGTTAATCATAGTCCTTTTTCGTTTTTTAAGCAACAGGAAATTTATAAAATAAGAAGGTCATTTGAACGATGTCAATTGAATGTGAATTATTAAATGTTGATTTTACGCGCTCCTGATTATCAGAAAAGAAACAGGTAAATCAGCCATGCCCAGAGCGCGAGACGAGCGATTAGAAAAAGCGGGAGAAGGAGTCGGAATTTGAGCTTCCGCGTTTTATGGTGGAAAATGTGCATGCCGATGAGCGCGCCGATCGGCGCTGCGAGCCCGATTCGGAGAAGCGCCGCTTCCGAAATGCGCCAATTGTTTTGTTCCGCTTTACGTTTATCAATGAAAAATATAATAAACGCAGCGGCATTTACGCAGATCCCTGCGATCAGAATGAGCCGGATGTTATCGAAAACGAATTGCGCGAAGAGGCATGCTGAAACCATGGGTCGGAAATCGGGAAATCGCCTGCTCCGTTTTCTAGCGTTTTAGAAGCGCCGCGATGCGTTCCGCCGCATGCCCATCGCCGTAGGGGTTCACTGCGGA
>DAOUFB010000006.1:0-13399 GCA_034430135.1 Flexilinea sp. | reverse complement strand
CAACCCAAACTTCCGAGCAAATTCGAAGTCACGATCATCATGCGCCGGAACCGCCATAATCGCGCCGGTTCCATAACCCATTAAAACGTAATCCGCGATCCAAATCGGAATTTTCGCGCCGTTCACAGGATTAATTGCGTAAGAACCCGTGAAAACGCCAGTCTTCTCACGTCCCTCAGACTCACGTTGAATATCGGTCTGACGGGAAGCTTGTTCAACATAAGCTTCAACGTCATTCTTCTGTCCCGGAGTTGTCAATTTGCTGACGAGCGGATGTTCCGGCGCAAGGACCATGAACGTCGCGCCCCAAAGGGTGTCCGGACGAGTCGTGAAAACGACAATCGGATCGCCGTCTTCCGTCATGAATGTCACCGATGCACCTTCCGAGCGCCCGACCCAGTTGGTTTGCAGCGCCTGGACGCGTTCCGGCCAATCCATTTCCGAAAAATCCAGCAGCTGTTCAGCATATTTCGTCGTCCGGAAATACCATTGATTCAGGTTCTTCTTTATGACCGGCGTATTGCAGCGTTCGCAATGACGATCATCGCCCCAAACCTGCTCGCGTGCCAACGTCGTGTTGCAGGTCGGACACCAATCGACCGGCGAATATTTCTGGTAAGCCAGTCCATTTTTCAGGAACTGCAGGAAGAACCACTGCGTCCAGCGATAATATTCCGGCTTTGCGCTAATAATTTCGCGCCGCCAATCGAACATGCACCCCATCGACTTCAGCTGACCGCGCATGTGATCAATATTTTTAAATGTCCAGACTGCCGGGTGAATATTGTGTTTGATCGCGGCATTTTCAGCGGGCAAACCGAATGCATCGAAACCCATCGGGAATAAAACGTTATACCCCTGCATGCGCATATAGCGGGCATGGGCATCCGACGGTGTAATCGCGTACCAATGACCGATATGAAGATTCCCCGATGGATAGGGAAGCATCGTCAACGCGTAATGTTTCGGTTTCTTCGGATCAATATCGGAATGGTAGAGTTTTTGATTCTCCCACGCCTCATGCCATTTTTTTTCAATTTTCCCCGGATCGTAAACCGGGACGATCTTCTTCTCCATGGGTACACCTCACGATATAAGTTAATAAAAAGAGACCGATTTTCGCCGGTCTCTTCGTAAATTCCAACGAAAAGTTAGAAAATAATGACGCGAAGCAGAACTAAAATCAAAAGCAACGCAGAAAAGCCAATCGTAATATTGAACAAAATCTTCTCAATTCCGCGCCGTGCGTTAAATACCGACATACCCGGTTCATTTCCACCCAGACTGCCGAGACCAACGCCCCGGTTCTGTAATACGACGCAAATGATGGTTGCGATTGACGTTATAATCAGAGCAATATCAAAAAAGGTTTCCATCCAGCCCCTCCATGTTGAATTAACAAAAGCATTATACTCGAATAATAGGGAATTGTGGAAAAACATGATGATAAGATGGACGAGATAACCCTAAACCTTCATAACCATTCATCCTTTTCAAGCGGTGATCAAAAATATCATACGCTCGCGCAAGCTGGGCTCACCGCTGGTATCGACGTTATGATTATCACCGATACCAACGTTTTAGTCTCCGGAAAAGAACAATACTATTTCCGCGACGATAAAAAAATTCTCCTCCTATCCGGCGAGGAAATATTCAGCGCATTCCCAAACAATCGGGGACACCTTCTTATCCTGAATGGGAATCGGGATTTCGCCAACCACGACGGTTCCATCCGTAGCGTGATTAGCCAATGTAACCGAGACGGAGCCATCACAATCATCGCTCACCCTTTCGATGGAGAGAATGCTCATTCTTCCGAAAGCTCAACGCCATGGGCGGATTGGGATGTCGCAAACTTCACCGGGCTCGAAATCCTCAACCTGCAAAGTGAATATAAAAATCAGCGAAACCTTCGCCGCGGATTCTTCGGATTTCTCGACAGAAAACCCCGAATCACGACCAACCTGCAGCATGCGTCGCTGTCAGCTTTGGCAAAATGGGACGAATTGCTCTGCGGCGGGAAACAGGTTGTTGGCGTTTGCGGATCGGTCTGTGCGAATGTTGCACGCGATAATCTATACGAAGGAAGCCCAATCCGCGATCCAGAACATCTCTTCGCAGCCGCGAATAATCACCTCTACGTCGATGACACATTCGGAAAGAGCGTCGAAAACGACCGAGATATGATCTATCGCTCGCTGTTATTCGGACGGAGCTACGTCGCCATCGATGCGTTCCACTCAACCAAGGGATTCGTCTTCAAAGCGGACACAGAGCGCGGTACGGTTTATCCGGGGGACCGCGTTCAGCTCGATAATGGCGCAACGCTAAAAATTGAGCTACCCGTAAACGCTGTTTGCCGCCTGATTCATCAAGGGAAAATCTTCCGGGAGTGGGAAAACGTTCGTTCGATTCCTCTTCATATCAATCAAACCGGATATTACCGCGTCGAAGTCTATATTCCTTTTGAATATCAGCTTCGCGGATGGATTTACACAAATCCAATCTATTTCTTATAAACTGATACAAGCGAATTTTACCCGTTATGAAAACAAACGCCAGTGATAAAACCTTCCGGCTTTTCGCGATAGCCATACTCGCTGCGGCACTCGCCGCATGGCTGGTCTTTAGCGAAGATGGGTGGGCTGAACGGTTCGGAACGATTGGCTTCGCCTTTTGCCATCAAATTCCAGCGCGGACACCTCAGTTTCCATTCGGGGCATGTCCGTTATGTTTTCGCTGTTCTGGTTTGTTCCTGGGTACGTTCATTTCCACGATCATCCTGATTCGAACGAATTTCACACCCCGCGAACTCAAACGTCCGTGCGTCATCGCAGCATGCATCCTAAGTTTCGGAATATACGTCTTTGACGGCATGAAAACGTTCGGTATTTTTCACTGGATGGCTTCGCTCTATCCTGATTTGGCGGAGATTCGTTATGGGACGGGGTATATGATGGGATTCACGATTGGAGCGCTTGTCGCGGTGATGTGGCGCGAGATAATGATTGACTCTTTTTATTTTGCCTATGCGAAATTTTATAAGCATAAACGTTGGATCATTCCAATATTCGGATTCCTTGGTGCGTTTCTTCTCTTCAGTCGCGCACCTTTCCTGTTACCGTTTCAAATCGTTCTTGCGGCGCTCGTCGGCATTGCGCCCTTTTTACTGGCGGGAACGCTCTTCGCAATCTTGATTTCAGCGCTGGATACCCTGGTTCATGCCAAAAAGCCGCGTCTGAGTCTTCCGACGCGGCTGCTATTCGGATTTGCATTGGCGGCAATTTTTATCAGCGTTATGGTCATATTACGTTATCAGCTGAGTGGCGGATGGGTTCGAACGCTTCTCAGGTAAACAATACCGTCAATTGATCCGAACTAAATGTGATTGAAACACGATCATGCAGTTGAGGCGGTCGTTTCGCCCAGACCGTGAATACGACTTCGTCATTTAACTGCAGCGTTATTTCATAGGCGAAACCCTTAAAGACGACATTCCGAACGATACCTTCCAGCCGATAAGGGCGCTCCTCGTCCGATTCATCAAGACTCAAGCCATGAAATAGCAGGTAGAGTTTTTGACGCTGAATCAGCTCACGGTCAAGGTTCACCTCAAGACGGCTCGCGCGAGAGCTCAGGAGACATTCAACCTTGTCAGCGCTGACCGCTACAGCCGGAGCGATATTCTGATGACCTAAAAACCGCGCTGCCCAGACCGAGACCGGATTTCGGTAAACTGTCTCCGGCGACCCGGACTGCAAGATTTTTCCGTCCTTCAGAATCGCAACGCGATCGCCGATTGAAAAACCCTCCTCCTGGTCATGGGTCACATAGATCGTCGGTGTTCCATCCCGTCCAAGGACATCCCTTAACTCCGTCAATAATCCCTGCCGAAGCGCATGATCCAGCGCGCCTAATGGCTCATCCAGCATCAATAAATGCGGCTTAGGCGCTAATGAACGGGCTAAAGCGACACGTTGCTGCTCGCCGCCAGATAGTTCAGTAACCTTTCGGCGGCTGAAAGAAGTCATATTAATTTGCTCCAACAGCAATGAAACTCGTGCATTGATTGCCTGTTGGCTGAAACAGCCTTTCATCTCCATGCCGAACGCAATATTTTCCACGACCGTCCGATTCGGGAACAACGCATAATCCTGGAACATCAAGCCGAAATTCCGGCGATGCGGCGGAAGGTTATTAATCCGAACGCCATTCCAATAAACATCGCCGCTCAATGGCTTTTCCAAACCCGCAATGATGCGCAGCAGCGTGCTTTTTCCAGACCCGCTTTCGCCTAAAAGACAAAGCACTTCATGATCCGTAAGGGACAAATGTAAATCATGCAGCAGCGGGACATTATCATATCGATAATTTAAATTTGAAATATTGAGCATAAATACCTCAGCTTTGATCCGAACCCGATTCGACGCCGCTGGTCCAATCCAGCAGCCAAACGCTGACGAGACAAAGCAAAAGAAGAATCGTAGATAACGCCATCGCCTGTCCAAGGTTCATCGGTCCCGGCTGTCCCAGGAGTCGGTAAATCGCGATAGGGAGCGTAGGGCGTTCCGGCGTCGTCAGGAATGATGACGCACCAAACTCCCCGAGAGAAATCGTCATCGAAAAAATAAACGCATTCAGAAGCGCCCGCCGTACCAAAGGAATCTCTACGCGAAAGAATGTCGTCCACGGATTCGCTCCCAGAACCGCGCTGCTTTGTCGGAGCGATATCGGAATCGCCAATATTGCCGGTTTTAACGAACGCAGCGCGAACGGAAGCGCAATCAACGCATGCGCTGCAGCTATCAAAAACGGGTTCCGCAGATAGGCGCGAAACGTAACGAGATACCCTAAACCCAACGTAATCGCCGAAGTTCCAATCGAGAGAATAAAAATTCCTTCGAACCGCCTGACCCAACGATAGCGCGATTCCGCGAAAACGATCAGCGTTGCGAATAGCGTCGCGAGAACTCCCGTCAAGCCTCCGGTAATAAATGAGTTTAAAAGCGCCTGAAATGGCGGAACATAAAAGAAAGATCGTCGATCATTGATGAAAAGCTGCTTAAAATATGCGGCTGTCCAGCCAGCCGCGACGCCCAAACGTCCGCTTTCGTTCGGAAAAACGTAGAGCGAACGGACGACCAGCGCTAAGAGAGGCAGCCCCAAAAATAACGTCAATCCAACCAGATAAAGCGTTATCCAAATCCGTCGGAAAAAGCCATGGATTGGACGAAGATTCTCGCCGCTCACCTTTGGATAACGGTTCGTTCCATAAATCCGTGAAGACAGCTGGTCCAGGATCGTTATTCCCAAGGTTACCGCTAATTGAAGGATCGATAACGTCGCCGCCATGGGCAAGTTAAGCAGGAAAAGTGCCTGTTGCGAGATTTCAACCTCAACGGTTCGGAACGCCCCACCGCCCAACAATAAAACGACGCCGTAACTGGTAAAGTCGAAAAGAAAAACGATCAGCGCCGCAGACTGAAGCGTCGGGCGGAGCAAGGGAAATATAACATGAATGAAAGTTTGAACCGGAGACGCGCCGGTCACCCTTGCGACTTCTTCATAGCGCTTATCGAGTCCAGCCCAAGCTGTGCCCACCATGCGGATCGCGACTGAAACGTTGTAAAACACGTGCGCAATCAAAATTATCGTGAACGTGTTGAGAAGCTTTACGGGCGGCGTTGCTGCGTCGGTCAGCGCCATCCATATCTGGTTCACCCAACCTTTCGGACCGATCAGCGCGTTAAATGCCGTGGCGGTTACGATCGTGGGAAGGATAAAGGGAATCGAAAACAATGCATTCAGAAAGCGCTTTCCGAAAAACCGATAACGGGCATAGATAAAAGCAGCAGGAAGTCCCGCGAGAACGGTAAAAACAGTTGACAGGAACGCCTGCCATGCCGTGAAACTAAAAACCGAAACGACCCGATTCAAGTCAATTTCAGACTTTCCGAAACCTGCTCCGAACGAAATACGAAAAATCTCCCCCAGCGGTGCGTAAAAGAAAACAAGGACAAAAACCAGCGGCATTGCTAAAAAAGCAATACCTTTTAGGCAATCTGAAGCAGATACCCGCTCCGGTGAACGCTGAGGCTGAGCCATTATCGAGACAATGCCCGTCTGCGCCAAACGCCGTACCGCTCCGCCTCACGAATGAGATCGTCGCGAAAATCAGGGTGCGCAATGGAAATGAGCGCCTCCGCCCGTTCCCACGTACTGAGCCCCTTGAGCTTGACCATACCGAATTCGGTAACGACATAGTGAACGGTGTTACGCGGATCCGTAACGATCGACCCTGAAAGCATCGATGGGATAATCCGTGACTTCGTTTCGCCTTTCGAGTCCGTAAACGTCGACGATAAGCAAACGAAACTCCTTCCGCCACGGGAATGACTCGCACCAATCACGAAATCGAGCTGCCCGCCCGTTCCGCTGATATGACGTCCAGCCATAGATTCCGAATTTACCTGACCGAAAAGGTCAATTTCAATTGCATTATTGATCGAAATAAAATGATCATTCTGAGCGATAATCAACGGATTGTTCACGTAATCAACCGGTGCGACCATCAGTTCCGGATTATCATTGACAAATTCATAAAGATCGCTCGAACCTGCGCAGAGCGTGTAAACTTGCTTTCCCGGATCCGTCGCTTTACGTCTTCCCGTGATTTTGCCGCGCAGCGTCAGTTCCATTAGCGAATCGACATACAATTCGCTATGCACACCTAAATCCTTCAAATCCGAATCCGCCAGCATCATCCCAACCGCGTTCGGCATGCCTCCGATCCCAAGTTGGAGACAGGCGCCATCATGAATTTCAGGGAGAATTAATTCGGCGATTTTTCGGTCAACCGCGTCCGGTTCTTTCGCGCCGAGAGTCGGCATGGGCGTATCCGCCTCAACGATCGCCGTCACGTCGCGCAAATGAATCATCTCATCGTACTTTCCCAACGCACGCGGCATCTGGCGGTTAACTTCGACGATGACGGTTTTTGCCTTTCGGCAGGCTTCCATCATGCCGCCGCTCGTCGGTCCAAAGTTAAAATAGCCGAATTTATCCATCGGACAAACGGAAAGCATGATAACATCCAGCGAATCATAATCATGCCGATAATAATCGGGGAGCTCCATGAACCGCATCGGGATATGGAAAACGCCGCCGCTTTTCGCTGCCTTTCGATCGTACCCGCTGAAATAGAAGCTGTTGTAAATGAAAGCGTCGTGGTCAACCTGCCGGTTTGCGGGGATCACTTTGGGTTCCCGCATTGAAAGTAAACTGCGAATCTTTACATCTTCAAGCTCGCCAGCCCTCGCCGCCAACGCCTCGTCAAGCGCGGTCGGAAACGAGACGCTAATCCCATAATCGACCCAGTCCCCTGATTTTACGAGTTGAACGGCTTCCGGGGCAGTCCGCAGTTTTTCCGCATATTGATCCGAATAATCGATCATTTCAGTCTCCCATTTTTACCAGCGCATGAACCGACCAAAGCGCTACACCAAATTTAACTGCTCCGGCAAAGACGATACTACAGGATCGGGAGAGCCTTCACTGATTTTCTTTACGGTTTCGATGATAACCCGATCCGAGGAAATCGGCTTCAAGTACGACATCGCTGTTTCTAAATCATCGGTAATCATCCACCTCTCGCGATCCTTTCGGCTGATGATTACGGGCATACGCGTATGATATGGAGCGACAGCGGTATTTGGCGCGATCGTCAGGATCGAAGCAGAATATACCTCGTTCCCATTTGCGTCCATCCAGTAATCCCAGATCCCTGCGAACGTAAAAATCTTTTCATCCGCGACCGAAAACCGAAAAGGCTCCTTTACCCCGTTTCTTGTACGCCATTCATAGTAAGAAGTCGCCGGAATCAGCGCACGGCGGCGCTTAAATGAATTTCGAAAAGTTGGACGTTCCAGGATCGTTTCAGACCGGGCATTAAACGTCTTCCGTCCGATCGTAACGTCTTTCGCCCAGGACGGAATTAACCCCCAATAGTAAAAATCAAGCTTCCGATCGCGCGCATCGGTCATAATCGCGATGCCCGTGCCGGGCGGGATCTGATCTTTCGGTTCAAAAAATGATGGGACATCGACGAGTTTCAGCTCTTCAGTCAATTCGTCAAGCCGCGCCATCAGGGAAAATCTTCCACACATGAACGCCTATCCAGCTAAATCAATCGAGCGATCGAGTAAAAAACGCTTAATCGCCCGAGTCGAATTTTCCCGATCATCGCGTGTCACGCCGTGTTTCGCGGTCGCTGAATAGAAAAGCGTCCAATTCGGTTTCCCGCTGCAGACTTGAGCGGCAATTTCCGGTGTTACGATCGCGCCCAAATCCGGATTCCCTGTCATCAACATCGCTGGAATATGGATCTTTTCGGCGTTCTTGCGCCAGTCCGTCAGCAAGTCCGGAAGAATTTCCAAAACCTCAAACGTCGCCATCTGTTTCGCTTTTGCCCAGGCACGGTAATCTTCTTCAACCCAATTCGGATTCCGTTCCTTTCCTACCGAAACAAGATCAGCAAAAGAGAGCGCTTTAAATTCGGATAAGTCCGATCGGAATGATTCAAAGCCTTCGCGGATTTTTTCCGGCGTGACGAGTTCTTCCGCGATCCAGGGCGGATCGACGAGAATAACCCCGCGAATCAATTCCGGATACATCGCCGCAAAACTTGCGGACACCGCGCCTCCCATCGAATGTCCAATCAGCGTGGGACGATCAAGCTCAAGCGACTCAATAAGCGTCCGGATATCTTCGCGCATGGCTGCAACCGTATATACTCCATCCGCCGCCAGCCCCGTGTAGCCATGCCCGCGATTATCCAGGAAAACGGTATCATAAGACAGTGCTAATTCAGCGATAAGGCTCGACCAGCACATACCGGAATCGGTCAATCCATGAACTAAGACAACGGGCGGCAAATCACCGCCCGTTCGATAATACGCGATTTCTGTTCCGTTGGAATTAAAATGCCCGCGAAAAAGGTTCATTTTTTCTTTCACTTTCCTATGAGGCGGCTAATTCCGTCAAAATTTTAATTCCGGAACTCGTACCAATCCGGTCTGCGCCTGCTTCAATCATTTTATCCATATCTTTCAGGCTGCGGATACCGCCTGAAGCTTTGACGCTCATCGTATCGCCAACCACGCCTTTCATAAGTTCGACATCCTCAACCATCGCGCCGCCGGTAGAAAAACCGGTCGACGTTTTTACGAAAGCAGCCCGGCAGAGTTTCGCCAACATACAAGCTTTCACCTTTTCATCTTCGGTTAAGAGGCAGGTTTCAATAATAACCTTAACGATACCCCGCTGCGCGATTCCTTCTTCGACAACGGCATGAATATCACGGGCAACCGTGTCGTAATCCTTGCTCTTCAGCGCACCGATGTTGATGACCATATCAACTTCATCGGCGCCATCGCTAAACGCAAGCCCAGCCTCAAAAGCTTTCGCTTCAGTCATCATCGCGCCAAGCGGGAAACCGACGACAGCACATGTCTTGACATCACTTCCGCGCAGCAGATCTTTCACCAACTTCACCCAGTACCCATTTACACAAACCGATGCAAAATGATGCTCCCGAGCCTCCATGCAGAGCTGGATTATTTGGTCCTGCGTTGCATCCGCCTTGAGCAACGTATGATCGATCATCTGCGCATAAGAATCCGCTTCGCTTGTTTCCGGATCATGCTCCACGCAGCAGGCTTTCAAAAACTCATGGTCCGGACTTTCCATCATGATAAACGAACTATCCTCGCCTCTAAGTTCGGTAAACAGGCAAAGTCCCCGTTCATTGTCTTCACCTTCCGGAGCATCTTCGAAATCGAAATCATGATGAAGCTCGGCATCTTGATATTCATCGAACGCAGCAGACATGATCTCCTTCGAATGCATTAAATTGGATTCCGTCGGGTTTTCGATTTTGTTTTCTTTTTTCGCTTGTGCCATTTCGTTTCCCTCGTGTCAGATAAACTCGATACTTGCCCCTCAATTATAGTCCCTTTTCCTGATCTCCCAACTAAATTCAAAATTCGCTTCAGCGCATTCTTTACAGGGGAAAGGTGAAATGCTATATTTATCCTATGAATAAAACGGGGTCTTTGAAGATTGTTGCTATCGGCGGCGGACATGGGCTTTCGACCGCTCTCCGCGGACTCAAAAAAGTCGCATCAGAATTGACGGCGATCGTAACCGTCGCGGACGACGGCGGTTCATCCGGCGCGCTTCGCCGTGACATCGGAATTCTTCCGCCCGGTGATATTCGCAACTGTCTGGCGGCGCTTTCCGATGACGAAGAATTTTTGACGCAAGTTCTTCAGTATCGTTTCCCGGCGGAATCCTCCGTCGGCGGACATAACCTCGGGAACCTTCTATTGACTGCGCTCGCGAATATTACCGGTTCATTTGACCAGGGCGTTAAGGAATTGAGCCGGCTCCTCTCAATTCGAGGGCAGGTTCTTCCCTCGACCCTCGCGGATATTCATCTCGTTGCGGACGTCGAAACGGTCGAGAACGGTAAAATCACGACTGAGAAAATCGTCGGCGAATCGCTCATATCCAAACGGCACGGACGAATCATCACACTCGAAATTCAACCTGCCAATGCAGACGCGAATCCGGCAGCGATACGCGCCATCCTCAGCGCAGATTTGATTACCATGGGACCCGGATCGCTCTTTACCAGCGTCTTGCCCAATCTCCGCGTTCGCGGCATTTATCAGGCAATCCTCGCAACCCATGGAAAAAAATTCTACATCAGCAACGTCTGCGCCCAACCCGGCGAAACCGAAGGTTTTACCTGCTATGACCATGCGACTATCATTCGGGACGCGCTCCCCGGCGTCGTTTTAGACGGGATCATTTGTAACAACAATCACGAACCGGTGTTATCCCCGTCCGACCGCTGGGTTAAAATAGAAGAGCGATTATTAAGTGAATTCACCGTTTTCCAGGAGAGCTTGATCGACGATCGCTTTCCATGGCGTCATGATTCGGATAGATTAGCTTCGACAATCGTCAGCGCTTATCAAAAATCACGATCGCACGAAAACGAATGAGCTCGCTTTTTAACGAAATTTTCGTTAACAGAATATTCAAACGGAGGTATCAAGAATGGGTAAAGTTCAAGTTGGTATTAATGGTTTTGGTCGTATCGGACGCCAGGTTTTAAAATCGCTGATCGAAAATTACAGCAATGACCTCGAAGTTGTTGCCATTAACGATCTGTTCGATATCAAGACCAACGCGCATCTTTTCAAGTATGACTCAACGTACGGTCGCTTCAACGGAACCGTTACGGTCGACGGAACCGACCTCGTTATCAACGGGAAGAAAATCCGCGTCTTCGCTGAAAAAGACCCGGGCAACCTGCCTTGGAAAGATTTAGGCGTTGATATCGTTATCGAATCGACCGGTATTTTCACGGACGCCATCGGCGATCCGGAAAAGGGAAAACCTGGCGCAAACGTTCATATCACCAAGGGCGGCGCGAAGAAGGTTATCATTTCCGCTCCGGCGAAGAATGAAGATATTACCATCGTTATGGGCGTCAACGAAGATAAGTACGATCCGGCGAAACATCACGTCGTTTCCAACGCTTCCTGCACGACTAACTGCTTAGCTCCGGCGGCGAAAATCGTCAACGACGCGCTCGGGATCGAATATGGGCTGATGACCACGATTCATAGCTACACCAACGATCAGGTCATCCTCGATCAGGGACATAAGAAAGAAATGCGCCGCTCCCGCGCTGCTGCGCTGAATATTATCCCGACGACGACTGGTGCCGCCAAGGCTGTCGCGCTCGTGATTCCGGAACTCAAGGGCAAATTCGACGGATATTCTCTCCGCGTTCCGACCCCGACCGTCTCCGTTGTTGACTTCGTCTGCGTCACCAAGAAGAGCACGACGAAAGAAGAACTCAACAAGCTCTTCACCGAAGCCGCAAACGGAAAACTCAAGGGTATCCTCGGCGTTTCGACCGGTGAATACGACAATCCGCTCGTCGGTACCGACTTCCGCGGCGATCCGCGTTCCTCGATCGTCGATCTTCAGTACAACGCCGTTATGGGCGGGAACTTCGTCAAGGTTGTCACGTGGTATGACAACGAATGGGGCTATTCCAACCGCGCTTGCGACCTCGCGTTGATGATGTCGAAGAGCCTCTAAGTCTGAGGCGAAAGCCAAACTGATTTCAAAACGTTGGCGATCGGTTCCGGTTTTCTCCGGCCGATCGCCTTTTTTATCAAGTTCAAAAGGAGTTGATTTACATGTTTAATAAAAAAACCGTCCGTGATATTGACGTAAAAGGAAAAAAAGTCCTCGTCCGCGTTGATTTTAACGTCCCGCTCAAAGATGGAAAAGTTGGGGACGACACCCGGATTCGCGGCGCGCTGCCGACGATTCAGTATCTTCTCGACCAGGGCGCGGCGGTAATTCTCTGCTCCCACCTTGGACGACCGAAGGGGACCTTCAACATGGACTATTCGCTGAAGCCGGTTGCGGAATACCTCGGGACGCTCGTTCCCAATAAAGTTTCCTTCGCCCCCGACGTTATTAACGAACCAGCGGAAAGCGCCGTTGCAGCGCTCAAGCCGGGCGAAATTCTCGTCCTCGAAAATACCCGCTTCTACAAGGAAGAAGAGAAGAATGACCCCGAATTTGCCGCGAAATTAGCCTCGCTCGCCGATGTCTTCGTCAACGACGCATTCGGTACCGCCCATCGCGCTCATGCATCAACTGAAGGCGTTACCCATACGAAACCAGGCGTCGCAGGTTTCCTCCTCGAAAAGGAAATCAAGTACCTCTCTTCCGCGGTTGAAAATCCGAAACGCCCGTTCGTCGCCATTCTCGGCGGCGCGAAAATCTCCGATAAAATTGGCGTCATCAAGAACCTCCTCTCCAAAGCGGATCATGTCTTGATCGGCGGCGGTATGGCGAACACCTTTTTCAAAGCGCAGGGATACGAAATGGCGGATTCGCTCGTTCAGGACGAAGCGATCGACACGGCGAAAGAAATTCTCGGTGCTGGCTCGTCAAAACTCGTCCTCCCCGTCGATATGGTCATCGCGAATGCTTTCGATAACGGCGCAGAAACCAAAGTCATCCCCACCGGCAACGTTCCGGCTGGCTGGCGCGTCTTAGACGTTGGTCCGGAAACGGTCAAAACGTTCTCGAAGTTCATCGCCGAAGCCGGAACCGTCGTCTGGAACGGACCGATGGGCGTTTTTGAAATGCCGATCTTCGCGAAAGGCACGTTTGAAGTTGCGAAAGCGGTCGCCGATTCGAACGCAATTTCAATTATTGGCGGCGGTGACTCCGTTGCGGCGATTCAGGAATCGGGTCTCGCCGATAAAGTGACCCACATTTCGACCGGCGGCGGCGCCTC
>DAOUFB010000005.1:0-2273 GCA_034430135.1 Flexilinea sp. | reverse complement strand
GTCGACGAAACGGGCGAAAACGTCAGTGACTACGTCGAAATTGTATGCGAATATGGGGCGAACGTTCGCAAGACGCCAGGCGGTGAAAAGGCGTTGTATCTTCCGACTGGGACGATTCTGAAAACGACAGGGAAACGCGCGGAGAAAAACGGACTGACGCACACGCAGGTTCTCGTCCCGCTCTGGATCGCGGATTCCGACGCGTTCGGGACGACGATTTTAGCGGACGTTCCCGCGAGAGACGTCGGCGAAAAAGAACATGCGGAGGAAACAATTTGAGTGGGACGGCTAACGGAGGCGGAGCGTCAGGGGGCTCTCGAGGCTTATGCGCTGACCGGAAACTATCGTCAGGTTGCTCGTGAGTTTGGCGTTTCGGAAGGCGCTATCCGAAAGCTCGTGCGTACCCGGAAAGGTACGCAGTACGCGCCGGATGGTACGCGAACTGGTAAAAGTCGGGTACGCAAGGTTCGCACCGAACTTGAAAAGTCGGAGCGCGAACCTTACGACGCGGCCGCCATCTACGAAGAGAGCCGGACGGCGCGAACGCACGACATTTTAGAACACTTGGAAACCCGTAAGGCGATCGCCTGCGGGATTATTGATTTAGCGTTGGAGAATCTAAGCAATCCGGAAAAATACCGGAAAGCGAGCCTCAAAACGATTGCGGACGTGATGGCGACGGTGATTGATAAATTCACGCCGACGGAACGGACAAAGGAAATACCGAGCGTCATTGACGGCGTGGCGCGCGAATTATTCCAGGGAGACGAAGAGCCAATCAAGGATGAACGAAAAGACGGCGCTATTGACGAAAGCCCAGGCGGATTACTTGAGACAGAAACCGAAGCGGATTAATCTCCTCTATGGCTCGGTTTCGTCCGGGAAAACGTGGGTCAGTCTGGTTCAGTGGGCGCTCTTCGCGGCGAGCTGCGAACCGACGGCGGGGCTGCTAATGGTCGGGCGGACGCTGACGACGTTGAAACGGAACTGCCTGAACCTGTTGGAGGAGCTGGTCGGAGCGCGGTATTTTCGCTATTCGCTGAGCCAGAAACAGGCGGAACTCTACGGGAGAATAATCTGGCTCGAAGGCGCGAACGATGAACGGGCGGAATCGAAGATTCGCGGGATGACGCTGAAAGGGGCGTACGTCGACGAGCTGACGCTCATTCCTGAGAGCTTTTATCTCATGACCCTTTCGCGTTTACGGCGCACTGGGGCGAAATTTTTCGCGACGACGAATCCGGACAGCCCGGAGCATTACGTTTATCGCGAAATCATCCTGAACGAGAACATCGACCGGCGAGCCGTTAGATTTTTACTCGGAGACAATTCATTTTTAGAGCCGGATTACATTGAGGCGATTCAGAAGGAATACACGGGCGTTTTTTATGAGCGTTTCATCCGCGGCGAGTTTGTCCGTGCGGAAGGGCTGATTTTTCCCGATTTCGCGAACGACCCGAGCCGCTGGGTCGTCGACGAAGTTCCGGCGGATACGAAATACCTGACGTTCGGCGTCGACTTCGGCGGAAACCGGAGCAAGACGGTTTTTATCGCGTGCGGAATCCGAAAGTCAGGCGCGGGGGTTGTCGTTTTGGATGAATACCGCATGAGCGGAGACGGGATCACGCCGGATCGGGTCGAACGGGAGTTCGTCGCGTTCGTCCGACGCGTTTTGGAGCGGTTTCCGAAGCTGCGGCCGACTTATGCGTTTACGGATGAACCGCAGTATTTGATGAACGGGTTAGCGCGGGCGGTCAGGAGCGCGAATCTTCCGCTAACCGTGACGCTGGCGAAGAAAGAGAAGATCAAGACGCGGATTTACGCAAAAGCGAAGATGATGGCGACCGGACGCTGGACGGCGCTGCGCGGCTGCGTGATGGTTATTTACGCGACAGCGAATCAGGTCTGGGACGCGAAGAAGGCGGATGATGAGCGGCTGGACGTCGAACCGGCGGTGAATGATGTCGCGGATGCCGAGGAATACGCGTGGGAAGCGTTCATGGAGGAACTGGGGGTAAGGGCTTGAGATCGGGTTACGAGCGCGCGAGTTTATACATGATGTACTGGTTTAGCGATACGCCGTTCGCTTCCGCGTCCGCGATCAGCTGTACATGGAGTTCGCGCGGAATCCGAAGCGAGACGCGACCGTTGGCGCGCGCTGCGCGGGCTTTGACTTCTTCGAAGGGGACGAATTCAGCGGTTCCGTCGGCGACAGAGCGCTTATATTCGGCTATGGCTTCTTTTTCCCAGTCGTCCGGTTCGACGGCAGGACG
>DAOUFB010000004.1:0-8117 GCA_034430135.1 Flexilinea sp. | reverse complement strand
CGTCAGGTCAAGCAGCTGATCGAAGCTGATTTGATTTTGGAAAATGTCTCGGTTGAGGGCGAGCTTTCGAACGTTTCCCGTGCGGCGAGCGGTCATATCTACTTTACGCTTAAAGACGCGAAGAGTGCGCTAAAAGCGGTCATGTGGAAAACGAGCGCATATCGGTATCAGGATGTTTTTAAAGAAGGCGTTTCCGTTATAGCGACTGGTCGCGTCGGCGTCTATGAGCCTTCGGGCGTTTATCAGCTATACACGGAACGGATTGAATCCGTCGGCTCGGGAAACCGTTACGAGGAATTTCTCCGTCTCAAAGAACAGTTTGAACGTGAGGGGCTTTTCAGCTCAGATCGAAAACGACCTATTCCGATTTTTCCGAAGACGATCGGGCTGGTGACTTCCGCGGGCGGCGCCGCGCTTCATGATGTCTTAACGACGCTCGAAAAACGACGCTGTATGGCGAAGGTTCTGCTTTCGCCGTCCGCGGTTCAGGGCGAGGACGCGCCGCGGGAGCTGATCGCCGCTTTCGAACGGCTTCTCCCATACCAGCCAGACGTCATCTTGATTGTCCGCGGCGGCGGCTCGATCGAAGACCTTTGGGCTTTCAATGATGAGGCGCTGAACCGACGGATCGCGGATTCGCCGATTCCGGTGATCTCCGGCGTGGGGCATGAGGTCGATTTTACGCTGATTGACTTCGTCGCCGACCTGAGGACGCCGACCCCGACCGCCGCCGCCGTCGCGTCAACGCCGGACGGTGAAGAACTTCTTCAAGGTTTGGACGAAACGATCGAGCGGCTGACGGATCGGATGGATTTGGTTTTAGAGCGTTTGGAAGATCGGATTGAGACGCTTTCGATCCGATTAAATCGTGCATCACCGGCTGCGCGGACGAACGACGCCGTGCGGGAATTAGCGATGTTGCGCGGACGGCTGGACCGTGCGGCGGACAACTTCCTGACGCTGACCGCGAACCAGCTTGGCGCATTGACGACGACGCTTCATGCGCTGAGTCCTGACGCGGTTTTGAAACGCGGATACGCGATGGTTAAGGATGAGAACGATCAGCCAGTCACGATGGGCTCGGCTCTTCGTCAAGATCAGACGGTCGCGCTCGTTTTTCGCGATGGCGTCCGGTCTGCGCGGGTGATCGACTGAAAAATCCGGTATACTTACCTCGTTGGGAAACTGAGTTTACGAGTTAGATATGAAGAGTACAGACAAAAAACAGACCACAACCGAAGTAGCAGCGCCGGAATCGTTTAATGACGCGCTTTCTCGGCTTCAGGAAGTCGTTCGAAAGTTGGAGTCCGACGCGCTGCCGCTGGAAGAACTGATGACGCTGTATCAGGAAGGCGTTGGCATTGCAGATCGTTTAGCTGTCCGGCTTCAGGAAGCTCGGCTTCAAATTGAGACGATTCAAAGCACGGCGAAGTCGGATGTTGATGTGAATGAGGAAGATGCGTTTTGAACCAAGTTTCTGATTTTTTTTCCAATCCAGTCGTTATTGCCGCCCTGATAAGCTGGTTCGTGGCGCAGATGTTGAAACCGGTCGTCAACTTTTTCTTTGAAAAGCGTTGGGATTGGCTTCTGATTTTTGAGAGCGGAGGAATGCCGAGCTCGCATTCCGCGATGGTGACCTCCGTTGCGTTCACGGTCGGCTTTTGGCAGGGGTTCGGATCGGCGCCGTTTGGCGTTGCGGCGGCGCTTGTCGCGATCGTTACCTACGATGCGTCCCACGTCCGTTGGCAGGCGGGCCTTCAAGCGCAAAAAATCAACCAGCTGATCCGCGACTTTTTCTCGGGTCAGCAGATTGACGACGAGCTTCTCAAAGAAGTTATCGGTCATACGCCGCGTCAGGTCTACGCCGGAATTTTGCTCGGAATATTGGTTTCGTTGCTCGTGAGCGCAATTTTCGGACTTTGAAATGAACCCCAACCGCCGGAAAATCATCGTCATGCGCCTGTTGTTAGGGATGGCGGTGCTGCTGCTAAGTTTGGCGCTGACACGCTGCGTTCGGCATGTCCCGATCGGTTCCGATCCCGGAGCGGACGCACCCGCGGCAACGCCGATGGAGACGGTTACTGAAGCGGTTACGGCAACTGCGGGCGGGGCAGATGGTACGCCGTTACCGGTTCAGCCTACAGAAGTACCCGAAACGGTCGAGCCATCCGCGACGACGGTACCGCCCACGGAAACAGCGGCGCCGACCCTGAGCGCAAAGGAGTGGCGTGAGTGGCCCGTTATTCCGACGGGTGTCAGCGCGAAGATGAAAGAGGTTTACGCCGCTGGGCTTGAGGCGGGAAACCGCGCGGATCGTTTCAGCAAGGTCGGCGATAGCAACAGCACGGGACAGGCTTTTTTGGGCTGCTACGATTTCGGAGAGCTGGGGTCGTATCAGCTTGACGCATATGAGTCGTTGTCCGCGACGATTAAGCAGTTTCAATGGTCCTTTTCCCGCGTTTCGCGTGCGACCGAAATCGGAAAAACGGCGTTCGATTTAGACGTTTACCACTGGTACGAGGATGATATTTGCTGGCCGTATGAGTCAGCGACGACTTGTGAATATCGGCTTTGGACCCCGTCGATTTCGTTCATCGCGTTGGGAACGAACGACGTTTTCATGAAAGTTGAAGAATTTGATAAACATATGCGCTCGCTGGTCGAAAAATCACTGGAACGGTTTCAGGTCGTCCCGATTTTAGCGACGAAAGCGGATAGTTTAGATCCAGACGGGACGTTTAATCGGGTCATCGCGCAAATTGCGCTCGATTACGAGCTGCCGCTTTGGAACTTATGGCGGGCGATGGAACCACTTCCGAATCACGGACTGCGCAGCGATAATATTCATCCGAGCGCGGGAAGCGTTTCTTTCTGTGACTTTAGCGAAAGCGAGCTCGAGACGTATGGGTGGCCGGTTCGGAACCTGACCGCGTTGCAGGCGCTGGACGCGGTGTACCGCGGGTTGACGGAGCCTTGAAATATCAAAAAAAGCCGAATGCCCGGCTTTTTTTTGATCAGGAACGCCCGTAAGGTAAGACCAGCGGTCAGCTGGAAAAGCGGATCAATCCGCCGGATAAACGCGTCGTTCGGTACCAATTGAGCAGGTCAAATTCGCGGGAAATTCCTTCGTCGCTTGCGGTTGCGATCAGCTCTTGATCGCCGATTTTTGCGCTGATGATCGTGATCCAATGCCAATTCTGGAGCGCGCGTTCACGTCCGCGGGAGAGCGCTAAAAAGGCGACGGGCTGATCGGCGCATAGTGCGTCGCGCACGAACGTGCAGAGCGAGGCTTCGCGGTCGCGGCTCAGGTATTCAATCCCTGCTACCGGAAAAGTCAACGGCGTCAGCGCGGTTTTCGTATCCGCTGCGTACTTCTCCATTCCCTCCCGATAGGATTCCAACCGGTTCAACCCCATTGCGCCCGGACGCAGGTAGCGGTACATCCGCTGCATATGGCGCACGAAGTCGTCATATGCGAAAGTTGGCTGCTGATACAGCGCTCCGTACCGGTCCGGGTTTGATGCCGCTAAATACGCGGTTAAGAGTGCTCCGCTCGTCGGTCCGCATCCGGCGATGCGGGCGCGTTCGTCCAGATACCATTCCTGATTCGGTCCGAACGATGTTTTTCCGTCCGGCGTCTGGATATTGATTTTTTCGATATTTTTTAAGCTGTAAACTTCCATACTCTTCGATACCCGTTTTTCTGACTCAACCGAACGATTGGGTATTTTCCAAACCGAATCCACGGGCTTTAGCGAACGGATGTCGGAAGGTATGGCATTTCCGGTCCATCAACGTTCAGCAGGTCCGCCAACCCTGCGCGCATGGCAATGCGGTCGTCCCACGGGTATTCCGTTCGTTCGAAGCACATGGATTGTTCATGTCCCTTGCCTAAGGCGATGACGATATCGTCAGGATTCGCCATTCTTAACGCGAGCCGGATCGCGGCGCCGCGATCCCGTTCTACGAAGACGGTTTGATTCATGATTCCGCCTTTCGCGACGGCTTCGTCCGCCATCTGGCGCAGGATTTCATCGAGCGATTCGGTTCTGGGGTCTTCCGCGGTTAAGATGGTCACATCCGCTTTTTCGACGGATACTGCCGGCATCATTAACCGCTTTTCGCGGTCACGGAGACCCGCTGAACCGAAAACGGCGATGACGCGGGCGTCTGTCTTTTCCGGGTTATGCTCTTTGAGCAGCGAACGGGCGGAGTCGAGCGATTTCGCGAGCGCGTTGGGCGTATGGGCGAAATCGACCATGGCGAAAAAGTCCTGACCCATATAAATCAATTCCATTCGTCCGGCAATATAGCTGCATTTCGCAACGCCTTGCGCCGCGATTTCGGGAACGATATTCAGCCCGTAAATTGCCGCGGTCATGGCAGCTAAAACGTTATTGACGTTGTATTTTCCGATGAGCGGCGAATGAATCTTGAGCGACTGATTATCGCGTAAATTCGGCATCTCCCGGAAGCGTGCCTCGAAATCGAGCCCATTTGGCGTTGATTTTAGCCCGGTGACCGTCGCGAACGCTGACGTGTCCGCGCTTTCCGCTGCGTAGCGAATTTTCTTGACTTTCGTTCGCGGTTCGAGATAGTTGAGTGAGTCCGGATCGTCGAAGTTCAGGACCGCCAGCGGCGGAATTTTCCGGTTATCCGCCCGTCCCAAGCCTTCGAAGAGGAGCGCTTTCGCCGCGAAATATTCTTCGCGCGTTTTATGATAATCTAAATGCTCATGCGTAATATTCGTCACGACCGCGATATCGAAGTCGATTCCGGCGACGCGCTGCTGGGCTAAGCCATGCGAGGTGACTTCTAAAATGACATGGGTAACACCGCTATCGCGCATTTGCGCCAAGAAGCGCTGCATGTCGGGGCTTTCCGGAGTTGTAACGTGAAAGCCGGTGTCGATTTCTTCGCCGTTAATCAACGCAGAAACGGTCGAAATCATCCCCACTGCCAATCCTGCCTCTTTGAGGATCTGATAAAGAATCGTCGAAGTGCTCGTTTTCCCGTCCGTCCCCGTGACGCCGATCGTGATCAGGTCGCGTGACGGAAACCCATAAAGCGCGGCTGCGGCGGCTGCCATTGCGCTGCGGGCGTCGCTGACGCGCAGGTAAGGGACGGGGATTTCTTCGACGGGTTCGGACGTTCCGATGACGGCGACTGCGCCGTTTTTGAGCGCTGCCGGAATGTAGGCATGACCGTCTGCATTCGCACCCCTGAGCGCGACATAGATCGATCCGGGCGTGACGGCGCGCGAGTCGAAGGTGACGTTGTTATAAAGAATATTTGGCTGGTTGCCGGAGATGCTCCGAATGTCTGGGAGATGCGGAATGAGCTGATTCAGTTTAAGTTCAAAATTTTCCACGGCTGACGAGATGCCTCTTTCCAATAGTTAACTGTTAAAATTTTACCAAGATTCGTTGTTTACGGGGAGGGAGAAAAAAATCGCGCGCCGGATTCAGGCGCGCGATTGGCCGTGTTGATTTATTTTTTCTTTTTCTTTTTTGAAGGACGTTTATGCCCGATATAAATACCGAAGCTGGGAAGGATTGACTCCGCCATCAGGTAAATCAAGCCAGTCAAGAGCAGCGCGTCCAGGAAAATTAGCAGCGTCTGACCCAGTTCGTTCATTAAGGACGGTTTAACGAGCATGACGAAAGACAGCACGACCATCAGCGTACCGCTAAAGAGCTTCAGGATTTGCCCGTGCTTCTCCTGAAGACGGTTCGAACGCATCGTGAAAACGGCGATGCCGAAAATAACCAGTTCATCGAGCTGATACAGAACCATATATAGAATCAGCAGGATAATAAACGTCACCGTTGAAACGTCCGCGTTGACGACCAGACTGCTCCAGACGACCGGGAATGCCGCCGTGCAGGAAAATTCGACGAGCGAAACGCCGATTCCGAGCAGGATCGTCGCGCCAATCATCGCCCAAAGATTGTCGCTGTGGTTCATGACGTTTCGAATCCGTTCGTAAATTCCCGGTTTGTGCTTTTCGTCGATCGTTAAAGAGATACCTTCCTTGAAGAAGAAATAGTCTTTGAAATTGATGAGTCCCATGATCAGGGTAATGACCGCGACCGCTGCCTGAATCCATTTAATGAAACTGACGTAAGAAAGGACCGAGAAAACACCGCCGATAAAGAGCGCGTAAATCAGCGACGTAACCGTCAGGAATACAAAACCGATAATCAACGTTTTCTTTCGGTTCGCCGTCCGAACGATCATCGCCAGCAGCATCGTTAATACCCATAACGAGCATGGATTGACGCCGTCGACGATCCCGATCAGAATCGTGCTGACCCAGATAGATTTACCGCTCAGGTCGACCTGACCGACAAACGGCAGCTTAATCCCCCCAGTCGCCGACCCGTCGATCGTTGCGATCGCTGGCGTTTCTCCGTTGACGATCTGCTGTGCGTCGATGACGCCGTTTTTAACCCCATCCGCGATCGCCTGGGTCAACGCTTCCCGCGTCGTGGCTCCAAATCCAGTCCAATACTGGTCACCGATAAACGTGATCGGGACCCCGGTTGGTTCGAAGTTAAACGCTTTCGCGAACGTTTCGAACGTTTCCGCGTTCTCCGGGCTGTACCAGACCTCGTAGCTGTGAATTTCGAGCTGAGCGCCGTACTCTTCTTCCATCTCTTTTAAGAAGATTTTTTCGTCAGCGCAGTGCGGACAGCCGTCGCCATTGAAGAAATAAAGGTGGACGACGTTCATCGTACCGCCGGACTGAGCGGCTGCGTTAAAAATCGGGAAAATCAAGGCGATGAGCAAGAGCGTTGCCGCCGCCGTTATTTGAATGATTTTTCTCATCTGAATATTTGTTCCTGTTCCGTAAAAATAATAAATGCATTGTACCAAACCTGTCCGATATTATTCAATTGTTTCCAATGAACGGTTATCGAAAAAGTCAGGTTCAGGATCGCAGGATGCCGGAACGAATGACCCTCCCGTCGGGGAGAAGGAGCGTTTCAAATAGCGGCAGTTCCCGAAAATCATCCGGCTTTAGGCGTTTCGTCAGAAAATACAATTCCTGATTGGCTGAGGGCTGGAACATCTCATAGTTGGGCGGTACGTTCTTCTGATATGCGCCGCAGAGGATCGCGTCCGGTCGATCCGGGTGGTTTCTAAGCTGATAGTCTCGTTCCAATTCATCGAAAGAATATCCGCTGAAAATAAAAACCGTCAATTCGCTTCCGGCTCGAATCCGGCGAATGAGCTCGAACAGTGCGTCTGGCTGGTCAAAGGGCTCGCCGCCGCTAAACGTTACCCCGTCAATCTCGTCTTTTAGCGCGAGAATCTCAGCCGCTAACTCCGCAATTACACGGTTCGTCCCACCGCGGAATGGCTGGAACGCCAGGTTTGAGCAGCCGTCACAGCGTTTCCCACAGCCCTGAAACCAGACGACGAACCGTTCGCCCGGACCATTGGAGCGGCTTGTCGGCGGCGGTCGCAGCGACTCGGATCCGCGTCATAAGGGTTATTTCTTCGACGCTGTGCGGATGACGGATTGCGTTTTCGGCTGGACAGCGTCGAAATAGGCGGATGTCCGCGTCCGTTCGCCGACGAGCTTCCCGAGTTTCGCTTCCAGCTCGGCGGTCACATCCAAACAGGTCGGACCAGAAACGCCGCGGACCTCGATCCGCGTTTTCCCGTCCGGATCAATCAATAATTCAATTTCTTCAACTTCGCTCATCTTTATACTTAATTTATCTAATTTAATTTGACAACCGCCATGTTCTCAAGCACGACGCGCCCATCGCGCAGGTCGACCGCGCTCACGGTCAGGAACCGATTCTCGTCAATTCGGAATTCGACCGAAAACCGCGTTTCCCCTTTCTTAGCGGGTGGGGAGGCTTCGATAAATTCAGCGCCGCGCGGATTCAGAAAAACCGCCTTGCCTGCGCCATGATTTGTTTCGCTGCTCAAAAAAAGGACCCCGCCCTGTTCATCGAAAAGCAGCTCAACTGCGCCGTCCGGGTCGTTGCCGCTTTGGCTGCGTTCGAAAATCGCCAGCCGATTTAAGTTATACACGAGATTTGATGTGTGTTCCTATTTTTTTGCAAAAATTTAGCGTTGGGAGAGAATTTTTTCTCTCA
>DAOUFB010000003.1:0-2431 GCA_034430135.1 Flexilinea sp. | reverse complement strand
GAAATCGCCGATGTTCGACCAGTTATAAAGCCAATGTGCATCGCCGATCGTCATATTCGTGCACCCATGGCTTTGCTCAAGCCCGAACCAGGCGCGCCAATAAGCGCCATGGAATGCGCGCGCTTGATCGTAATAGAGGACGTAGGGGACATCTTCGAGCGAGTAAAAGTCCGATTTATCGGATTCGAACGACCCGGTCATGTCTTCCGTCTCCTTCTTTTCGTAGATCTGGAAAACGCCAGGTTGGGTAAAGAACGGCTCCATTCCGGTCGCGACCATGACGGCGTAAACAAGCTGACGGTTTTCGTAGACGAGGACAACCTGTTCGGCAAGGTCAATTTCGATCCAACGATCCGCGGTGACCTCAGCCGGCGGCTGACTGTTGATGATAGCTACGCGGATATGAATCCGATCGAGCCATTGATTTTCGCCGATGCGGAACCAGGTTGAAGACCCGTTTTCGATAATTTCGAAAACCTGAACGACCTGCTCACGGTTGTAATACGTATTCATATCAAAACCACCGTTATAATCCGGCTTCAGGTAGGGGTGGGTCGGTTCAAAGACCCAGCCGAAATGGGTCGACGGCGGGGTAGCGAACGTCCGTCCCAAAGTAACGGTTGAAACCGCTGCCGGACTGGCGCGAAGCCATTTCCCGTTCTTTGCCATGACGAATTTTCCGCCGTCAATATCCATGCGATTCGAGTACGAAACGTAGCGGATTCCGCCCGCGGGAATGACGCCGATTGGTCCAACGCCGGCGGCGGCATCGGCTGCGCTGTTAAATAAGTTCGCGGCTTCCCAACTTTCGATATTGAGTTTCGCGTAGGAGTATGGTACTTGCGAGAGGGCGGGATCAAGCGGCTGAGGATCGAACGGCGCATCATTCGCAGCGACCATGACCGTCGGTTCAGCACTGAGTGCGGATGCGCCAGTTTCCGCTGGAAGCGGAGCCGGTTCGGCGTTCGTCATCGGCTGCGGCGTAATCGTTGGAATTGTGTCCGATTGCGCTGCGACGGCGGATACGGCGACCATCACGATGAAGAACCAGCCCAAAAGGCTTAAGGTGTTTTTTCTCATGTATGTTTCCTTCAATTTAGTTCAGAGGAAAGCGATTTCCGCTTCCCTTTTGACGATATGCTCATAACTCATATGCCCAACTTGAAAACTCGGGTCGGGCAAGATGAATTTCTCATTATAATCGGTCGCTGCCGTTTGAGACGGCGGAAGATAAAAAAACTGCCTATCATGCGCCGATAACGAAATCCGCGAAATCTTCGAGCGGAACGGTCGGGAAAAAGGCATTCCAATTGGCGGATTCGAGCGTGGCGATGATCTCCGCCCGGTTGAGTTTCGTCCCGCGCAGGCTATTTTCGATCGGATCTAATTCCTCGGGCGTAAAAAAGTCGCCGAAGAAACAGACGTCCTGGATCGAATCCTTTTCGAGTTGCAGCCGCAGTTCGATTTCACCGATTGGGAACCGACGGCAGCGTTTCAGGTTATATTTTGGCGAATTGCCGAATGTCCAGTGCGGCGTGCGGTAGCGCTGATTTGCAATGGCTTCAACGTTGGCGAGGTCGGTTCCGCTGAGTTCGATCGTCTTCACGTTTTTCCCGATTTCGCTAAGGAGCGTTTCGCGGAACTCGGCGGTTGACGCAATCGTCGGGAGCCAGGATTTCAAATTCGTAACGCGGCTGCGGACGGATTGAACGCCTTTCGCGTTGAGCTTTTCCAGCTTGGGTTTGAGCGCATTCGCGAGGATCGTCAAATCTGTATCGTATAGAAGCGTTCCGTGGCAAACGGTGCCGAATTTATTATGGTAGTAAGCCGTTCCGGAGATTTTCGCGCCGTCCACTAGAATATCGTTGCGCCCGCTTTTTTCCGCGGGAACGTTTAGTTTTTGGAGCGCACGGACGACCGGTTCGGTGAAGGTTGAAAAGTCGGGAACGGGCTGATCCGGAAATGGGAAGATAAACGAGTAGCAGAGATTCCCTAAATCGTGGTAGACTGCGCCGCCGCCGGATAAACGGCGGACGACTTGAATATGGTTTTCTCTAACGTAGTCGAGGTTGATCTCGTCGATGGTATTTTGATGACGTCCGACGATGATCGATGGATGGTCGATAAAGAAAAAGAGGGTCTCCTCCGTCAGGTTCATGGAGGTGAGAATGTATTGCTCCATGGCGAGGTTCAGCGTGGGGTCAAGGTTTTCGTTGGGAATATAGTACATGCGGTTGCCTTTTTTGTTAATCGTATGGTTCGCTTTGCGCAAATCTCAGTGAATTTTACATCATTTCCCAACGAACTCCCGTGTATGATTGCGTTAAATAAGAAAACGCCTCATCCGAGGCGCATAGGCTTAAACTGTGACCCATCTGGGACTCGAACCCAGAACACGCTGATTAAGAGTCAGCTGCTCTGCCAATTGAGC
>DAOUFB010000002.1:0-26547 GCA_034430135.1 Flexilinea sp. | reverse complement strand
CTGAACCGCCCGATTCAATCCAGCTTTGTCGCAGCGATGGGCGTTCCGATGGTCATGATCATCCTTCCGCTTTTCGGCGTCGTCTCCCAGCTCCAAATTCTGAAACAGGATTGGAGCGTGCGGGCGCTGATGATTTTCCTGTACGTAGGCATTAATATTCCTTACACGACGATCTTCCTCCTGACCTTCTTCTCGAACCTGTCAACCAGTTACGAAGAGGCGGCTTCCATTGACGGCAGCTCGCCAATCGGAATATTTTGGAAAATCATGCTGCCCCTGGCGCAGCCGGGAATTATCACTGTTTCAATTTTCAACTTCATTAATATTTGGAACGAATACTTCATGTCGCTCATCTTTGCGAATAACGATCGCGTCAAGCCGGTTGCCGTCGGGCTATACTCGATGATCGATTCCATGAAATACACAGGCGACTGGGCTGGCATGTTTGCTGCGGTTATTATCGTCTTCCTGCCGACCTTCATCCTGTATATTTTCCTCTCGGAAAAAATTATTTCTGGGATTACCGCCGGCGGCGTCAAAGGTTAAGCGGCACGAAATGAAATGATTCGGCGATGGATTAGCGCCAAGCACGAAAGCGACTTTTTTTTAATAAAGGATCAAAAAATAAAACGATCATGAATGAAAAACCTGTTTTGATAATTATGGCGGCGGGCATGGGCAGCCGCTACGGCAGTCTAAAACAACTCGATCAGTTAGATAACCATGGCAATGTCATGATGGATTATGCGCTGTATGACGCATACGTCGCCGGATTCCGTCGTGTTATTTTCGTCATCAAGCCCGAAATGGAAAAGGATTTCGAGTCAAGGATTTCTGCCCGAATCCGTTCTAAATATGAAGTTGATTACGCGTATCAGGTTCTCGAAAATCTTCCGGAAGGGTTTACCGTTCCCGAAGGACGAACGAAACCTTGGGGTACGGCGCACGCCGTTCTCAGCGCAAAGGACCTCGTTCGCGGCTCGTTCGTCGTGATCAACGCTGACGATTATTATGGAAAAACTGCGTTTGAATCAATTTATCAATTCCTGACGAGCGATTCCGATCCGGCGCATCACGCGATGGTCGGCTACAAAATTGAAAACACGCTGACCGAAAACGGGTACGTCTCACGCGGTGTCTGCGAGCTCGATGCGAACTGCAACCTGACGGGCATAGTCGAGCGTTTGAAAATCGTTAAAGCGGACGGCGGCGCGCTAATCCAGGAAGAAAGCGGCGATATTTTCATTCCGAACGGAACAAAGGTATCGATGAACCTCTGGGGCTTTCAGCATTCGCTCATGCAGGAAATCAACGATACGTTCGCCGAGTATCTCCGCGCCAACCTGCCGATCAATCCGCTGAAATGCGAATACTTCCTGCCGCTTATTCCCAATAAGCTCATTCAGGAAAAACGCGCCTCGATCCGCGTCTTGCCGACGAATGAAAAATGGTACGGCGTTACGTACAAAGAAGATAAAGAACCCGTCATGGCAGCGCTCAAAGCCATGCGTGACGCAGGAAAATACCCAGAAAACCTCTGGTGCTAAGGCGATCGAAGGAATTCTATATTATGGAAGCTGTTGAAGCAATTCGCCGATTTAAACATAACGGAAACGTCGTCTCCTGCGAACGGTACGGAAGCGGACATGTTAATCACACCTATCTCGTCATTACCGATACTGGCGACTGGTACATCCTGCAAAAAATCAATACCAATGTTTTTCGCGATTACAAAGGACTGATGGATAATCTCGTCGCCGTGACGCGCCACCTCGCGACGAAAGTCAGCGATCCGCGCGAGGTTCTGACGACGATTGGCTGTCACGATGGTTCTGACTACCTTGTTGCGGAGGATCACGACGTCTGGCGTCTGTACGTTTTTGTTAAAGACAGTGTCTGTTTCGATCAGGCAACAACGCCCGAACTTTTCGCTGCATCCGCCGCGTCCTTCGGAAATTTTCAAAACATGCTCGCTGACTTTCCGGCGGAAATCCTGACCGAGACAATTCCGAATTTCCATCATACCGTTAAACGATATGAAGCGCTCGACCGGGCGATTAAAGAGGACGTAAAAGGACGCGCCGCATCCGTCAAAGCTGAAATCGAATATGCGATGTCCGTCCGCCCATTCGCTTCAACATTGCTCGATTATTATGAGTCCGGTCAGCTACCTCTCCGCGTCACGCATAACGACACCAAATTAAATAACGTCCTGTTCGATAAAACGACCCACCAAGGCGTTTGCGTCATTGACCTCGATACCGTGATGCCCGGTTTTGTCGTCAACGATTTCGGCGATTCAATTCGATTTGGCGCAGTTCTCGCGAGCGAGAACGAGAAAGATCTATCAAAAATCGTCTTAAATAAAGACTATTACGAAGCCTATACGAATGAATTTATCAAAACAACACGCGGGAAGCTGAGCGAATTCGAGTTGCGTTTACTCCCCGTCGGCGCGAAAATGATGACGCTCGAATGCGGCGTGCGTTTCTTGACGGACTACCTGAACGGCGATATTTATTTCCATATCAATTATCCGGAACAGAACTTAGACCGCTGCCGTACGCAGTTCCAATTCGTCCGGGACATGGATTCCAAATGGGAATACATGAACGACGTCGTTGACCGTGCAATCCACGCGGAGTTGTGATCCGCTCGTGATTCTTTCCTTTCTGTCGAAACTGACCTCGCACAAACGATCTCGAGGTCGGTTTCAGTATTTTTTTCACGGTCGTATTCGCGTCCGCATATAGCTCCGCGGAGGGCCATTCCCGCTCATTACGCCGCCGCCCGCGATGACGCGCGGAAATCGCTTATACTATCCGAAGCGCTTCCAGGTCAGGCGGGTAAATGCCCGCCAATTAAAGCGCATAAATGGAGATCGGAATGACGGTGCATGGAGATTTTCCTATGTTGGCAAAAAAATCAGGGGGCGAAATTCTGAATTCCAGGATGGTTTCGGCGATCGTTCATGAAGAGCTCGACCCGATCAAGGAAGTATTCCTTCTGGATCATGCGATGAACGGAATTCCGATCCTTCCGGGCGTTATCGGCATCGATGGATTCAGGAAAGCCGCGATCCATATTGCGCAAAAAATATCGTTTCCGGACGGGGAATATTCCGCCGCAGTCATGGAAAACATCCGCTTCCTCGTCCCGATGAAATTCTATCGGAATCAGAAAAAGACGATCACCTGGAAGGCGCATGGGATCGCGAAGGGCGACAATGTTATCGTCAGTGTGTCGCTTGAATCCGACCTGCTTTTCATGAACCGTCCGCCAAAA
The DNA here is from genome assembly GCA_034430135.1 of Flexilinea sp. Classification (GTDB taxonomy): domain Bacteria; phylum Chloroflexota; class Anaerolineae; order Anaerolineales; family Anaerolineaceae; genus Flexilinea. The sequence goes on along the minus strand of DAOUFB010000002.1, from coordinate 23,262 downwards.
CACGTCGTTCACTTCACTGGCGTCGTACACCTCACCTCAGGAAACGTCCGACGACCGGAAGCGTCAAGTCCGGTTAAGTGGCTTCGGAAAAAATCGGTCGATTCGAAAACGATTTACAACCTCTTCTTTCACGGACCGTCCTTTCAGGTACTCGACAGCGTTCAGCGCAATGGAGACACCATCATCGGACGCGCGTCAAAGAACCTGAAACCCATCGTCCTGAACGGCGTTGAGCAGTCAATGACCCCGCTCCTAATCGAACTCTGTTTCCAGACCGTCGGAGTCCATCAGGCAGGAAATACGGGCGTTCTGGCGCTTCCGAGTTCGATTCATACACTGACCATTTATGACGACTGCCCAAAGAACCTCAAAGATTTCTTCGCAGAAGTCCGGTACAGCAATCCGGACGACGTCGACGCTGGCTACGACGCACGTGTCCTGGATCAAAACGGGAACGTCATCCTCGAAATCGGCGGCTATGTCACCAGCCCGCTTCCGTTTCCGGTCGAGCCGACGTTAATTGAACCGATGAGACTTCTCGCGGATGAGTTAAAGGAGAATGCAGCGTAACCTTCCGCGCTGATTTGGGGAAACTTCAGTTACGCCAAACCGCACGGCAGGAAATAGCCTCGAACCTCCGGCGCAATCGAAACTCCAAAAAGCTCCGCTGTCGTCATGCGCAGGATTCCAGCCGCCCCATTTAAAAGCCTCAGCGCAACGTCCGCAACCGAACGATTCTCCGCGGCTTCAAGCGCCGTACCCTTCGCCCACTCGTTGAACGCACCCATCGACGGTCCGCACCAAATCTGGTAATCCATTTCGCGCCCTTTTTCCCCTGTTACCGACCAACGGGACGCCTGACCCAGATACCAGCGGAAAATCAAAGCCATCCGTTCTTTTTCGCTCTTACGCCCGCGTTCCAGCTGCGAAGGGTCGCGCTCGGTGAAAAACCTGACACAGTCCTGCCAGACAGATTCTAAATCCGTTTTAAAAATCGTCTTTTCGATTTTTTCGCGTTCCACGTCCGGAATTTCGTCAATCGACTCATAACGCGTATAAAGTTCATACAGCTTCTGCGCACGCATCGCGAACATCGTCCCGCGCTTTAATACCTGAACCGTTACGCCCATCTCGAACATATCGCTCGCCGGTGCGTTCCCCATATCAGCAGAATCCGCCTTCGCCAACAGCTCCCTCGTGTACGAGGATGCGCCGGATTCGCGGCACGCCTGATTGATCGAACCGGTCACGATATAATCCGCGCCCATCTGGAAAGCCGCCGCGGCTGCAGCTGGGGTACCAATTCCGCCAGCAGATCCAATCCGTACCGGCTTCGCGTAACCTCTCGCCCGCTGAACCGCGTCGCGAATCGCGACAATCGACGGAAGGAGCCCGACGAGGGGACGATGATCGGTATGTCCGCCGCTATCTGCCTCCACCGTAATATCATCCGCCATGGGGACCAGTTTCGCAAGCTCCGCCTGATCTGCGGTAATGAGCCGCTCGTTAGCCAGCTGGGACAGGATCCCGTCCGGCGCAGGCGCTAAGAAACGGATCGCGACTTCCTTCCGCGAAATTTTTGCAATAATCCGGTTCTGAATCGTGATCGAGCCATCCGCAGCCCGGCTTAATCCCGATGCGCGGTATCGGACGAGATTTCTGGTAACCGTCATATATGCCGACGCTTCAATCGCAGTAATCCCTTCGCTCAGGAAAAGCGCGACCATGTCTTCCTCTACCTTCGGTTCAAACGGCGAATTCAACAGATTCACCAAAAACGGTCGATCCCCTAAACCGTTGCGAATCGCATGAATCGATTCACGGACACATTCAACGGAAAGCCCGCCGGAGCCGAATGACGCCATGAAACCGGCTTTCCCCATTGCGATGACCATTTCAACCGATGTAATTCCATTCGCCATCGCCCCGCCGTAAAGCGCATACTTAACCCCATAGGATTGGAGGAACGCAGCGCTGCCCAGCATCTCGGGGCTGACCGATGGGATCATGCCCCTGACATCATTGCCCGGATTTTCCGTTGTCAGGGAAGCCTTCCCGCCTTGCTCGCGGATGAAATACGCAGTGGTTACTTCATCACGCAGTTTTAGACTGTCTTCCTTATTTAATCTCATGCCATTTCCTTCATTATTATTTCAGATTGACCCTGTTATTCTATCAGTTCACTTGCCCGATTTAAGGATTTTGAGATTAACCGGAATCTGTATTTCAACTTTCACAAGTTTTCCCATCTATGTTCTATAATAGAATCTAGTCAGAGGTCTCGTGGAAAAGAAAACGCTTACGGAATACGTCCGCTTTATCGATCAACTCATCGCCGACGCGAATTTCTCGCCGGCGAGCCACCATATTCACTATCTTTTGAATCAGTTTCCAAAATGCGCCGAACTTTATCCGCGCTACGGTCGTGTCTTAACGGAGCTGAACCGCTTCGACGAAGCGATCCTTTTCTACCTCCGTGCTGCCGCGGTTCATCCTGATAACTGGATCATCTTTTTTACCTTGGCAATCCTTTACCTGAATAAAAACAAACCCGACATCGCTGCCCGCTATGTCGCTTACGCAGCCTGCCTCGAGCCGGAACACCCCGAAATCAAGCAGCTCTATCGAAAACTTCGCACGCACCTTCCAGACTCAATCCATGAAGACATAAAAAAAATTGCAAATATCCGCGCAGCTGAAACATATCAGGACGCAGACGAAATTCTCGAAGGAATTAGCGACCCGGGAGTTAACCTGCTGGGCTGTCTGCGCTGCCCCGCCAATGGGCGGGAAGAACGGCAAAAAGTTCATCGGGAAGTTCTGCGCCGTTTACCATACTGCGAAGTCTCTCTCGAAGCGCTTTCAAATATCTATGCGCAATCCGACGATTTGACCCGTTTTCAGCGGTATGCGGATCGTCTCCATGAAATTGATCCGGAACGCTCAATTTATCCTGACGACGACGGCTCGATTCGAATTGAATCAAACCCCGTGCACATTACATACTTTGATTGGATCGGATTTCCCAATATCCGCACACGCTCCAGCTGGCAGGATTCGCAAACACGTTATTTAACCGTTGAAGCTGAGAAACTTTCTTCCTGCTTCGAACTTCTTCCTCTTCCGACCGATTTTTTCGTTCCATCTACGCAAGACGAAGACGAATCCAGCCGAAAATCAGAGGAATTCATCCTGAAAACCGATCGCGTTCATTCCATCACGACCTCAGCTGAAGATGACCTTTTCTTTCAGGAGGACTATTTCCAAAAACAATCCAAACAACTTTCAGCGAGTAAATCCTTATTTGAACCGGAACCTGCGAAAAGCACGCAGGACACAGCGGAATCCAATCAGAAAAAGCTCGAAGATGCTTTCGATTACCTCGAGCGAATCGTCAGTGAAGGCGTTCTAAAGGACGAGACCAGCTTCATCGAGGAAGCCTTGACCGAAGGGCTAAGAGAGCAATCGGATCAAACGGACACAGAAGCCGCCGCAGAAGCGCTGGACGAGACGGGAAACGCGCCAGTCGAAGCTGACATGACTGACATAGCGCCCTCCGCCCTAACCTCTCCGGAGGCTGCCGAACCTACGAAGCAGGACATACCGGACAAGACGATCTCGCCTCCTCCGCTCGAAAACACGGAAGAGAAAATCAATGAACGAGTGCGCGACGCATGGACAACCTTCTCAAAAGGACTTCATGACGAAGCCATTGAAAAGTACTGGGCGCTTGTTCGCGATGGCGTCAATGTGGATCGGATTCGCGCCGACTTGACAACGCTTAAAATCCTTTTCCCTGAAATCGAAGCTTTTCCCGAACTTTTAGCCGAACTCGCGAAAAAGTCTTAAAATGATATTAAGGAGATAAAAAAGTATGGAAAAAACCTTTGTTTGTGTTAAGCCGGACGGCGTCCAACGCGCGCTTATCGGCGAAATCGTCAAGCGCTTTGAACAGCGTGGATTGACCCTCGCCGCCGCGAAATTCCTCGCCGTTCCACGCGAACTCGCCGAAAAACATTACGCCGAACACGTCGGCAAACCGTTCTATAATGGGCTCGTCAACTATATTACCTCCGGACCCGTTTTCGCCATGGTATGGGAAGGTGAAGAAGCGATCAAAGCCGTTCGTCAGACGGTCGGCGCCACCAAACCGATTGAGGCAGCGCCGGGAACCATCCGTCACGATTTCGCGTCCAAAATGGATCGCAATCTGATTCATGCTTCCGATTCGCCGGAATCCGCGGAGCGCGAGATTAGCATTTGGTTCAAACCGGAAGAAATCGTCGATTGGACTTCAATCGCTTACCCTTGGGTTTTCGGCCGCAATTCGTAAAACACCAGCTGGGCTGCGTTACGGCACCGGTAAATGAATCCCACCGCTCGCGCCGCGTTCGGATCGGGCGGGATAAATCGTCTCGATTGACGCCTCAGCAATGGCAGGGGTTACAATCGGGACGATAATTAATTGTGCTAATGCATCTCCCGGCTCAAACGCCAGCGGCTCAGCCGTCGGATTGGCGACTTTAACGCGAATCTCGCCCTGGTATCCGGCGTCGATCACCCCAGCACCCAGCAGGAAGTTGCTCCTGCTTTTAGGGAATAAGAGTCCCGCGAACCCCTGCGGAAGGTCAAAACAGACGCCCGTTCCAATCACGGCAAACCCATGAGACGGAACAATGCCGCTTTCCACTGCGTAGAGGTCAATACCTGCATCCTGTTCATGTTTTCGAGATGGAAGCTTCGCGTCGGGGCGCATTTTCGCAAATTTTATTTCATTCATTCAACCATCCTTCAGTCCTGTAATCCTTAACCCCGTATTATACAAGTGTTTTTCATCACGGCCCTTGTCATATTTTCAGAATTACAAACGAGGGTCTAATTTAAACCACGGTAAAGTTAACGCATGGAAACTCAGGAAATCGCCCGAATGGAAACGATGACGTTCGTCATGACCACGACGCAAACCGCGTTGGGGGCTTTTCGTTTTTGAGGCACGGAAGACCCACGAATCAACGCTAAACAGGACTGCCTTATACAGGCAGTTTTTTTAAAACCGAAAGGATCACTTCTTATGAGCAACAAAATTCCAGTTTCTGTATTAGCCGCGACCGGTTCCGTAGGTCAGCGCTTTATCAGCCTGCTCGCAAATCATCCATGGTTCGAAGTCGTCGAAATAACCGCGTCCGATCGCTCTGTCGGACAGCCTTATGAAGACGCCTGCCATTGGCTTTTGCCCGAACCGATGCCCGAGTACGTCAAAAAGATGGTTCTAAAACCGACCGAAGCCGCCTCTCTGACGCAGTCCGCCATCGCATTTTCAGCGTTGCCTGCCGAAGTCGCGAAAACCGTCGAGCTGGAAGCGGCGAAAAAGGGCGTTTACGTCTCGTCCAATGCATCATCGTTCCGGAAAGACCCGCTCGTTCCAATTCTGGTCCCCGAAGCCAATCCGGATCATCTCCAAATCCTCGACTTGCAGCAAAAAGAATACGGCTGGCGCGGTGGTATTTTGACGAACCCGAATTGCACGACGACAGGCTTCGTTGTCCCGTTGACCGCGATTGATCGAAAATTTGGCATCGAACGTGCGATCGTCTTTTCCATGCAAGCGATATCCGGGGCAGGCTATCCGGGCGTTGCGTCAATGGATATTATCGATAACGTCATCCCGTTTATCAGCGGTGAAGAAGAAAAGTTAGAATATGAACCAGCTAAAATCATGGGCAAATTCGATGGGAAGGCGCTTCATCAGCACCCCTTTAAAGTTTCGGCACATACAAATCGCGTTGCGGTCGTCGATGCGCATACGATTTGCCTGTCGGTTGAGTTGAAAAACAAAGCCACGGTTGACGACTTAATTCATGCGTTCGAATCGTTCGAATATAGCCCAATGCTGAAAGGACTTCCATCCTTGCCCGAAAAGGCAATCGTCTATCATCATGAACCAAACCGCCCTCAGCCGCGGTTGGATCGCAACCTGTATCACGGCATGGCGTCGCACGTAGGACGCGTCCGCCCCTGCGCTATACTTGATTATCGAATGGTAACGCTCTCGCATAATACCATTAAGGGTGCTGCAGGCGGCTCGATTGTAAACGCTGAACTTCTGGCTCGAATGAAATTTGGGAAGTAAAACAAAAGGTGATTTAATTTTATGAAAACTGTAAAAATCGGAATTATCGGATTCGGAAATGTCGCGCAGGGACTTGTTCAGGCTCTAAAACAAAAACACGCCTTTCTACGCGATGAACATGGCATAGCCCCGCTCATTACCGCCGTCACCGATGTAAGCTTCGGCGCCGTCGCGAATCCGGAAGGATTGGACTTAAACCTCCTTGAAAAGGCATCTCAGGACTTCTCAGAATTCAGGGAAGAAGAACGGACCGATTGGGATGCGTTTGAAATGATTCAAAATTCGGATACGGACGTTATCCTTGAGCTGAGTGTCGCGAATCTCGAAACCGGAGAACCGGCCGCCGAATATATTACCCAAGCGCTCAACGCGGGGAAACACGTCATCACCAGCAATAAAGGTCCTATTGCGCTCAAGTACCGCGTCCTAAATTCCCTCGCGCAGAAAAACGGCGTAAAGTTGGGAATCGAAACGACCGTCATGTCCGGAACGCCGGTCATCGCCTATGGAACCGGTTTGTTAAGGTCCGCCGGAATTACGGGCATCCGCGGCATCTTCAATGGCACTTGCAACTTTATTCTCTCCGAAATGCGGAAAGGGCTTTCGTTTGAAAACGCTCTGGCGCTGGCTCAGAAATTGGGTTATGCAGAATCCAACCCGGCGAATGATATCGAGGGCTACGACACAGCGGCAAAGCTATCAATCCTTTCGGAAGTTTTCTTCGGCGAACGCATTCCCCCGCTGGAAATTCCAACATCCGGAATAACGGTTCTCTCGTCCGAAGATATTGCGGCGGCAACCGCACAAAATAGCGCTTGGAAACTCGTCGGCTCGATCGAATTAACAGATGACCGACCGATCTACGCGGTTAAACCAGTATTGATCCCCATGGGAGATCCGCTCTCCAGCACGAACGGCTCATTAAACTCGATCCAGTTTGAAACCGAACTTTTAGGCTCAGTAACCGTAACTGGTCCAGGTTCAGGTCGAATTGAAACCGCCGCTGGGCTAATTCAAGACCTGATTTATATCTTCCGAGAAGACTTACCCTAATCGGTTTTGGCTCTAATTAAAACGGGAAACCGCTCCCTGAATTCGCAAACATCAGCTCTTGCGAGAAGGGAGCGGTTTTCTTATGGCTATTTGGAATAACGATCGATCCAGGTTGGCGTTTCGGTGAACATACTCACCATTCCGCCTAACGGAACAATGCCAGCCATAAACTGCGGTCGAATAGAATCGGGAGCGTTCGGTAAACCCATTCCGCTGACCATCCAAAAAACAGCCCCAAGAACAGCCCAAGCGCACCGCCCGCAATCACGTCCGAAACATAGTGCACTCCGCTCATGACCCGAGCCAATGCCATCCAGACCGCCCAGACGCTGAGCGCTATCGCGATCGGCGGCGGCGACATGACCCAAGCCAATCCGGAAATAACGCCGCCTCGAACCGCGTGCCCCGATGGAAACGAATACGGATCGAATTTACGATAGACCTTTCCCCAATCTCCTTTTGGACGTACCCGCCCAATACAGGCTTTTAACGCGAGAATAAAAAACGCCGTGCCCGCTATCGCCAGCCCCCAATAGGCTAAAACACGCTGGAGCGCCCCACGAGCAAAGAACCAGACAACCAACAAGCCGCCGCAGACAAACCAAGAATCGCCGCTCTGCGAAATGATTTTCGTGATACGTTCGAACACAGGCGTCTCACCCCACATCCGCAGCTTCGCTGAAAATAAATCATCGCAGCGTAAAACAGCCTCCTTCAGGGATGCAAGAAGCACGTTACTCCAACCTCAAAACACTCGACGTCAACGTCCAACCCTTACAACCCGTCTTCGTCGAAACGCGAATCCAGCTCGTATAATCGCGGTCGATCGGACCTTCATAAATGCTCAACACCGAACCATTTCCAGCGATACATTCAAGCGTCTGATCCGCGCCAGGATTCCGAACGATAAATATCCCTTCCGACTGACCTGAAGAAACGAACCCATACGCCTGAACCGGTTCCTCGCCCTCTTTAGCAAATGCTGCGTAACCAGCCTCAGACTTCGCGTCCATCGCACAGCGAAAACCAAGCATCGGTGAAGACGACGTCGGATCCGCATGATACCGATTCGTCAGATGCTCCGCGACAAGATCCGAAGCGAACGAACCTCCGCGAATAACTTTTTCCGATCCTTCCGAAGGTCCTGACGGATTTTCGCTGACGCCGCTCGAATAGAACCCGGGCGCATACCAATCCGCAACCCATTCCGCAACATTATCGATCATGTTCGCGATTTTGAACGGGCTATTTCCAGCAGGGTACCCATTGCCAATCTCCGTATCTCCCGGGACTTTCGTCGTGTTTGCCTGATATGGACGCGGCGGCAAATCACCCCATGGATAACGGCGGTAACCGTCGAGTCCCATCGCCGCGCGTTCCCATTCCGCTTCCGTCGGTAGGCGTTTTCCAACAAAACGGCAATAATTATCCGCATCCTGCCACGTGACATTTACGACAGGAAACGCATGATAAGCGGTCGAATAATAGTTTTTTCGGGTTTGAGAATCGACCGATGTCGGTTCAGAGCAGACCTCTGCTGCAACGCAAGCAGAATACGCGCCAACGGTCACCTCGTACTTGTCCATATAATATGGATCGAGCGTGATTCGATGAAGCGGTTTTGACTCCTCAGATGCATAATAATCGCTCTCCGGCGCACCTAACGAATAAACTCCACCTGGAATAAGCGCCATGTTATCCGGCGCTTGCGCGGCTGACACGCTCGAAATCCCAGCGACCGCTATCACGACAGCTATAGCAATTATATTAATCAATTTTATTTTATATTTATAATTCATTTCTAACCTCATTTATTATATAATTCTCAGACGTCTTCCCTAAAACGGGAAAACCTTGGGATAATCAAATCCACCTCCTATCGGCACAGCATCTCGCAAAGTTGCACATCGAACGCCGCGGGCAGAATGAAAGTTCATCTCTAAAAGTTCCCAAAGCTGCAACGGAACGTCCTGCCACCGTATGCATTCCGAACCGTTGCACTTTCCATCAACGCCAATCGATAGAACCGGACTTAATAACCTCCTTCCAGTACCCCTATTTTATAATACGATTATTTCACGATCTCGCTTCAAAAGACAAACTTTCATTATAGAACAAAACAACTCATACCTGAATTTAAGCGAAGCTTAGATTATCACTCGTTACCATTCTTGCAATATACGTTTTCAAACCTTATAGTAAAATAGCCATGAATTAATAACAAAAGGAGACTCGAATGAGCTTTCAGATTATTACCGACAGCAATGCAGATTTATCCGCGGAAGTCCGCAAGGGATTTTCTGATTTTCATTATCTAAACGTTCCTTTCTTCATTGACGACGTCGAGGGTGACCCGAATATCTCGGGACATGAATTCTTTGAAAAAATGCGCGCCGGTGCAAAGGTTCGCACGGCACAAATCAACCCGCCAACCTATATCGCGCTCTACGAAGAGCTGATCGAAGCAGGTCATACGCAATTCCTCTGTATCGCGTTCTCGTCAAAACTCTCCGGGCTCTATGAATCCGCGGTCCACGCCGGTCAGTACGTTATGGATAAGCATCCAGAGGTCAATATTATTACCGTCGATACCATCTCCGCTTCCATCGGAATGGGGCATCTTGCAAAAACAGCTGTCGAGCTCCGTGATCAGGGAAAATCCATTGAAGAAACCCGAGATTGGCTCGAAACGAATAAACAGCGGGTCTCACATTGGTTCACGGTCGACGACCTGATCTATCTGAAACGCGGTGGTCGCATCACGGCTTCTGCGGCATGGTTTGGAACTGCACTGAATATAAAACCCGTCCTTCATATTGACGAAACCGGAAAACTCATCCCGGTTGAAAAGAAAATCGGACGAAATAAAGCGCTCCAACGACTCATTGACCATTATAAGGAGACCGCGATTGATCCGGAAAATGGAATTTGTTATATTATGCAGGCAGACGTTCCGGATGAAGCCGAAGCACTTATGAAAACGCTCTCCGCTCAAACTGGAGCAAAAAACCTCGTTCGAACAGACTTAGGTCCGGTTATCGGAACCCACGCCGGACCGGGGACAATGGCGCTCGTATTCATGGCTTCAGAACGATAGTTTTCTCAGAACGAAATGGCTCATCACGAGTCGTTTCATTTTTATATCATCCGTCATTGTTTACTTGAAACGAATAGATAAATCGTATATAATCACATCATACAATTTCAATCTGAGCCGAATCCATTTCTCGAATTGTTCATTTTCCCAATGTTTTCAGTTCGAGACTCAGTTCACGGAGGAATCATGTCTTTTTTCATCATTACTGACAGTTGCAGCGACCTGCCGAGTGAGCGCACGTCAACCTATGAAAACTTCCAAACGGTCAACCTGAGTTTTTTTATTGATGATCAACCGGGTGATCTCAACACATCCCGCTCCGAATTTTACGACCGTCTGAGAAACGGTTCAATGTCACGAACCAGTCAGGTCAGTCCGCCGGAATTCGAAGATGCTTACCGCGCCGCGATAGCCAGCGGATTCAAGGAAATCCTGTATATTGGCTTTAGTTCCGGGTTAAGCGGGACGTACGATTCAGGCTTAACCGCTGCGAAAACTGTCATGGCGGAACATCCTGAAGTCCGAATCCTGACCGTCGATACGCTGTCAGCAACCTTAGGGCAAGGCTTGTTAGTTGACCATGCGGTTGAACTCCGCGATGAAGGAAAATCGATCGACGAAGTCGCGCAATGGGTCGAAATGAACAAACTGCACGTTGCGCATTGGTTCACGGTTGACGACCTTAACTTCCTGAAACGCGGCGGTCGCATCACGGCTTCTGCGGCATGGTTCGGAACAGCTCTCAAAATTAAACCCGTCCTTCACGTTGACAACGCAGGAAAGCTGATCGCAATGGAAAAGAAAATCGGGCGAAAGAAAGCGCTCGCTCGAATCGCGGAAATTGTAAAAGAGACCGGAACCAAACCGGCGGAAAACACGATCTGGATTTCCCATGGAGATTGTCTTGAAGAAGTCGAAGAAATCAAGGAAATGATTACAGCCGAAACCGGTGCGACAAAGTTTGTTGTCACAATCCTTGGTCCCGTCATCGGTTCCCACTCTGGACCCGGAACGCTCGCTGTCTTCTTCTTTGCGTCTGCACGGTAAACCTAAATAAAAAAAACGGCGTCAACACTCATTTCTCATGTGTTGACGCCGTTTTTATTCTGTTTATACCAGCTTAAACCGTTCGGGCACGGGGTACTTGGACACATTCCGATGCGCAATTTCGTTATGGCGCGCAATGAAGCGGGGGAGGTCAATCGTCCGCAGCTCGCCATCCTCAACCACAATCTTTCCATTGATGACCGATAAATCCACCTTTGGAACAGAACAGAGGAAAAGCGCAGCCAACGGATCGTGAACCGCACCGCCGGCAAACCCGATCGAATCCATGCCAACGCCGATAAAGTCCGCCGCCATGCCCGGACGCAGCACGCCAATATCGTCACGCCCTAAAACTGCCGCGCCGCCCGTCGTCCCCATCTGGAAAACTTCGCGAATCTTCAGCGCATTAGCACCCTTCGCAACGCGCTGCAGCAGCAGCGCCTGCCGACCCTCGTTGATCATATGGCTGCAATCATTCGACGCCGAACCGTCAACGGCTAAGCCCACGCGCACCCCAGCGTCCAGCATCTCACGAATCGGCGCAACCCCGGAGCCAAGGCGCATATTCGACGACGGACAATGCGCAACGCCCGTCCCAGTCTCCGCCATGAGCTTAATTTCGTCGGGATTCAGGAAAATACAATGCGCCCACCAGACATCATCGCCGACCCAGCCCAATTTTTCCATGTAACGAACCGGGCGCATATTATGCGTTCGTGCGCACCAGGTTTCCTCATCCTTCGTCTCGGCAACATGCGAATGAAGCCGAACGCCGGGATATGCGCGAGCCATCCGTGCGGATTCAACCAGAATCCGCTCCGTGACGTTAAACGGCGCACAGGGCGCTAAAACCAGACGGCACATGGAATAAGGCTTCGGATCATGATACGTTTCAATCAGACGCTGTGAATCAGCGAGGATTTCATCTTCCGACTGGATAACGTGATCCGGGGGTAACCCTCCCTGACTGCGCCCTAAGGTCATGCAGCCGCGCACAGCGTGGAGACGCATCCCGATTTCGGACGCTGCCCGAATCTGGTCGTCAAGTCTCGCATCCGCGGGCCAGAGATATTGATGATCACTCGACGTCGTACATCCAGATAAAATCAGCTCCGCCATGGCGATCATCGATGAAACATAGGTCGCCTCTGCATCCAGTTCACTGAATATCGGATAAAGCCGAACGAGCCAGTCAAAAAGTTCTTCATCCTGCGCGCCGGGAACGGCTCGCGTCAGCGTTTGGAAGAAATGATGATGCGTGTTGACGAACCCAGGAAGGATAAACTTTCCGCGCGCGTCAATAACGCGATCCGCAGTTTCCGGCAATTCAGACGTTAGCCCGATTTGTTCGATTACGTTATCACGGACAAAAATCGCTCCGTTTTTAAAATCGCCCAGCCCGGTGTCGTTCGTATATAAGGTCTCAATATTTTTTACTAAAAGTGTTGCCATATTCCGCTCCTTTTCTTTGAAGTAGAGCTATCAGGTTTTCATTCTACTATAATTGACCGACAATGCTCCATGTCAAAAATCACTTTTTTTACAAACATTTTACCGTCACCGCCTTAAATTCAAACGTTCGCCGTTCGCGGACTTTCACTTCTCGTCCGAATCATTTTCATTCAGGTGAAGAAACGTCCCCTCAAGCCAGGCAATAAAAGCATTTTTCGCTGATTGAAAAGGTTCCTTCTTTCGATACGTTAAATAAATTTCGCGCTCGACCGCGGGGTCATGAATCTCGAACGCCAGAATTTTACCTGCCCTGACTTCATCCTCTACCGCCAGATCCGACATGACCGCAATGCCTAAACCAGCCTCAACCATTCGCTTAATCGCCTCAGTATCATTGACCCGCGCAACAACATTGAGATCCCGTTCACGAATCCCGAACAGCGCAAAAAAACGTTCTGACCCGTGTAATATTCCGCTTCCGCGTTCACGGAATAAAACCGGTTCCTGAAATAACTTATGGAATGGATTTTCTTCTGATTTTAATTCCATATATTTCGCTGACTTTGCTGTAATTACAACCAGGCGATCCCGCCAGATTTTTTCGCAGCGATAAGATCGGTTTTTGCTCGGAAGCGATGTGAAACAAAGATCATATAATCCATCGTCAAAACCGCTCAGGATTTTTTCGCTCCCGGCATGATTAAGGTCGAACTTGAAATCCGGCTGGACCAAGCGGTATTTCGCTAAAACCTCCGGTAATAAATAGGCGGAAGGGATCGTCGACGCACCAATTCGAACCGGCGCTTCGTCCGCGTTCGCGAAATATTGAATCATGCGCGTTTGAAACGCGAGAATGCCGGTCGCGTACTCATACAGCGCTTCGCCCGCATCAGTCAACCGAATTGACTTCGTCGTTCGGTCAAAAAGCCGTGTCCCGAGCTCAGCTTCAAGTTGCTGAATCTGACCGCTGACGCTAGGCTGCGCCAAAAACAACGCTTTTGCGGCTTTGGTAAAACTTTGATATTTTACAACCTCAACGAAAGCTTCCAAATGTTTAAAATCCATTCGCGCCTCAACTATCCCGATACGTTTTATCGAACATTAGAATAAATCCAATGCGGAAATGTATAAATCCTATTTTACCATCCTGCTTCATCATGATAGGATTCTTTTTGTAAATATTCATTTTATAAATGAGGTCTCTATCATGTCGAAAAAGAATGAAACATTATTTCGAATTGTCTCCGGACTTGTCATTGGCGTTATCGCCGCGCTTCTCGTCCTTTTTGGGAACCCCAAAAATATGGGATTGTGCATCGCGTGTTTCGTCCGCGATACGGCGGGCGGAATCGGTTTGCACCGTGCCGCCCCGGTTCAGTATATTCGTCCTGAAATCATCGGAATCATTTTCGCCGCTTTCTTTGCGGCTATTTTCGGAAAGGAATATAAACCCCACGGCGGCAGCTCGCCGATTACGCGATTTGTCTTGGGTATGTTCGTCGTAATCGGGGCGTTAGTGTTCCTCGGTTGTCCAATGCGAATGTGGCTTCGTTTAGCCGGCGGAGACTTGAACGCAATTCTGGGAATCGTGGGATATTTCGCGGGCATTTCAGCCGGCGTTTTCTTCTTGAGAAAGGGATACACGCTCGGCGAACCGAAGAAACAGGGGCATTTAGAAGGCGCGATCTTCCCACTCCTTCAAATCGTGCTTTTGATCCTCCTCATCGCTGCGCCGGCGTTTATCTTCTTTACGGAAGCTGGCGAAGGACCAGGGGGCAGCCATGCCGCAATTCTCGTTAGTTTAGCCGCTGGCTTAATCGTCGGCGCGCTTGGACAAAGAATGCACCTCTGCATGGTCGGCGGATTTCGCAACCCAATCTTCTATCGGGACATGACCTTAGGCTGGGGTCCCATTATGATCTTCGTCGGCGCTCTTGTCACCAACCTGATCTTGACCCTCGTGACCGGGAAACCGTTCTTCTCGCCGTCGTTCGCCGACCAGCCAGTCGCTCACACGGACGGAGTCTGGAATTTTCTTGGAATGTTCCTCGTTGGTTTCGCGTCGAATATGCTGAGCGGATGCCCGCTTCGTCAGCTCATCATGTCCGGTGAAGGCAATACCGACGCAGCCATCACAGTTACCGGCTTCATCGTCGGCGCAGCTTTCGCGCATAATTTCGGGCTGGCGTCAAGCGGAAATGGACCGACAGTCAACGGACAAATCGCGGTCATCATCGGAATCGCCTTTACCGCCCTGATAGCGGCATGGAACACCTTCCGAAAATCCGATAACGCCTAAAATGCTTCAGATGTAATTTTTGGAGTTAAGGAAAGAGGCTGAACGATTTAGTTCAGCCTCTTTCCCGTTTTTTATAAGTTTTACTTCGCTTCGTAATGAACGACACCGCCGACTAAATTAACTTCCAGCGTGTACTCAGCGTTTAGCTTCAGCGAAACATATTCATCAAGTGTCTGCGGGGAATAATTGTATACATTCGCGTCCGTGTCCGTGAACTTAACGAAATAGGCTTCAGAACGTTCGCCTTCCCGCTGACCCGGATTAAGATTGAGCGCCGGATAATAAGGCGAGTCGTCAATTCCGGAAGCGCTGATCGAATCGACCGTGTCCCATGCGCGATAGGTATAGTCGCACATATCGTCGTAGACGGTATATGTACAATCCTGCACCTGTTTTGAATAGCCATTACCTTGATCGACGAAATAAGGCTCTCCGCAAGATTCGACCGCACCGGCAATATATGTGGAGCTGGTTCTGCGCGCCTGATCGTAACAGCGCGTAATTCTTCCATTCGACGGGACTCGGTCGCGCCAATTGCTATCATGTTTCGTCACAACTTCCTGAATGGCGATCGACGTTTTCCAATTCTTATCCGTTACTTTCGCAACCTTGGAATCGGTTTTCATAAACAAATAAAACACAACGCCGAGAATAGCCGCGAGAATAATGAGCGCAATAATACAGCCTTTCGAGCTGCCTTTTTTAGCCGGAGCTGCAGGTTGCTCCGCCTTAACAGAAGTATTCAGCGGCGATCCGCAGGCTCCGCAAGTCAGCGCAGTATTCGGGTTTTCCGCGCCGCACGCCCCGCAAATCGTTTTCCCCGTCGTGACGGCGGTTTCGCCTGAATAAATCGTTCCGGACTTTCGTACTTCTCCCTCGCCTAAATCCGCACCGCAATTTCCGCAGGTCTTGGCAGTAGATGGATTCCGATTCCCGCAAAAAGCGCAGTAAATATCAGGACCTGCCGCGGCTTCACTGATTTTTTTCTCATCCGAAATGAGGTTAATTTCGACGGGACGTTCAAATTGAACATCTTTTGGATGCGGCGCTCCGCAACTCGAACAATATCGAACCGATCCGCGATTTTTCGTCTGACAATTTGGACAGGTCCAGACCATTTCAATGTAACCGCCGCTTTTTTGCGCCATCTTCGAATGCCTCCTTTAAAGCTCCGTCTTAGTTTGGGCAACAACCTTCGTTCATTATATAATAATCCTATCAAAAGGTCGAGAGGAAATCCGCCATGCAGCTGCAAACGGAATATCAACAGCTTGTCAATGAACTGAATCTTCATAATTACCGTTACCATGTTTTAGATCAGCCAACCATTACCGATGCGGAATTTGACAAACTCCTACGCGTAATCCGAAGCATTGAAGCGGAACATCCCGATTGGATCACGCCGGAATCCCCAACTCAGCGTGTCGGCGCGCCAGCGTCAGGACGCTTCCCGTCCGTTGCGCACCCCAGACCCGTCTTAAGCCTCGCGAACGCTTTTTCGCCCGAAGATCTGATCGCTTGGGTCGATCGTATCCGCAAGCTCGATTCGTCAATTGATAAGGATGGGTACGTCATGGAGCCGAAAATCGACGGACTGACGATCGTCCTGACGTACCGAGACGGCGTCCTCGTCCAGGGCGCGACACGGGGAGACGGAATCGTCGGCGAGGACATTACCGCAAACCTCCGGGCAATCCGCGCCGTTCCGCTCCGAATACCGCTCGGGCAGGCTGCTTCGATATCCATTCCTGAAACGCTCGTCGTCCGCGGCGAAGTTTACATGGAAACGGGAGATTTTGAACGCCTTAACGAGGAAATCGTCAAATCCGGCGAAAAACCATACATCAACCCGCGCAACACCGCCTCCGGATCCCTCCGTCAACTCGACCCCGCGGTCACCGCCTCGCGTCCGCTCAAGCTCTTCATTTACCAAATTCTCGACCATTCAGCCGATGCACCCATTCCGGTCCTCCAAACCGAGCGGACGGCTTACCTCCGAGAATTAGGATTCCCGACCTTATCCGATGCAAAATTCTGTGCTAATTTAGACGAGATTCTTGCCGATATTCCAAGATGGACCGAACTGCGCGAAGCAATCCGCTACGAAATTGACGGCGTCGTCATCAAGATTAACAATCTGGAAAAAGCCGATGCGCTCGGGTTCGTCGGGAAAGATCCGCGCGGTGCAATTGCGCTTAAATTTCCAGCTCGCGAAGTAATCACCCGGCTTAACGAAATCGGCGTCAACGTCGGTCGAACCGGCGTCCTGACGCCTTACGCAATGCTGGACGCGGTCGAGGTCGGCGGCGTTACGGTCAAACAGGCGACGCTCCATAATTTTGACTTCATCCGCGATCGTGACATTCGAATAGGAGACCGTATCCTCCTCAAGCGCGCTGGGGACGTCATTCCATACGTCGTCGCGCCCATTCCGGAAAGCCGAGATGGTTCGCAGCAGCCTTACCAGCCCCCGAGCCATTGCCCCTCCTGCGGCGAAAGCGTCGAAATCATTCCGGGCGAGGTCGCAATTTACTGCGTGAATAGCCGCTGTCCAGCTCAGCTCGTCCGCAACGTCGAACATTTTGCGTCAAAATCAGCAATGGACATTGATGGGCTCGGAATTAAAATCGTTGAACAGCTTTGCGGAAACGAGCTGATTCAGGACGTCGCCGACCTTTACACGCTCACAAAAATGCACTTAATGACGCTGCCGGGATTCGCTGAGAAAAAAGCGGATAACCTTTTAGCGGCAATTGATACGTCCAAATCTAAACCGCTCGCACGTTTGATTAACGCTCTCGGCGTTCATGGCGTTGGCGAGGTCAACGCGGTTGCGCTGGCGAATCGTTTTGGGTCGATTGACGCACTGATGGAAGCTTCGGTCCATGATTTGACCGCGATCGATGGAATTGGACTCGTCATGGCGGAGGCAATCGCCGATTGGTTCGCGAATGAACGGAATCAATCCACGATCGCGAAGTTAAAGGAGGTCGGAGTGAATCCGGTCCAAGATATCCAGAGCGGGTCAGAATCATTGGGCGAATTGATCTTTTCTGGCATGACCATCGTCGCGACAGGGACGCTTTCCAACTTCAGTCGTGAAGAAATAAAAGCACTGATTCAGCGTAACGGCGGGAAAGCGGGTGAATCCGTATCGAAAAAAACGGACTTCGTGATCGCCGGCGAAAAAGCCGGTTCGAAACTCGAAAAGGCACTCGCTCTTGGCGTTCCCGTTTATAACGAAAGCGAGTTTCTTGCTGCCTATCCGAATCTATTCAATTCGGATTCTTCGTCGTGAGAAGAACGTTCTTTCAAACACATGGCAGCGTTATTTAAATTTTCGACCCAACGCGGAAGTTTTCGCCGCAAGATTGGGGAGGATGCGTATTTCTTCTTAAACGCTTCCGGTGTCAGCGTTAAATCGAAGTCGTCCGGTAAAGGCGTCGGAACTTCAGCGAGCAAACCGCCTTGTTGAGGGTAGGAAGCGGCGCGTTGGTTCCATGGACAGACGTCAGTACACACGTCACAGCCGAAAACCCGCGGTCCGATTTTCGAAACCAGCTCCGGGTCAAGCGCTAATTTCCGTTCGATCGTCAGATAAGAGATACACCGTGAAGCATCAATCCAACGCTTCCCACCATCAATGCATCCCGTGGGGCAAGCGTCCACGCAACGGGAACACGATCCGCAATATTCACCTGAGAAAGGTTCGTCCGGTTGAAATTCAGCTGTCGTTAACGCGGCGCATAGAAGCGTCCTGGAACCGACAGCAGGATGAATCAGCATTGAACTTTTCCCGATCCAACCCAAACCCGCCTTGACGGCATAGGCGCGTTCCAGAATCGGCGATGAATCCACGCACACGCGCCATTGCGAAGAGCTGCCAAATTGAGCCGTAAACGCAGCAATCAACTTTTCAACAGCCGCTGCAATCGTATGATGGTAGTCTGCAAAGTGCGCAAAATCAGCAACAAGATACTTTTGGCTCGATCGATCGACCTCCGGGATCCGCACGCCCAAAACAATGATGCTTCGGACATCCGCGAGCAACAGTCTCGGGTCACGCTTCTTCGCCAGTACATCCGCACGGGAAAGGTATGCCTGGTCGCCCGCAAACCCCTCCGCCAACCAAGCCGACAAATGATCCAACGCCTCAGGAATCGGATCAGGCGTCGTAAAACCGATAAAGCAAAAGCCGAGACGTTCTGCCTCGGCTTTCATCCAATTTTTTGGGTCTTTTGGCGTCATGCAGAACGCTGAAACTACTTGACCAACACGGCGGAGAAAATATTATCCAAAATAACCGCCCCGTCGTTATCAATCAATTCGAAATAGGCGTTATAGATCCCCGGCTCAGTTCGTCCGTCAAACGTAACCTCAACGGTCGTGCTTTCGCCCTTCGGAACTGCGGGAAGAAAGATGACCTTTCCTTCGATCGGGACGACGCCCTTATAGTACCGAAGGTAAAACTCGTCCGTCCAATCCAACGGTCCAACGTTCTTAAACGTCCAGCTCATCTTCCAATCTTCATACATTTTGATTTGCATGTAGTTCTTTCCCTGATGCGTCATCTTCGCCATGTATGAATAGACGGTTGGGGTCGGTTTCCAGATTCCGGGACCATATCCGGTAATACCGGGATTCGACGCGGCAGCGGCTGCCTGCGTCGCCTGATAGGCGAATTGAGAATAGACAGTCGCGTATATTTCGGCGGCAACCGTCGACGCGACTTCGGTTCGAAGTGCGTCAAATTCCGCCGGTGCTAACTGAGCGGCGAATTGCGTAAAACCAATCAGCCCAAACGCCGCAACCAAAACAAGAATAAGTAAGATTTTTTTCATCATATCGGTTTACTCAACCTTAATCGTAATATCGACCATACAGAAATTGTTATCTCCTTCATCGGAAATAACCCAGGCCATCTTGTATTCACCTGGAGTCGACGGCGCTGTAATGTCGATCGGGAACTGAGCTGTCGCCTGCGGAGCGGCGGCAACGGGCAACGTATAGCGCGTATTCCCGGCTTTCGCGAAGTTCGTTCCAGAGAAGAAACGAACCGAATAATCTGTCGTCCAAGTCGTCGTCCCACTATTCGTAACCGACCAAATCAGGTCAGCCGTCTGCCCCGCTTTGAAAACGGTACCATCCGCAATATTCTGACCTGCGTACACACAAGCATTGCCCGTCGTGCCCAAAGTCGCGGTCGGAAGCGCCGCCGGAACGGTAGGAACCGTCTCTCCAACAGAAGGAATTGAGCCCGTTCCTCCAGTCTGAATCGTCGGAATCGAGAGAACCGGCGCGGTTGGCGTATTAGAAATCGGCGTATAAGTCGGAAGCGGAGTCTCCGTCGGCATTGACATCGCAGTCTGAGTAATCTCGACCGCGACCGTCATCGCAGCGTTCGTCGATAACATATTTATATCAACAGTTGGCTCTGGCGTCTCGCGTGGACCACAAGCGCTCAGCGCAATCACCGCAATCACGATCCATAAAAGTTTTAAAACATTTCGCATTTGCATGAACCCCTCCAATTTTCGATTCGTTATTCTCGTATTCTACCAAAGAATCCAAACTCTTGCCTTGAATTATCGCCCGGTTCAAAATTGCTTGTGACATCCCGGCATAAAAAGTCCTCTGATTAAGATGAAAACCGCTGAGAAATATTTTCAGCGGCTCATTGATAAAATTCGAAGACAAAGCCCAACGGGACGGCAATACGAATTACAGAATGCGCCTCGCCTCAATATAGAAGCGCTTCTCGAATGCCTCACCCATTGAGAACGTTTTCCGCGGCAGCGCGCCGTCTTTGATGATGCCTTCAAAGAAGCCGTGCTTTTGAACCGGCGGGAGGTAAATACCGGCATTTGACGGTTTCTTCGATAGTTCAGTCAGCTCTTCCGTTCCGTGCAGGTAGTCGACTTCCGCAAATGCGCCGTCTTTCTTCAACTGGTCAAGGAATTGCTGAACGGAACCAACGCAGAGCGCAGAACGCGGATGCTTAAAAGTCACAAGCAGGTTCTCGCCGTTCTCCATCAAACCGA
This sequence comes from Flexilinea sp., assembly GCA_034430135.1. Classification (GTDB taxonomy): domain Bacteria; phylum Chloroflexota; class Anaerolineae; order Anaerolineales; family Anaerolineaceae; genus Flexilinea. Next base: position 2,143 of record DAOUFB010000002.1, on the reverse strand, counting down.
ACGACTGAACGCCGAGCTTCGTTTGATCCACTGCGGCAATCAATGCGTCCGTAGTGGGGAAAGCTTCGATCGTCAAATCCGATCCGAACTCTTTCTCGAACGCGCTTCGCAGCGGCGACTTGAGCCCGAGGACAATGCGGTGAATCGGTTCAAATTCCTGAGCCGGATCATGCAGGTTTTCAAGCTCAACCATAGCATAACGCGCCGGATGATTCGGACCCCATTCCTTCTTGTTCTTTTCCCAAATTTCTTTCGCCGTCGCGAGGGAATGATTTCCGTCGCCGATCGCGAACAGAATCCGGTTTCGTTCGTTTAACGGACCATACTTCGCCGTCAGCGATTCATCAGATTGAAGCTTTGCGAGCGCCTCAAAAATCCCCGCCTCTACCTTCGGATCAGCGAGCGAATACCCGCGGATATGTCCGCTTCCCATCATCAAATCAAAATCATAAACAACCGGAAGCGAATCCTTCATCGCCACCAGCGGTTCGATGAGCAGTTTCTCCGTATCGTCTACAAGAACAAGAATATGCGGAAGTTCAAGCGGAGCGCCTTCTCGAATCTTCATCCGCGGCGGGATGCGTTCAGCAACGGTGCCTTCCGTGGCGCGGATCCAGCTCGTCGACGTGCGCGTGTAATCATACGCATCCAAATCGATCGCCGCCATAAGCCCATAGCGCGTCGCGTTTTTAATCTTGCGTTCAACGAGGATCATGCCATGATGATTTTCAAGGACGTTCTTCACGACGTAATCGTTCATCGCGTCCCGTATTTCCTTGATCTTCTCAGCCTCGTCAATCTTTCCTAAATAAAATTCAGGGAAAATCAGGTTCAGCGTCGAAGGCGAATCCCCGACAAAGGCTTCAACCTTCTTCCAGTATGGTTCGTTCGACGTGTATTGGTCGCAGGCAATCACCGCCCATTTTTCCAGATCAATCGACGCATTCGGCAATAATATATCCGGCGTTTTAACAATCATATTGTCTAAACTCTGCATACAACCACTCCTGTCATCAGTTTCTGTTTCGTTTAATTCTATCCAAAAACCCGGTTTAATCACAGGTTTAAACGGGCGTTTTACCGTTGAATTACGCTGAATATTCTAAAAAAGTGCTATTTGTCAGACATTTCGCGATCCTTTTGGGCAAATGTAACTTCTTTAGAGTAAAGAAACATGACATTTGTCAGATTTTCCTGAAAGTTAAAACTGTTATGAAACCTGTTTTATTATTTGACAGTTATGACTTCTTAGACTAAGATCACAGACATATTAATCAAAGTCATAATCCGCGTTAAAACATTTAAGGGAACAGCAAAATGTATATATTTTTATTTCTTTTCATCGGATTACTCATTTACTTGGTCCTTAAAAGTCGGTCAAATATCGATGCTTACAAAAAAGACCAGGATGCTTATTTGATGGCTCACGGGGTTACTTATTCCGCTGTCGTCGAATGGTATGGTCCTTTCAAGGCTTCTCTCTTCCGTGTTATCGTCGATGAACGAAAAAGATATATCTATTTAAGCAAAGGGACAGATCCGAAGAATTTTCAGCGAATCCGATTCTCGGACGTAATCAGCATCGATGTAATCGTTGATGGAAATACGCAAAGCGGTTTGGGCGAGGCGGTCATCGGCGGATTGCTTTTTGGCGGCGTCGGAGCGTTAGCGGGCGCAATGATCGGGAAGAAACAATATATCTCTGGCATCGATGTCGTTATTCACCGGCGAAGTATTTCTACACCCACTTATACCTTTCACTTCTTCAACGGGAAAATTAAAGCCAATGACCCAGCTGTCCGGAGCGCGCTGAAATTCGCCCAGGATTTAAATTCAATCATCAATGTTATTGTTGCACAAAATGACAGTTATGACGATGCTCCGCGCCGCGATAGGCGTCCGCAGCTGGAAGAAAATTACGGTTCAAATCGACCGAATCGGCGTCGTCCCGATCGCGATCCAAATCCACAATACAACCCTGACCAAGGAAGGCGTAACCGTTATTAATTGTCCTCGCGTCCGTCACGCATTTTCAAGCTCGCCCTTGACGTATTCCAAGAACCGCATATAATTCAGTTCGTTGTTCGGGGCGTGGCTCAGCCCGGATAGAGTGCACGGTTCGGGTCCGTGAGGTCGGCGGTTC
>DAOUFB010000001.1:0-15938 GCA_034430135.1 Flexilinea sp. | reverse complement strand
AGATGCGACAGCCCCGTGCCCGGCTTTTTAATTGATTTTGCGATATTCTGGTAGCTGCATTTTAACGTCGCCAGTTCGCAAATATTTTTGATTTGATCCAGACTCGGCGTTTCAACCGTGCCGGAAAACCCGCTTTCCAAAAGTTTCGCCGCCATATCCGGTTCGGTTTCGCGGAGAATCAGGAACGCGGCGGCGGCGAGTACCGCTCCCGCCAATAAAATAAAAATAATTTTCCGTATCATGGCTGAACCTCCGACGCAGTAACGACCTGAACCTCATAAGGCGTTTCGCGGTTCAGCTGGTTGACCCAAGGTTCGACTAACGCCTTAGCGATGCGTTTCGCGTTATTTTCGGCGGCGATCAGGATATTATCGTTTGCCTGCGCCTTCAGCTTGAGGTCATCGTAAGCGGATTGATAGGCTTCGCTGAAAACGGTTTCGGTATGATATTTCTCGTTGGCAAATATGTATTCCAACGAACCGGCGTCGACGGTCACCTCGCTAATCTCAACCGTCGGAATCTGAATGCGGATCAGATGTGCGTCTTCAATCAGCGAAATTGTCATCTCTTTTACATCAAACCCGGCTTTAACGCTTCCGTTGTACGCGACGTAGTATTTCAATTGACCGTTTTCGCCGTAGACAGCGGTGTAACTATTGCAGGGGTATTCCACCGTATAGAGCTGGCTTTCCCGGAGCACGGTTTTTAAATCCGTTTCCGTGATCGTGTTTATACGCCCGGGTTCATTCCGAAAAATAACTTTCGCCGCGCGGAAAACGAAGTCGCGATAATAAAACAGCGCGACCGCGATCCCGATTAAAATCAACCATTCCAGGATTTTTGAAAAGATTGATTTAGATTCGCGGTAATCTCTTGAATCTCTTGACATTAAGGCAACTCCCTCATTCAGCATTTCTGCTGTTTCTCCGGTTAAGTATATCAGGCGGACAAACGTCATTATGACTCAACTGTTATTCTAATCCGATTCTGCGGGACGAATTAATGGTCAGAGGCAAGGTATGGGATTTAAAAACCATCGCTGTTGACGGCTCATCCTATGCTAAGTAGGGCGGCAGTCAACAGCGAGTCAAGTTTTGATAATGAACTTTTAGAATGGTCCCCGCAGGGGAAAATCGTTCCGCTTAGCGGTCGCGGCGGCCGCTGTTCCGATCGGAGCGGTCGTTCCGTCCGCCTTCGCGGCGGCGATCGCTGCTGCCATGTTCACGGCGCGATCCACCGTTACGATTTCCGCCGGACGAGGATTTTTTCGAGTCTGCGGCGACCGCTTCTTCGAGTGTCCAGCCTTCTAAAACGGCCTGGCGGCTCAGGCGGATTTTCCCGTTATCATCGATGCCCGTGACCATGACGGTAATTTCATCGCCGAGGTTGACGATGTCTTCGACCTTGGCGACGCGTTCGCTATCCAGCTGCGAAATATGAACCATGCCGTCAATTCCCGGGAGAATTTCGACGAAGGCGCCGAAGTCCGTGATGCGGACGACTTTACCCGTGTAAAGGTTTCCCGGAACAGCGGTTTCGATCATGGAGAGAATCCGATCGCGGGCGGCGTTCGAATCATCGCCGTTCGCGGACGAAATAAAGACGAGACCGTTATCGTCGATGTCAATCTTCGTATTCGTTTCTTCCTGGAGCGCGCGGATATTCTTTCCGCCTGGTCCGATGATCGCGCCGATCTTTTCAATCGGAACCTGAACTGTGATCATGCGCGGAACGAACGATTTTAATTCCGGACGCGGCGTGCGGATGACTTCAAAGATTTTGCCGAGGATATGAGCGCGCCCTTCGTTCGCCTGATGAATCGCTTTGCGCATGATTTCCGGCGTAATACCGCGAATCTTGATATCCATCTGGAGCGCCGTGATTCCCTTTTCGGTTCCCGCGACCTTAAAGTCCATATCGCCGAGGTGATCTTCGAGACCTTGAATATCGCTGAGGATGACGTAATTATCGCCTTCCTTGATTAATCCCATGGCAATGCCGGTGACCGGCGCTTTAATCGGAACGCCCGCGTCCATCAGCGCCATCGTCGAACCGCAGACCGACGCCATGGAGCTTGAGCCGTTCGAACCGAAGACTTCGGAAACGACGCGAATCGTGTACGGGAATTCAGCTTCAGAAGGGATAACCGGAACCAGCGCGCGTTCTGCCAGTGCGCCATGACCGATTTCGCGGCGGCTCTGACCGCCGAGACGCTTGGTTTCGCCGGTGCAGAACGGCGGGAAGTTGTAGTGGTGAATGTAGCGCTTGGACGTGATCGGGGAAAGCGTGTCAATTTCCTGCGCATCGCGCGGGGTACCGAGCGCAACCGAGCTCATAACCTGCGTTTCGCCGCGGGTAAAGAGCCCCGTTCCATGAACGCGCGGGAGACAGCTGACTTCGCCCCAAATCGGGCGGATTTCGGTTAATGCGCGGCCGTCCGGGCGGATTTGACGATCGAGAATGCGGGCGCGGACGACGGACTTATAGGCGGATTCAAACGCTTCTTTATATTCAGGAATGAGTTCGCTGTCTTCGCCGGCAAACTCAGCAACAGCCCGTGCCTTGAGTTCGTCGATTCCGTCATAGAGTTCAGCTTTGGTATGCGGCGCGTCCAGGATCGCGTTCATCTCTTCGGCGAATTTTGCAAACACCTGATCTGCCTTGGAGGTGTCAACGGTGAAGCGCTGAACTTCGCGTTTTTCTTTGCCGACTGCGGCGGCGAGGCGGTTCTGCGCTTCGACGAGCGGCTGAATCGCCTGATGACCCAGCTCGAGCGCCTCGACCATCAATTCATTGCTGATCTGATTGGCGCCGGCTTCGACCATGAGAATTGCGTCCGCCGTGCCGGCGATGCGCAGGTCGAGTTCCGAATTTTCGATTTCGGAATGGGTCGGGTTAATGACGAATTGACCGTCGATACGTCCGACGCGAACTGCGCCGATCGGACCGTTCCAGGGAATATCCGAGACCATTAATGACGCGGAAGCGGCGTTAATGGCGAGAATATCGAGTTGGGTTTCGTAGTCGGTGGAGAGGCTGTACGAAATGACCTGAACTTCGTTCCGGATATCGGAATCGAAAAGCGGGCGAAGCGGGCGGTCGATGAGCCGGCTGGTCAGGATGACATCGCCGGAGGGACGTCCTTCGCGGCGGAAAAACGAACCGGGGATACGTCCGCCGGCGTACATACGTTCTTCGTATTCAACGGTGAGCGGGAAAAAGTCCTGACCTTCGCGCGCTTCTTTCGACATGGTCGAGGCGCAGAAGACGATGGACTCGCCGCAAGTGACAGTGACCGAACCGCCGGCCTGGAGACCGAGCTTTCCGGTTTCAAATACAAACTCTTTACCGCCAACAATTGCGGTAGCTTTCGTAGTTTCGGGTTTCATAAACTTTCTTTCTTGATGACGAATCGCCGTGGTCAGGGACTGAAAGGAGGCAGGAAAACGGGCTTCCAAACTCATTTCAATGCCCAACGCGACGGCGTTTATTTTGACGGGAAGCGCAGCCGGACCGCAACTGCGCTTCCTGATTGAACCGAGTTATTTACTTCGCGCGTAAACCTAACTTTTCGTTCAGCGAAACGTAGCTGGCGAAATTGGTTTTCCGCAAGTACGAGAGCAGACGGCGGCGATAGCCAACCATCTTGAGCAGACCGCGGCGCGATGATTCATCGTGCTTGTTGCCCTTAAGATGTTCGGTCAGTTCGGCGATACGGGTCGTCAACATCGCGATCTGAACTTCGGTCGAGCCGGAGTCGCCTTCGTGCTTTCCGAACTTAGCTTGAATTTCTAATTTTTGCTCTTTTGTTAATGCCATGACAATGCTCCTATAATTTTTTTGCAAGTCTCCTGCGATCGGCAGCGTGAAAAAATTGCCGCCGATGGGACTAGTCTCGCGTGAGTATAACATGACTTCAGCCCCGTTTATGGGATTCATCGCCGAAAACTTACGCGAACGGGCATGTCGGTGAGCTGTAAAAGTAAACGCAACAGTTCATGGTAAGCAGGGTTGCAATTAGTTCGGTAAAAAGCAGAAGAGAACAGTGCGAGGCTGTCCCAAAATGCCTTTGGAAAAGAAAAGCAGCTGAAGTATCGAGATGTCCATGACTTCCTCTCCGCTACGCTGCGGGGAAGCCCGTCCATCTCGATTTTTTAATTTTATTTTTGAGGGGCTTCCCCTCAACCCCTTCCGGGACAAGCCCCGAGACCCCCGTGTTGAATTTAGGCGAATCTCATACTTGTTCAGCGGGGTTTGGGTCGGTTGCATCCACGAAGCGCAGCGAAGTGGGCGTGTTCCCAAGAGGGGTACAGGGTCGCTTGCGTTTACTTTGAAAACTTACGCGAACGGGCATGTTGGTGAGCTTCGTTCATGAGTTTAGCGCGCTGAATCGGGGCGCCATTTCCGTTATAATTCTGTGCGGGGGAAAGACGATATGCAGAATGAACTGTTAACCTGGGCTGGGCTTGACCCGCTCATCGATCACCTCATTGGTCAGATTGATCGCGAGATCGACCTGATCCTCATGCTGAATCCCGGCGGGCTTGTCGTCGGCGGAATTCTCGTTGACGCGTTAAAGGTTCAGGACGCGCAGATCGCTAAAATTGCCTGCTGCCGCGAGGATCGGAAAATCGATCCAAAATATGCCGCCTGGCCGAAGATTGGCGCGTTTCCCAGCGATGAAGACCTCGACGGTAAAACGGTCTTGATCGTTGCTTCTGCCTGGGGGACGGGACGCTGTATCAGCGCTGTTCGCGGGCGCGTGACCGGCGCGGGCGGCGAAGCATTCACCGCCGTGCTGCACTATGACCCCAGCCGCAGTATTTTTACCGACGCGAAACCGGATTATTACGCAGCGGTCACGTCCAATTGGATCGTCTATCCATGGGAAGGCGCGCGGGGGACGCGGCTCGTCCTCGCGAATCCGACGTTACCTTAAAGTTGACTCGGGCTCGCCGCGGCGTTCGTCTAACGAATAGAGGAGTGCATTCACGACGCAGGCGGCGACGCTGCTCCCGCCTTTTCTTCCCCGTCCAATGATACAGGGGAGATCCGTCTCTAAAATCAGTTCTTTCGCCGCAACGACGTTGACGAACCCAACCGGCAGCCCGATAATCAGTTTCGGGCGGAATTCTTCGCGGTCATAAAGCTCGCGCAGCCGCATGAGCGCGGTCGGCGCGTTCCCAATCGCGAAAATCGTATTTTCACCCAATCGGGCGGCTTTTTCCATGCTGATCGCCGAGCGGGTTTCGCCGCGGTGTTTCGCTTCAGCGGCGACGTCCGCGTCAGCGATGAAACAGTGCGTTTCACAACCAAATTTCGCGGCTGCTTTTTTGTTAATTCCGGCGAGCGCCATTTGCGTATCGGTAATGATCCTCGCGCCACGAAGGATCGCGTCTTTTCCAGCGCTGACCGCTCCCGGAGAAAAGTACAGGTTGTCCGCATAATCGAAATCAGCTGTTGTATGGATGACTCTTTGGATGATCGGGGCTTGTTCCGGGTCGAGGACGCGGTTTCCGAGTTCCCGCGCAATAATCGCGAAGCTTTCTTTTTCAATATCTTCGGGCGCAATAATTTGAAGGTTCATTCGGTTCCTTTCTTTCCCGCGGCACAGCGCGCTAAAAATCGGGTTATCAAATTTGGATTCGACGCATAGGCGAGATAGGGAAATCCAGCGAGGAGATCCCCGTCCGCATGATAACAGCGCCAGGATTGTTCTCCGTTCGGTTTGACCGCCATGAACGCGGCGCCGGGTTCGTCGCTTCCGGAATAGTGAAACTCATGGGCGCGAATCCGTTCCCCTGCGCTTAAAAAAGCGGATGAAGTGAGCGCGGTTAGTTCTGCATAGCCAAAGCGGGTCAACCGCTCGGTTCGAAACGCGCGCGCCGGGATTACGCCGCACATGGGGTATTCGACCGAATTTTCATCTCGATAGGATTCATGCAGGTAGATAAAGCCGCTGCCTTCCGCCAGACAGGGCATTCCGTTCCGGATCGCCGCCGCGATCGCTCCCAGCATGGGCTTATTTTCGCTTAGTTCCCGTGCGTGGATTTCCGGATAGCCGCCGGGCAGCAGGAGCCCCTGAGCCTGCGGCGGGAGCGCTGCGTCATGGAGCGGCGAGAAATAGGCGATTTCAGCGCCGTGTTCCTCAAGACAGGCGATATTTTCCCGATAGAGGAAGCAAAAAGCTTCATCGCGCGCAACCGCGATCTTGACTTTTTGGTTCGAAATAGGGCGCAGAGGTTCAGCGGAGGGCAGCGCGGGCGCTTCCGTCGCGAGCGATAAAATCCCGTCAATGTCCACCGTTTTGGACAAAGCCGCAGCTAAATTTTCAATCCGGGCGGATAAATCCGCGATTTCGTTCGGCGGGATGAGCCCAAGCCGCCGGCTTTCGAAGACGAATGCGTCGGAGGACGGGATGAAGCCGAGCGGTATGACCCCCATTTTCTCCACCTCAGGCTTGAGCGCTCGATAAACTTTTTCAGAGGTGCGGTTGAAAATGACGCCGCGGATCCGATGATCCGGACGGAAGCGTAAAAATCCTTCTAAACTTGCCAGTGCGCTTAGCGCCTGACCCCGCGCGTTCAGTACGAGGATGACCGGCGCATCCAGCGCACGAGCTACCTGATACGTGGATATTTCGTCCGAGGCAGCGCTCCAACCGTCGTAATAGCCCATGACGCCTTCGATAACCGAAAGATCGCTGCCTAATGCACTGCGGACGAACGAACGGCGCAGCTCGGTTGGGGACGAGAAAAACAGGTCCAGATTTCCGGACGGAACGCGGAGGATGCGCTCGTGGAACATGGGGTCGATAAAATCCGGTCCGCATTTAAACGCCGACAGTCGGACGCCGCGTTTTTTTAGCGCCTGAAGCAGCCCGATCGTGACGGTCGTTTTTCCGCTTCCGCTCGACGGTGCGGCGAGGATGATGCGCGGTGCGTTAGTCATGATCATTTCCGCTTCCGGTGCAGCTGATGATAAAGACGGGGTTCTGAGCCGTCATGAGATGGAACCTTCCGAGGCTGCGTGCGCGCGCGGCGTTGAGCTGGACGAAATCGACCTCGCGAACAGGCAGTGTTTTGAGCGTCTCGACTGCTTCGGCGAGCGTCTCAAGCGTAACCGTGTTGATCACGATGCGCGCTTCCGGATTCCGTTCCAGCGCGATCTCCAGGATTCGCCGCAGCTGTCCGTCACTGCCGCCGATGAAAACGTGGCTCGGCGTGGGAAGATCGCTTAGAACGTCCGGCGCTGTGCCCTGAATGATACGCAGGTTCGTTACCGCGAAACGGCGCTGGTTTTCCTGAATCAGGCGGCAGGCTTCCTCATTTTTCTCGACCGCGAAAACTGCGCCATCCTCAGATCGGAGCGCCATTTCAATCGAGACCGATCCGGTTCCCGCCCCAATGTCCCAGCAGACGCTGCCTTTCGTCAGTGCCAGTTTCGATAATGTCAGCGCGCGGACTTCCATTTTCGTCATGGGAACGTCGCCGCGGATAAACGCTTCATCGCTGAATCCGTGCGTCGTCAGCGCGTCCGCCGCCGCGGGGTTCTCTACCATGACCACAGCGAGCGGGTCGAACGTTTCGTCGGACAGTTCCGCAGCCGTGCCGATCAGGATTCGTTCATTCTCATACGAAAGGTTCTCGCCGACCGTGACGCGGACCTGATCCAGCCCGTTTTCGACCAGCATACGCAGAATTTCCGCCGCACAGGTGTCTCCTCCCGTCAAGGCGATGACTTTCTGGTTGGCTCGGATTTTAGCGATGAAATTGACGCTTCGCCCATGCGTACTGATCAAGCAGGCGTCGTCATAAGACGTCCCGGCTCGTGCGCAGAAATACGCAATCGACGAGATGCCCGGAATGACCGACTTCAAGGCGGCGCCTAACCGCGGACGCAGCGACTTTGCGCCGCTGTAAAAGCCGGTATCGCCGGATAAAGCGACGACGATTTTCCCCCCGGGATGCGTTTCGGCGATCGAAGCGATCGCTTCCGCCGCAATCGCGTTTTCGACCGGTTTCCCGAAGCGGACGAGCGAATCGGTCAGCCGTTTCGCGCCGATGATCAAATCCGCTTCCGAAATGGCGCGTTCAGCCGCCCGCGTCATCATCCCGGCATCCCCCGGTCCGACGCCGACTAAGGTTACGCATGGGGTCGCCTGAGCCTTGAACGCGAATCGGCTGCGCAGCAGCTGCAAACAGTCATCCAGCGAACAGCCCGTCTCGCAGGTTGGGCGTTGAATCACGACCGGCGTCACGCCGCAGCGAAGCGCCGCGCGGATTTTTTCCGGGAATCCCCCCGCGCTGCCTGTGTCCTTGGTCACCAGATAGCGCGCATTCGCGGCGCGCAGCATTGCAACGTTAAGTTCCTCGGAAAACGGTCCTTGCATACAGATGAGTTTTGAGCCGTCGAACCCAAGGGACAGTGCGTTTTCGAGCGCTTCCACCATGGGGAGAATGCGCGCAGTGATCCGCGTCCGATAATCCCGAACCGCCGTGAAGCGCGAAAGCTCCTTACTCCCAACCGTCAGGAGGATATTCCCCTGAACGGTGCTCAGATAGGCGGCGGCTGCGTCCGCGTCGTCAACGCGGACGCAATTATCCATATTTGCGCCGTCATTCGCACGCAAAACCCGAATATATTCGATACCCAGTTCTGCGCTGACGGATCGGAGCGTCTCGGTCACGACCGCGGCGTAAGGATGCGTTGCGTCGATGAGGAGCGCAGCTCCTGTCTCCCGGATGAGGTCGGCGATTTGAGCGTGGTCCTTCCGTCCTGAAAGGACATGAATATTATCCGCGCTTTCGATCCGTGATTCGCCGTATTCCGTCGCGACGCAAACGAAGAGATCAACGTCTTCCCCGCGGCAACGTTCCGCGATGAGGCGCCCTTCCGTCGTGCCGGCGAAAAGGATGACGCGGTTCTCTGTCCGCTTCATGGTCGGTACCCTCTCGGCGTGACCATTTTTTCCCCAACGATTCGTGTTTGCGAATTTCCGATGTAAACCGTCGAAAACATATCGACCTCAGTCTCCCTTAGCTCGGTTAACGACATGAGCGCGGTGGATTGACCGTCCCGCCCGATATTCCGGACCACGGCGCAAACCGTCTCCGGCGCGGCGTACTCGAGAATCAGGGCGCAAGCGCGCGAGAGATAATCTTTCCGTTTCTGGCTGGATGGGTTATATAAGCAGATCACGAAATCGGCGCATGAGGCGGCGCGGAGGCGCTTCTCGATCGTTGCCCATGGGGTCATCAGGTCGCTCAGGCTAATCACGGCGAAATCATGCATCAGCGGCGCGCCCAAAATCGCCGCACCGCTCACCGCCGCCGTGACCCCCGGAATCGTCTCCACTTCGACCCCGGGATATTTGCCGACGAGTTCCTCGAGAAGACCGCTCATTCCGTAAATCCCCGGGTCTCCGCTGCAAATGACCGCGACGTTCTCTCCCTTCGACGCCAGCTCGAGCGCCAGAACGCAGCGATCGACCTCTTTCCGCATTGGCGTCGTCAGGAATTTTTTCCCGGGAAAAAACGCATGGATGAGGTCAACGTAAACGGTGTAGCCGATGATCACGTCAACGCTTTCGAGCGTATTCTTCGCCCGAATCGTCATGTCCTGAATCCCGCCGGGACCGATCCCGACCGCGTAAATTTTATTCAAAGCGAATATCCTCCTCGACGATCGCTAACGCGAACGTCATTCCATCTTCGCCCACCTTCCGGCGGACGAGCTTCCCCCCGCTGGCGCGGACCGCCGCCCGTTCGGCGACAGATTCAACGCCGGCGACGCTGCGGACGAACTCGGACGATGTAAATTCGCCGGGAACCGCGGCTAATTCTTCGGCTGAATAAGTCAAAAATTCCAACCGGTTCTGCTTGCAGAGTTCGATCAGCCCCGCTTCATCTTTTTTTAGATCGACGCTCGCAATTCCGCGAAGATCCCGTATCCGGAGATTGGATTCAGCCAAACGCTTCTCCAAAAATGAGGCTAAATCGGCGGCGCTCTTCCCTCTGCGGCAGCCGATACCAGCGACATAGCGCCGCGGGATCAAGCGCAGCGTCTCCGCGTAAGGTGCTGCGGCTATGTCGTTGGTAACCGCGATACCGAGCTGCGCCGCGCCGGAGGTTAATTCGGCTGGAAGACGCCCGACGCAGCGAATATCCGAAGTGAAGCCGACCGGCTCCCCAGATAGTACCGACGCGGAAACTTTCTTCGCGAGATGTAAATCTTCGATCCAGAGGTGATTTTTCTTCGCGAAGAGATCGACGGCGAAAACGCCGTGAATGTCGGTGGCGGTCGTGAGAATGGGTTCCGCCTGAATCGATGATGCAATGCGGAGGGCTAACTCATTTGCGCCGCCGAGATGACCCGAAAGGAGCGGAATAACGAAGTGCCCCAACTCATCGGTGACCAGAACCGCCGGATCCTGGGCTTTGCCTTTAAGGTGCGGCGCGATGGCGCGAACCGCGATCCCCGCGGCGGCGCAGAAAATCAGCGCATCCGCCTCCCGGAACGCGTCCCCCGCCCAGGATTGCGCGTCTCCCGTCAGCGGTTCAACGCCCGGCAAGCGGTATTTTTCCAGCGCAAAACAGCGGCAATTCTGAGCGTCTCCGCGCAGTCCGGCTGCGATTCGTTCCGCGGTCGCCGCGCCGTTGGCTGAATAGGAAACGATCCAGACGTTCACGCCTGCTCCTTTGACGCAGCGCGGTATTCGGTCGTGAAATTCGGATTGTAGAGATCTGAGCGGCGGTACTGGCTCGGATTGAGAACTTCGCCGATGAGGACGAGGGCGGTTTTCCGGATATTTTCCGCCCGCGCGGCTTCGGCGAGCGTCCCAACGGTGCAAATCACTTTGCGCTCGTCGTTCCAGGTCGCCCGATAAACGAGCGCCGCAGGCGTCTCCGGCTTATAGCCCCCGGCGATGAGTTCCGCGCTGACCGTTTCGAGCAGTCCCGCGCTCAGGAAGAGAACCATTGTCGTGACATGCGCTGCGAGCGAACGGAGATTCTCCCGTTCAGGTACGGGCGTCCGTCCGGCGACGCGGGTGATAATGACGCTTTGAGCGACGTCCGGGAGCGTATATTCAAGGTTGAGCGATGACGCTGCGCCGCAAAATGAGCTGACACCGGGACAGGTCTGATAGGCGATGTGATGCGCATCGAGCTGATCCATTTGTTCGCGAATTGCGCTGTAAAGGCTGGGGTCGCCGGTGTGGAGCCGGACGGTCATCAACCCGTGCGCTTCGGCGTCGAGCATGACGTCAATGACTTCCTCAAGCGTCATTGACGCGCTGTTGTAGATGACGGAACCTTCTTTCCGGACGGAAAGCAGTTCCGGATTAACGAGCGAACCGGCGTAGATAATTACGTCTGCTTCTTCAAGCAGTCGTTTCCCGCGCACGGTGATTAAATCTGCGGCGCCGCTTCCCGCGCCAACAAAGTGAATCATGAGTTTCCTCCCTGAAGTTCCTCGATCCAGCGTTGCGACGGTCCAGTCTGGCAGAGGATACCGGTTTCGTTCGAGAAGACGACCGCTCCGATCGTCAGCTCTCCTTTTACGCGCTTCCGTAGATAAAAGTCAATCCGTTCCGCGGCAATCTTCATCGTCTTTTCCAGCCCGTTTTCGCGGCGGAGAACGTCAATCATGGCGTCGGTCGTGACGCATTCTGAGATTTCCAACGCGGTTTCGGCGGATAATCCCGCCCTTAACGCGCAGCACGCCATAATCTCCGCGCGTCCGTCCCCCTCGTTGGAATGCGTATTCATCATCCCGGCGGCGAGCTTAATCAGCTTCCCGACATGACCGATCAGGAGAACTTCGCGGAATCCGGCTTGAATCGCTAAATCGAGCGTCCGCCCGATGAAGTTCGAACATTTTACGATGGACTTTTCATCGATTCGGCAGAGCGTCCGCAGGAAATCCGCCCCATAATTTCCCGGGGTCAGGATCAGGCGTTCCGCACCGAGAATGCGTTTCTGGCGGATCTCCAACTCAATCGACTTGACCAGCGCTTCATCGCTCATCGGCTCGACGATCCCGCTCGTTCCAAGGACGGAGATCCCGCCGATAATGCCTAAATTCGGGTTGAACGTCCGTTTCGCCAGATCAACTCCCGCCGGTATCGAGATCACGACGTCGAGCCCCAGCGGCTGTGCGCAGTCGTCGAATGGTTCTGCGACCGCCTCCCGGATCATCGCCAGCGGAACCGGATTAATCGCCGCTGCGCCGATTGGGCGTTTCAGCCCCGGTTTCGTAATTCTTCCGACGCCGATTCCGCCGTCAATTTCGACCCCAGGCGCGGATCGGTAGCTGACTTCGGCGTAAACGAGGACCCCGTTGGTGACGTCCGGGTCATCGCCGCTGTCTTTCCGAATCGCGCAGGATGCTTTTCCGTTCTCAAGGCGGGCTTCCAGAACTTCCAGCGTCAGCTGGATCCCTTTCGGGGTCAGGATCTGAACCGTTTCAGGCGCTTTCCCGCTCAGGAGCAGGATCGCCGCCGCTTTCGCCGCCGCCGCGGCGCAGCTCCCGGTCGTGAACCCATAGCGGAGCTTTTTCCCGTCCCGGGTCAGCGTATGCGCTTCGATTCCGGTCTCGCGGCTCATTTTCCGCTGGCTCCCTGATTCGCGCTCAGCGCGGTACGCAATTCATCGACCGGTATCAGGATCGAACGCTCCCGGGCGGACGCTAAAAGCGCGGCGCAGCGCTGGTTCATTTCTCCGAAGGACGCGACCGTACAGACGGCAAGTTCGCAGCGGGAAAGCGTGTCGAGCGCCCGCCGGATCGCTTCTTCCCCGACGGGTTGGAACGGCGTCTCAGGGATGAGTTCGGCGGCTAACGCGTTCGCAACGGGAAAATCGAGGTCGTTTTCGGGAATTACTCCAGCGGCGAAAGGAACGCCGAGCCGCTGGAGGAGACGGTAAACGGGAATGCCGCTGCCCCCTCCGCCGATGACGAAAACTTTGGGTTCGCCCGTGACGCGTTCCAATTCAACGCTTCCGAACGCAGCGGAATAACTTCCCTTTTTGAGTCCGTACAGTTCACGGATGATCTCATCCTGAAAAATTTCCTCGGGAGTGCCGATGCGGTCGATTCCGTTTGCATTGAGGCAGACAATCCGGTCGGATATTTTTTCCGCCAGGTCGATTTCATGCAGCGAGAGGATGACCGCGAGGTCTTTTTTACGGACGAGCGATTTCAGGAGCGATAATAACTCTAATTTATGGCGGATATCCAGGTATGACGTCGGCTCGTCAAGGACGATGATCTCCGGCTCCTGACAAATTGCCCGCGCTAACATCAGCCGCTGCCGCTGACCATCGCTGATCCGCAAGAACGGACGATCCGCGAGATTTTCCGCGTGAACGAGGCGCAGTGCATCGTCGACTTTCGCCCGGTCCATGGGGCTCAGGATGCCCATTCGACCGGTGTACGGGTAGCGTCCGGTCGCGACGACCTCCCAGCAGGTCATCCATTCCGGTTTCATCCGCTCCGTCAT
The DNA here is from genome assembly GCA_034430135.1 of Flexilinea sp. Taxonomy (GTDB): domain Bacteria; phylum Chloroflexota; class Anaerolineae; order Anaerolineales; family Anaerolineaceae; genus Flexilinea. Next base: position 2,437 of record DAOUFB010000001.1, on the reverse strand, counting down.
TACGATTGACAGTCTCCGCGCCAATTCGGAATCCTGCCATTTCGAGATCGGTTTCCCGTCCAGGAAGACGACACCCGCGATGAGACTGAGCTGACGGATCAGGCTTTTCAGGATCGTCGATTTTCCGGATCCGTTGGGTCCTATCAGCGTCAGAATTTCCCCGCGGCGGACGCTGAGTTCAATTCCGGAGATGAGCGGAACGCCGTCATATCCAACGCTCATCGCTTCTGTTCGGATCGTAGTTGCGTTGTTCATGCGGTTACCCTTGATTTTTACGCTGAATCATGATGAAAATGACGATCGGCGCGCCGAAAAGCGCGGTCACGGAGCTGATATTCAGTTCCGTTGGCGAGAAAACCGTCCGCGCGATCAGGTCCGAAAAAAGACAAAAAACTGCCCCGCCGATGAAGCAGGCAGGAATGACGATCAGCGGTTTTTCGGTTTTGAAGATTCGCCGAACGAGATGAGGGACGGCGACGCCGACAAACGAAATCGGACCGGCGAAAGCGGTGACCGAGGCGGATAAGACGCTCGATAGAAAGATGAGCGCGAATCGGAAGCGGCGCAGGTTGACGCCTAAGTTTTGCGCATAGATTTCGCCTAACTGGTAAGCGCTGATTGGCTTGCTCAACAGGAATGCAGCGAGGACGGCGAGACTGACGAAGACCGCCATGACGCGGACATGTTCCCAGCTCATGCCTGAAAAACTACCCTGCGACCAGTTATGCAAATTGACGATATTTGAATCGTCGGCGAAGGTGACGACGAAATCCGTAATGGCTGAAAAAATATATCCGAGCATGACCCCGCTGACGATCAACATTGACATGCGTTTAACGCGGCTCGAGATACTTAGAACGAAGCCCATGGATAACGTCGACCCCAGGAATGCGGCGGTGATTAGCGTGACCGAGCCGACCTGAATTCCGCGTCCTAAAAAGCCGATCAGCGCCAGCGCGACGGCGAGTTTCGCGCCGGAGGAGATGCCTAAAATGAACGGACCGGCGATCGGGTTGGCGAAAAAGGTCTGAAGAAGGAATCCCGATACCGAGAGCGCTCCGCCGAGAAGAATGACTGCCAAAATTCTGGGAAGGCGGATATTCAAAATAATCGCCGCCCGTTCTCCGCTCCGTTCAATCAGAATGCGCCAGATTTCCGCGGGGGTTAATTGGACGCTGCCTAAATTCAGATTGGCGGTGAAAAGGAGAATCAGCGCGGCGGTCAATCCAATAAAACCGATCCAGATCCGGACGGACGTTCGCGTGGTCATGAGGGGTTTAATTTCCATCTGTAAGACGGTGCAAGTACGTTAACGACACCGGATCCGGGTCGCTTTGCGTGAAAATCTGGTTCAGATCCCGGATCATGGCGCTCAGCCCCATTGGTTCCTGATACAGGTTTTTCCCGGTACACCAGACATCGCCGTTCTGAACCGCTTTGAAATCTTTGAAGAGGACGCTCTTTGAAAGGAGCTGTGCGATGGTTTCCAATTCACCGTCGATCGTGCTGTTGTAAATCAGGATGTCGGCGTTTTTCGCGCCTTCGTAGAACGCTTCGATCGTCATATTGACCGTCGAAAGCGCGTTCCCGTTTTCCCCGAGATTCGGAAAAACGTAGCTCCCGCCCGCCATGGTGATCATTTTCACGACGTAATCCTGACTCTTCCGGACGTTGACGGTTCCCGTCGTCGTGACATAAAAAAAAGCTGTGGTCTTTTCTGTACCGGCTTCGGTTTTGAGTTCGGAAAGCGCCGTGATTTCGCGGTCAAAGATGTCGGACGCCGCTTCGAGCTTTCCGGTCAGGAGCCCGTAAACCTTGATCCATTCCATCCGTCCCAACGGGTCATTTTCATAGCTGGATCGTTCGACGAGGACCGGGATCCCGATTTTTTCGAGTTTCTCTTTGACTTCGGGGGTATGGTAAATCATCGTCGATTCAATCGCCAGTCCGCAGTTCCCCGAATAAATCCGCTCATAATCCGGCGCACGGTATTTCCCGGCGTAAATCATCCGTCCGTCTTCGAGCGCCTGCCTTGCTTCAGGAATGAACCAGCCGTCCGCTTTCAGCGCAGAAAACCGGATGGAATCGATCGCGTCAATGGCGCGGAAAAAATCCATCGCCGACGTTGCGGCGAGGTAAATTCGTTCGATCGGCTGTTTCAATACGACAATGTCAGCTTCGATCCCCTTTGGGGTCGGGGCGTTTTCCGGAACAATGAGAAAACGCCCGCTGTCAGTAATTTCGAGGAGACTGTACCCGCCCGCATAGTTCAGGACGCGGTATTGCGCCGCGAACCGAAGCGGAAGTTCGCCGGTCATCGGAAGTTCCGCCCAGTTCGGCGCGTCAGCGTCCGGCGCGGCCGTCTCAACCGTTTTAAGCGTCGCGGAATCAAACCGCAGCGTGTATTCGATTTCATGCGGAACGCTCATCGCCACCG